>JBCDAA010000355.1:0-9327 GCA_039186435.1 Myxococcota bacterium | reverse complement strand
GTGCCGCCCTGGATGGGCAAGGACGTGCGCATCGGCGGCGGGCGCGCACTCCAGCCGCTCCTCTATGCCCTCGCACTCGAAACGATGTTCCCGGACTCGAAGGTCGTCGGCGGACGGCTCTTCTACTGCACGAGTCGCGGCGGATTTCAGATGCGCGACGTGGCCCTCGACGCGCGCGGACGCGAAGCGGCCGGCTCGTTTCTTCGCTTGGTCGGAAAGCACCTTCGGCGCGGGTTCTTGCCGGCTGCGCCCTCCCAAGGAAGCTGCAAATGGTGCGACTACGCGGCCGTGTGCGGACCTCATGAAGAGCGACGAACGCGGCGAAAAGCCGCGGGACCGCTGACGGAACTCCTTCGCGTGCGAGATGAACGATGACGGTGATGCAGGACGCCGATGCACGTCATCGAATCGAGCACGACCTCGAGACGACGTTCCTCGTGGAGGCCGCCGCCGGCACGGGCAAAACCACCGCCCTCATCAAGCGCATGATCAGCGCCGTCCGCAGCGGCGCGCGCCTCGACCAAATGGTCGCGGTGACCTTCACCGACAAAGCGGCCGGTGAACTCAAGCTTCGATTGCGGGAAGCCCTCGAAGACGCGCGCCAGCGCGACGAGGTTCACGCCGAACGGTTCGAAGCCGCGCTGCTCGTCCTCGAGTTGACCTACGTCGGCACCATTCACGGCTTTTGTGGGGAGCTCCTCCGCGAACGTCCCGTCGAGGCAGGCGTCGACCCGGCCTTCGAGACGATGAACGACGAAGACGTCGAGCAGCTCGCCAATCGCGTCTTCGACCGCTGGTTTCAAAAGGTCCTCGGCGATCCTCCGCCCGGCGTCGCGCGCGTCCTTCACATGCGCCGCTGGGGTCGCGACATGGGGCCGCGCCAGCTACTCCGGCGCGCCCTCGGCGATCTGATCGAACGGCGTGACTACCGCCGACCGTGGCAGCGTCCGCCCTTCGAGCGCGAAGCGCGCATGCTCGAGGTACTCGACCGAATGCGCGAGGTTGGCGCGCTCGCGCTCTCCTCCACCGACGAGCGCGACTACCTCCGGCAAGCGCTCGATCTGATCCGCCGTTTCGTTCGCGAAGCCGACGCGCGCTTCGCCCTTTTCGAGCGACGCGAGGTGAGCGAGAGCGAGTCCCCGCGCCTTCGCGCGCAGCTTCTCGATCGCCTCGAGGCCGACTTGCGGAGTTTTGCGCCGAAGTCCAAGCCGCAGTGGAAATGGCGAGGCTGGGGAAAGAAGTTCGGCGGTCTCGACAAAGCGGACGTCGTCGAAAAGCGCGATGCCCTTCATGAGCTCGTCGATCGCTTCGTCATCGACGCGGAGCAGGATCTCGCCGCGGCGCTGCAGTCGGAGCTCCTTCCTCTCGTGGACGAGTACGAGGCGCTCAAGCGCGAGCGCGGCCAGCTCGACTTCCTCGACCTTCTCCTGAAGGCGCGGGACCTCGTCCGAGAGAAGAGCGACGTTCGCACGGACTTGCAGTCGCGGTTTTCGCATCTTTTCATCGACGAGTTTCAGGACACCGATCCCGTCCAGGTCGAGCTCATGCTCATGCTCGCTTCCGCCGGGGACGAGATCACGCCCGGAAAACTCTTTGCGGTCGGCGATCCCAAGCAGGCGGTGTATCGCTTTCGTCGCGCGGATCTCGCGGTGTACGAAGACGCCAAAGCCGCGGTTACTCGCGCGGGCGGCGAGGTCCTCGACCTCACGACGAGCTTTCGCGGCGTGCCCTCGCTCCAGCGCTTTCTCAACGGGGCCTTCTCCGCGCGCATGCAAGAGGAGCAGGGCGTGCAGGCGCGCTACGTTCCCCTTTCGCCCTTTCGAGACGAACCCGCGCAGCCCACCGTTGTCGCGCTCCCGATCCCGGAACCCTACGGCAACTTCGGGACCGCGCCGTGGCAAAGCCAGGTCGAGGCCTCCACGCCGCCCACCGTGGGCGCGTTTGTGCACGGGCTCGTTCGCGAAAGCGGTTGGCGCGTCGGGCCCGAACAACGCCCCGTGGGGTTCGGCGACATCGCGCTCCTCTTCACCCGAATGGCGTCCGCCTGGAGCGACGTCACCGTCCCCTACGTGCAGTCGCTCTCGCGGCACGGCATTCCCCACGTTCTGCACGGAGGTCGCTCCTTCTACGACCGCGAAGAGATCGCTGCGCTCCGCCAGCTCATCACCGCCATCGAATGGCCCGACGATCCTCTCGCGGTATTCGCAACGCTGCGCGGCCCCTTTCTCGGGTTTGACGATGGAACGCTCCTGAGCTTTCGCGCCAAGACACGAACCCTTCCCCTCGAGAGTCACCCCTTTCATCCGCTCACCGACCGCAGCGCGCTCGACCTCGACGACGCGGAGCAGGAAGTTCAGCGCGCCCTCACGCTCCTCGCGGAGCTTCACCGCACCCGCAACGAGCGTCCCTTTGCCGACACGGTATCGGCGTTCTTGGAAGCAGCGCGCGTCGTGGCGTCCCTCGCATTCTGGCCCGCGCCGCGCCAAACCCTGGCGAACGTCGCGCAGTTTGTGAGTCACGCGCGTCGCCTCGAGACCCGCGGCGCGACCTCCTTTCGGTCGTTCGTGCGCTGGATCGACGATCAAGCCGAGCGAGGAAACGCCGGCGCGACCCTCGACGATGGCGAGGGCGGCGTTCGACTGATGACGGTTCACCGCGCGAAGGGCCTGGAGTTTCCGGTGGTGATCCTCTGCGATCCCACCGCGAAAGAAACGCGGACGCAGCCGAGCCGCTACGTCGACTCCAAAGCGGGCCTTTGGGCGACGCCGCTTTGTCAGGCGGTCCCTGCGGACGTTCGCACGCACGAGACCGCGGTCCTCGAAGCCGACGTCGCCGAACGCGTTCGCGTCGCGTACGTGGCGGCGACCCGCGCGAGCGATCTTCTCGTCGTCCCCGCCGTCGGTGACGACCCGCTGGCCGGCAGCTGGCTCCGCACCCTCTACGAACGCATGTACCCGGCGGATCGTCAGGCCGCGACGCCCGCGCCTGGATGTCCCACGTTCGAAGGCACCGATACGGTTTTGGTGCGAAACGACAAGGTTCGGCAGAAGGGCGTCAATCCGGTCCGGCCGGGCCTCCATCACGTGGAAGGCGTCGAGATCGTCTGGTGGGATCCGCAGCTCCTTCGAAGCGCGCCGGCCGGCGGTGAAATGCGGCGTCAGGCGCTTCTCTCCCCCAACGGAGACAGCGCGGCCGCCTCGGCGGACGCGTACGAAGATTGGCGAAAGGCGCGTGAGGCCACGCTACGCCGCGCGACGGAGGCGTCTCGAATCGTGCGCTCCGTCAGCGAGGTTGCAGCCGACGCCGCGCCCGAAGGTCTTGGGGTGAGCATCGCGAGCACCGGCGCGTGGACACCGGCGCGCCCTTCCGGAGCTCGCTTCGGCACGCTGGTGCACGCGGTCCTCGCGGAGATTCCCTTCGACGCCGAGCGCGACCTCGTCACTTCGCTCGCGCACTCCCAGGGCCGCATCCTTGGGGCGACAGAGAACGAAGTTGCAGCCGCGGTCGAGGCGGTCACAACGGCCCTTGGCCATCCCGTTCTGCAACGCGCGGCGGCGGCGGTGCGAGTGCGCCGAGAAGTCCCCATCACGCATCGCACGAGCGACGGAGTCCTCGTTGAAGGCGTCGTCGACCTGGCGTTCGAAGAAGACGATCCCTTCGGGGGCCGAACCTGGGTGGTCGTGGACTACAAAACCGACCTCGACGCGTCCGGTGCCACCGACAACTACGTCGTTCAAGTCGAGCTCTACTCGCGCGCCCTGGCGGAAGCGACCGGTGCCGAGGTCGACGGCCTGCTGCTGGGCGTTTAGCGGATACCGCCCCGCGAGAGCTTCACCGGTCCGGCCGCGTAGGTTCGTTCGTCCTGCACGTCCCATTCGTGGCGGTACGTCGCGCGAACGCTCGCCTCCCACGGCCGCTCGGTCGGACGGATCGCAAGTTTCACCAGTCCGGCTCCCACGTAAACGAAGTAGTACGCGAAGTTCAGCGCCTCGTTCTGCTCCGCCTCCGTCGCCCCCCAGGAGTCTTCCCCAAAACGTCCCTTGGGCGCGATCGTGACTCGCTCCTCGCCCCGGTGGACCTCGACGTGGAAGAGCGGATGACCTCCGTCGCGCTGGCTCGCCCGCATCGCTCGCTGAAAGAGCGCCCGCGGCGCATCGGTGCCCACAACAAGCTCCAACACGAACCACTCTCTCGGTTCTGGATCGAGAAGTCGCAGTGTGATCGGGTTGTCGTCGGTCGGCGTCGCTTCCCGGGCGAGCTGCCAACGCGTCACGTCCGGACGCAGGGGATTGCCGAGCCAGTAGAGAGGCCCGTACCGATTTCGAAACGTTCCGTGGTGGTACGAGAACAAGACCTGTCGCTGACGCGCGAGGGTCCCGTCGCGGACGAGGAACGCAAACGTGTCGCCCGAGAGACTCGCCGTCTGCGGAAGCTCCGCTACCGTGAGATCCCCGACAAGGCAATCCAGCGGTGCGTCTGCACCCGGTCCGCGCCTTCGCCGAAAGGACGGGGGCACGTACACCACCGCATCGGCGCGACGGAGGCCGCGTCGAAGGATCGCTTCGTTTCCTGGATACGCACCGAAGCGAACGGCCCGCGTCTCGATGTCGGAGAGGTGCCCTTCGATCATCATGTACACAGAGCGGCGAGATTCCTCGGCGGCTGGAATGAGAAACTCGAACGAAGCCACCGCCGCATTGTCGGAGCGTCCGCTCGATTGCCAGATCGCACCGTCCCAAACCCTCGGAATGGGGCGCATCGGCGAGCGACCTTCCCAGCGCGCAACGATGTCGCCCTCGTGCTTGAGCACAAAGAGAACGAAGCCTGTATGACGACCGGCGCCGGCCGCGTACGCCGCGCGCTCTGTGGCCGTCATGCGCTGGCTACGAGCGACAACGTCTGCAGCGGGCACGTCGTACCCGGGCCGAAAGATATCCGCGGGAACGAAATACGCGTCGATCGGCACCACCTCGCGATAGAGGCCCATCCCGTCAGTCCAATACGCGGGCTCCACCGCGGGAGGAACGGGAGGACAAGGCGTTCCCTCCTCCGGCGCGCAGCTCAGCGCGCACAACACAACCCACCACGGCCTCACAGGAATCATCATGCGCGGGCGGCCCGCCCCCGTGCGTAAAGGACCGGTAAATCTCGCCTTAGCGGGCGCGCTCGGCTTTCGCCTGCAGTCTTCGCAGATCCGAGAGACGTCGCGTCGCCGCGTCGCGGGCGCGCTCGGCTTCCGCGAGAAGGCGCGCGTAGTCGAGACGCGTCAATCGCTCGATGCTCTGGTCGCTGCTCTCGCCCGCGACGCCGACGCCAACCCGGAGCAGCCACGTGCGCGCGTACTCCTCGAGGCGGTGGCTCGACTCTCGCAGCAGCTCGAGGGGATGAAGGTCCATTCCCGCCGCAAACCCGACAAAGCCCTCAAACCAAACGCGACTGGGATCTTCGTCGAGACGCGCGGCGATCGACACCGCCTCGCCGATCGCTTCGTCTTCGATGGCTGAGGTCACGGTCGCGAGACGCCTCCAGGAAGCCGGATCCATCGACGACTCCGCGTGGTCGAGCTCCTGCGGACTTGGGACCACCATGCGGCGATCCCGAAGTGCATCACAAAAGCGCGCGCGGTAGAGCGCTGCGTCAACGCTCTCGTGCTGCGCGCGAGGGAGCGAGCCTCGAAGCACATGAATCACCGCTTTGAGGGGAAGCTGCAGCGTCATCGCACAGCTCCCGGCCCATCCGCGACGGGAAAGAGCGCCCGCGCAAGATTCGCGGCGACGACCGGGAACTCATCCTCCGCCCACACCGGAACCACGCGCAATCCCCATCGCTCGTAGGTTCGGCACATCTCTCGGTTCGGCGAGTAGAGCACAAGAATCGTCCCGGGCGCATGCGCCGCCGTCTGAAGCAACTGCGAGGACTCGGGCGCGTAGTCGGTGACGTTCATGTCGAAGTCCTGATCCGAAAAGATCACCCGAAGCGGCTGCGCCGGGCTCTCGTCGAGGGATTTGGCGAGTACCTCAAAGGGAAACTCCGTGCCGCCGCCGACATAGTTCATGAGGAACTCGGAAAGCACGGTGGGTGAGCGCGTCCATTCCCACCTCGACTCGACCTCGCTCGAATAGAGATGCGCGCGAACCCATCCTCCCGCTCGCGTGGTGCCGGTCGCGAGAATCATCGCCGCCAGGGTCATCGCGTTTTCACCTTCGGTCGGGTCCGCCATCGAGCCGCTCACGTCGAGAAAGATCTCGACCCGGGTCTCCCAGAGGGTGGTCGACACCCCGTCGCGATCCCGCGCGGGTTCGCGCACGAAGGGAGCCGCCGCACCATAGCGAGGGCCGCGGCGCGCCAGGGTCGTTATCCAATCGATGCGCTGCACCGACTCGCTGGGCTCCCACTCTCGGATAACCGTCGGCACGATCGCGCCGCCGAGCTGATGCATGGGCGGCGGCTCGATCAGGTAGCGCTCCGCCGTTCGCCGATACCACGCCGCCATGATCGCCGAGACGCGCTCCGATCCCTCGTGGCCCGGCAAGCCGCTACTTCGCTGTCCCAGGCGCCGCGCGTCCTTCAAGCGATCGATCTGATCGCGGTTGAGCCAGCCTTCCTTCTCAGCGCGGTCCACCGCCTCATCTTCCATCGCGTGGGGGTCGAGCGCGGACGCCCAGTCGTCGTTGCTCGGTTCATCGTCGCAGCCGCAGTGATCGGAGTGCTGGTCGCCCTCCTGGTCGGCCACCCAGTACCGGCTGAGCACCGAGAGAAAGAAAAGGAACTGCGTGATGATATTCGGGCCGAGGCGAAAGAGATCCTGAGCGACGAGATGCGCCTCCGAGCGGTACGCCGGGTAGATGCGCGCGAGCTTTTCGTGACCGGTCGACACCAGCGCACGCGGCGTGAGCTGCCAGAGCTCCTCGTAAACCGCGAGGGTGAAGAGAAACGTCGCGGCCGTCTCTGCGTTGGCGCCCCCCGCGAGGTAGACCGCCGCGAGTTCGTGGGCGAGCCCGCGACGGCCGAGATGCTCGTTGATCAGCAGATCCGTGAAGAGGTTGATCGCGCTGAAGTGTTCGACGGGAATTAGCTGCTGCTCCACGAGACGCAGCCGCGCCGTCATCGCGAGCGTCCGCGGCCAGCGCGCGTGATGGCCGACTTCATGCGCCAGGATCGCTTCCAGCGAGGGAAGCAGGCCTTCGTTGCGGATTCGCTCGCCGTTGATGAAAACCTGCCGCGACCGGAGATCCAGCCGCGCGAGGGAGGGATCCTCGTTGTCGATCTTGGGCAGATGAAGGCGAAGGCTTCGCGCCCAGTGCGCCTTTGCCGCGTCCCAGCGCTCCGCGATCGCAGCCTCGAGCGACGGCGAGGTCACGGTCGTCCAATCCAAAGGCGCTGAGAGTCAACACAGGTCGCCGCGACAAACCCCGCAGGCGACACCACCACGTGCTGCCAGGTCGTGAGCCCTTCAAAACGACCGCGGGCCTCCCCGATGCGCACGCTTCCCGGTCCGAGGGCAACCGGAACTTCGCTCGGCGCCGAACTCTCGATCGGTAACTCGAGCGGCCCCGCAATCCATGTGCGCTCGGGAAGAACGGCGATGGCGAGCTCGTCGTCGTTGCGCCGATCGCGGACCGCGAGAATGCGCGGCGTTACGAAACGAAGGCGCCCCGGGAGAAACGTCTCCGCGTGACGGCGCAAGTGCACGACCTCGGTACGAAGCGCGTCCGCGGCGTTGCTCGGCGTCGGCGCTTGATAGAGGCGCTCAAGTACGGCGGCCAAGGTCGCCTCCAGATCGGCGAGGGTGTCGAGTTCGTCACAGGCGGGCGCGACGAGTCGATCGAGCCACGGCGAATGCGCGGCAAGGCCATCGCCCACGTTCCAGAGTTCGACCATTCGGCGCACCGAGGGAGCCTCCCGGGGAATCTGCCGCACCAAGAGCGTCGGCAGGACACCGCCTGCCGTCGGCGAAACGATTCGCGAGGACGTCAGCACGCCCCGTCCGATCGCCTCGAGCGCAAGGTCGAGGTACGCCCGAAAACGAACCTCGCGCTCCTCGGAGCGACCGAGCTGCGCCCAAAGGGTGAGCGCCGGCCCCTCCGCAAGCTGCTTCAAGAGCGCCGGCCGCCAGCGTGAAAATCGTTGCCGCCCCACGCGGTCCGCTTCTTCGACTAGGTCGTGGAAGACGCTCATGACGCCAGGCCGTTCAGGTGATGCACGAACGCGCGAAGGCGCAACAGATCCTCGTGCAGGAGCCCGGTGAGCTCCCGGCTGTCGCGCAGACGCTGCTCGAGAGTGAGCGCCTCTTCCCGAAGCTCGCGATTCTCGCGCGCGTCTTTCGGCGTTCGCGCGCGGAGCTCGTCGATGACGCTTCGATCTTCCTCGTGCAAATGAAAGTGCTCGAGCGCGCTTTCAAAGAGCTGGGTGATCCACTCCGCCCGATCGCTCAGGAGTTTCTTGTGGGCCGAGTCCAAGAAGAATCCCGACTGGGTGTTCGGACGCAGGCGCTCGTGCAGCACCCACGGCGCGAGCGCCTTGAGGTCCTCGATCGCAACCTCATTCCGCCCTTCGAGCCACGCGAGGGCCTGCGCGTAACGAAGCCAGGAGTAGTGCGCACGCGTCGACAACCCGAACTCACTTTGGGAGCAAAGGTTCTCACGCTTGTCGAGCGGGCAATCCTCGTTACATACCTGACCAAGGCGCCGGCCGGAAACACGAAGGGTGTCCTTGGTCATGCGCTCGAGGCGGTCTGACGCGCGCTGACAGAACTCGAGCTGCACCGCGAAGGCGCCCATCGCGTCGAGCACCGGCTGCGCAATCCGCACCGCGCGCACCTCGGTTGTCGCGCGCTCGAGGCCGTTCGCGCCGAGGCGAAGATCTTCCGGGAGCAGCTCCTCCGGCTGCTCGTTGCGGGTGACTCGCTCCGCGATCAGCGGCAGCCGCGAACTCTCAAAAGGGACCGCGCGCACCAGCGCGTCGATGCGATCCTTAAGGGCGTCGATCACCTGAAAGGTACCGCCGCCGAGGTCGTCGTTCGCAGTCAAGAACCAGCTGCTCGCGCCGGCGTGAAGCACCTGCTCGAACTGCTCGGCGTAACCTTCGCCCATCAGGGAAAGAAGCGCCGACTGCGTCTTGGTGGGAATGCGGTTGTACTCGTCGATGATCTTCACCGGGCGACGAATCCAGCTTCGCCAGATCACATCGACGTCACTCGCGGTCTTCGCCTCCACCAGGTTGCCCGGAAGCGGCCCGCCTAAGAGATCGGCGGTCGTGAGCTGCGGGTGACCGTGCTGCGTGTTGCGCCGCACCTGCGAAAGCGTCTCCCCCGAAAGAAGCGCCATC
>JBCDAA010000354.1:0-9385 GCA_039186435.1 Myxococcota bacterium | reverse complement strand
GCGCATGCCTCGGCTCACTCCTCGCAAGAAACCGCAGCAGGACCGCAGCCGTGCCCTCGTCGCGGCGATGCTCGAAGCCACGCGACGCGTACTTCTGAAAGACGGTTTCGAGGCGACGACGGTGGGCGAGATCGCGCGGGTCGCGGGGGTGAGTCCAGGGTCGGTGTATCAGTACTTTCCGACGAAGGAAGCGATCATCTCGGCGCTGCACGTATCCCTCGAAGAAGACGCGGTGGCATACCTCGCGGAGAACCTGCTCGAAGCGCAGGGCGCGCCCCTCGACGAGGTCGCGGGCGTAATCGCGGGCGTGATGCTTCAGGTGGCGCGCGACGACGAGGAGCTCTTGCGCGCGCTTTCGGAAGCGGCGCTTCAGATCGGGACCTCGCGAAAGCTGGCGCCGGTTCGTCAGCAGCGGGTGCAGCTCGTGTCGGGGTTTCTGTCGGCGCGAAACGACGTGCGCACGAGCTCTCTCGCCGCGCAGGTTCTTATGACGTCGCTTTCCGCGGTGATCGACGACGCCCTCCGAACGAAGGCCGGCCTGGACGATGCGCTCTTCGAGGAGCTTCGCGTGTTGACGATCCGCTACCTCCAGGATGGATGAGCTCACTCCCAGCTGGTTTCTTCACGTCGACTGGACCGGCGCCGAAACCAGTCGCCGCGCCGTCGCGGAACGCTTTGAGCTGAAGGCGCCGATCGGTCGAGGCGGCTCTGCGGAGGTGTGGCACGCGCACGATCCTTCGACGGGCCGGGACGTTGCGATCAAAGTGCTGGTGCACGAGGTGGCGCGGGAGCCTTCGCATCAGGCGCTTCTTCGCCACGAAGCTCGTGCGGTGTCGCGGCTGTCGCATCCACGCATCGTTCGGGTCCTCGACGTGGGCACGCTGGGGCAAGAAGTGGAGCGCGCGACCGACGGTCGTATCGTCGCGGGCAGTCCGTTCATCGCGATGGAGTTGCTGCGCGGCGGAACGCTCTTGCCGATGGTGGCCGACGCGCCGCCGTGGGAGGTGGTTCGCGGGATTCTCGAGAGCGTTCTTTCGGCGCTCGTTCACGCGCACGCGCGTGGCGTGGTGCATCTCGACGTGAAACCCTCGAATCTCCTTCGCTGCGGCGTCGACGAAGGAGAGGACGACGTTGCGCTCACCGACTTTGGGATTGCGCAGATCTTTCGAGAGGGAGGTCATCGCGGAGGAACGATGGCCTACGCCGCACCCGAGCAGCTGATTGGTGACGGGCGCGACGTGGGACCCCGCAGCGATCTCTTTGCGCTCGGGTGCGTGGGGTGGGAGCTGCTGACGGGCGCGACCCCCTTTGCGCTTGGCAGCGCGACCACCCGCGCGTTTGCGCAGCCGAGCGAGTTCGAACCGCGACAGGATCTTCCCGCGGGCGTGGAGGCGTGGCTGCGACGTCTTCTTGCAAGCGCGCCGCTTCAGCGAACCGCGTCGGCTGCGCTCGCGCTGCGGGAGCTTCGCAACCTCTCGAGCCCTCACCGCGCCGCGCGTCACGTTGCGTCGATTCCAACCAGCTGGCGGGACGGGGAGCGTTCGACGACGCGCGCCCAGCTCGACTTCGGGCTCGGCCTCTTTGGTCTCGGGCGCGTTCCTTTCGTGGGGCGTGAGGCCGAGCGGGATGCGCTCTGGTCGCTCGCGCGAGGATTTCTCGAAGGCAACCGCGCCACCGCGGAGATCGTCGGTCCGAAGGGGTCGGGCACCTCGCGTCTCGCCGACTGGCTCGTCACGCAGCTCGCGGAACACGATGCGGCGACGGTGATTCGGGTGTCTGCCGAAGAGGAATTGCGCGACGCGCTCACGCGCTACTTCGCGGTGGAAGGTCTTCCCGCGTATCGCACAGAGCGGCGCATTCTCGCCGAGGCGGGGTCTCATTGGTCCGTCGCAGCCGCGGCTGCCGTGCTTGCTGGAGAACAGGAAGATACGTCGGCGCTGCTCGCGCTAGTCGAACGGCTCGCGCAGCAGCGTCCTCTTGTTCTTTGGATGGAGGAGCACGCGCTGCCGGTGCTCCAAGGGCGTGTATTTGCGATTCGCACAGGGGAAACGAGCCTTGGTTTCGGCGAAACGATCCGGCTTGGTCCGCTCAGCCGCAGCGCGCGAAAGGCGCTCCTCCGCGATGCGCTCGGCCTCGGCGCGGGCCCACAAAAGGCGCTTCAGCGGCTGTCCTATCCCGGGGAGATCATCGCCGTCGTCGGCAGCTGGATTGAAGCGGGTCTTCTCCGTCGCGAACAACGGGAGGTCGTCTTTGCCGCGCATCCAAAAAACGAATCGGAGCCGTGGCGACTTCGGCTCGAAGGGCTTGCGCGGCGCCTTAGCGAAGGCGAGGTTCGCGCGCTGGAAGTCGCCGCGGTACTTGGTTCCGGGAGCGAGGTTGCGGTGTGGAGCCTTGCGGCCGCGAAGGCGAATACGACGCCGACTCTTGCTTCGCTCGATCGCTTGGTGACCGAGGGACTGGGACGGGTCGCGCATCGAACGATCGTGTTCGAAAACGACTTTGTGCGGGATGCCCTCGTGAAGCGCGCGGCGTCGTGGCGTTTGGAGGGGTATCACCTAGCGTGTGCGCAGGCGCTCAGCGAGCTTTCGGGGGTTCGCCGCGCGAAGGAACGCCAGGGGCGCCATCTTTATTACGCGGGGCGATATCGCGATGCCCTTCCGGCGCTCGAGGACGGGGCCCGCGCTCGCCTCTTTGCGCTCGATCCGAGAGGCGCGCTTTCCCTTCTCGATCTCCATGAAGCGTCTCTCGCCGAGGCTGCCGCGAGCGAAGCCAGCGCGGTTCAAGCGGCGATTCTCCGAGCGGCGAGTCTTCGGCGCCTTGGCGATGCAGACGCCCCGGAGGCGATCAAGGCAGCGCACCGTCGCGCGCGGGCCCTCGGGGATCGACGTCTGGTGGCCGAAGCGGCGCACCAGCGTGGGCGTAGCGTGCGAAGTGACGATCCCGCGCGTGCGATGCGCTATTTTCTCGAGGCGGCAGAGGCCGCCAAGGAAGCGGAGGAGACGGAGCTCGCCTCCGATATCGCCGCTGACCTTGTGGTGGTCCTGACCTCGCTAACGCTCTTCGACCGGGCGGAGGCGATGCTGACGCAGGCGCATGCCGAGGAGTCGCGCGCCGCGGGGAGTGCGATGCTGGAGCTCCTCGGGGCACGCGTTGCGCGCGGCGCAGGCGAACTCGATCTCGCGCGCGCCCGGATCGAGCGAGCGACCGAGGCGTTTGCAACGCATCAACCCCGCATGTTGATCGAGGCGTGGGCCGAAGGCGCGGAGATCGAACGCGCCGCGGGCAATCACCAGGCGGCGGTGCCGCTCTACCAAAAGGCGCTCGAGGGCCGGGTGGTGTTGGGAGCCGCGGCCGCGTCGGTGCAGCTTCATTTGGGCCTCGTGCTGGTGGAGCTTGGCGACTGGGAGGGCGCGTCAACGCATCTTCGCGGGGCGATCGCCGCGTGGTCCGCGGAGGGACGCACCGATCGCGCGAAGGGCTGGACGCTTGCCCTGGCGTGGGCCGCTGCAAAAGCCGGCGATTGGCCGGAGAGCGTGCGGCTGATTCAGGAGAGCGGCTCGCTTCCGGACGAAACCTGGGTGGAACTTCATGAGCGCCTCACGCGCGCAGCGACGGAGCATCCGGACGCGCTGCACGGACTTGGCCGGCTCGCGCCGTAGCGTTTCCGCCTGAATGCGAACGACCTACTCAGGAAGCTGGACTCGCTCGTTCACCGTTGCGCCAGGGTCCGCGCGAATCGTTCGGCGTACCACCGGACCCTCGCCGCGTGCACGAAGCTCCACGCGAAGCGCGCCGGCGGGGATCGAACGCTGGTAGAGCGGCGTTCGCCCAAAGTCGCGACCGTTGATGCGAACGGTGGCCCAGGGCTGCGTGATGAGGTTGAGGCGCGCCGTACCGACGGGCTGCAGGTCCATCTCCGCTTCCATCGCGGGCTCCATCGTTGCCATCGCTGCGCGCATCGGCGTGCGACGAATGCGCATGGACGATACGCGGACTTCCTCCATCGTTTCGCTGGCGGTGTTCTCGGCGGCGGTATTTTCGCCGCCGGTATTTTCGCCGCCGGTATTTTCGCCGCCGGTATTTTCGGCGGCGGTATTTTCGGCGGCGGTATTTTCGGCGGCGGTATTTTCGGCGGCGGTATTTTCGGCGGCGGTATTTTCGGCGGCGGTATTTTCGGCGGCGGTGTTCTCGGCGGCGGTGTTCTCGGCGTTGGTGTTCTCGGCGTTGGTGTTTTCGGCGTTGGTGTTCTCGGCGGCGGTGTTTTCGTTGTTCTCGTTCGCAGTGACCGCGCCCGGCGTTTCCTGTCGAAGCCGGTAGCTCAGCTCGAGCGAGGATCGATCGGCGTCGAAGCTGGCTGCCAGCGGTTCAAACCCGTCCAGGGAAAGCGCGAGCTCGTGCCGGCCGAGCGCCAACTCTCGAATGACCACCGGGGTTGTTCCGGGCGCTTCTTGCCCGTCGATCACGACCTGCGCCCCGCTGGGCTGGCTGTCGATTCGCACCGTGCTCGTGGTGGGCCAAAGCAGGAAGGTCGCAACGCCCGCGACCGCCAGAAGCGCGGCGATTGCGAGGATGCGCGACCGACTTCCCGTGGGTTTAGGCGCTGGACGAGCTGGCGGCGTGGTCGCCGGCGTGGCGGAGGGCGTCGCCGCTACGGTGTCCGCGAGACCGCTGATCTTCGAGTCGCTCTGCAGCGAGGTCCGCTCCTCGAAGTGCGTGTCCATGAGCGCGACGAGCTCGCTCGGACTGACAACCCCCGCCGTCGCCAAGTACGCGTCCAGGGCGCTCGCGAGTTCGTCCGCCGACGAAAACCGATCGGCGGGATTGAGGGCGAGCGCCCGTTCGACGATCGCCGCGAGGTCCGCAGGCACCGGCCCGTCCAGAGGTGGAATCTCCCCCTGAACGATCTTCAGAAGCGCTTCCGCGTCGGTCGACGACGAAAAGAGCCGCTCGCCGGTGAGGAGTTCCCACATCACCACACCGAGCGCGAAGAGATCGGCGCGGCGATCGACCGGCTTCGACGTCACCTGCTCGGGCGCCATGTACGAGCACTTGCCTTTGATGCGACCGGTGTCGGTGGTTTGCGCCAGGCGTCCTTCGGCGCGGGCGATGCCGAAGTCGGTCACCTTCACCTGCCCGTCGTAGGTCAGAAAGATGTTCTGCGGTGAGACGTCCCGGTGCACGAGACCCATCGGTTTGCCGTCGTCGTCGCAGACCTCGTGCGCGTGGTGAAGTCCGCGGGCGGCCTGGCTTGCGATCCGTGCGACGAGGCGCGGATCGAGGCGACCCACCTTCTGCTGCACGGCGCCGAGGTGCTGGCCGTGGAGAAACTCCATCGTCAGAAAGTACGTGCCGTCGACCTCCCCGAGGTCGAAGACCTGCGCGACGTTGGGGTGGCTCATCGCCGCGGCGATGCGCGCTTCATCCAGGAACATCGCAACGAACGCGCCCTCTTTGGCGAGATGCGGATGAATGGTTTTGACGGCCACGCGCTTTTGAAAGCGCCCGGGGCCTTCTCGCTTCGCGAGAAACACGCTCCCCATGCCGCCGTAGCCCACCTCGCGGATGAGCTCGTAGGGGCCGAGCTTGCGCGCTTCGGTCATCGACGCTCGATGCTGATGTCGCCGCCCTGAAAGCGATCGTCGCGACGAGAGAGGAGCACGGCCGCAAGTACCGCGCCGAGCACAACCACCGCGACGCTCGTCCACAGCCACGGGCTTGCGGCAACGCTTCGCTCGTTCGTCGGGACCACCGGCGCTGCTTCGCTTGTCGCGCGAAGTGTCGTTGTTGCGCGCGCGAGGATGTTGCCGTGCGCGTCGACGACTTGCACCTCGACCTGCAATCGGTCGCTGCCACGCCATGCGGCCGGTTCGATGCCAATGCGCTCCTCGCCGGCGGACGCTTCGCTTCGCCACGGGGGCGCGCCTTCGGGAGCTGCCGACGCGCGAACTGTCCGCGCGAGTCCGTCGGGCGCGTTGCGAATCGAGAGGGCGATCGACGTCTCCTGCGTGGACGACACCTCGCCGGGCTGAAGACGAAGTTCGAGGCGTCGCGCTTGGCGTTGAAGCGCGCGATAGCGATCTTGCGCTTCTGGCGGGAGCTCGTCGGGCGTGCGCAGGTTCGGGTCGAGGCTCAACGCGCGTTCGAAGGAGCGAGCGGCTTCGGCTTCCGCGCCGGTGATCGTCGAAAGCACCCCGAGATGCCAGTAGACCGAGGCGAGCGTATCCGGTTCGTGACCGCCCGCCTCGAGGGCGGCCTGAAACGATCGAAGCGCGTCGGGAAGCGCGCCCTCGCGATAGAGCGCTTCCGCCTCCTCGACGGAGTCTTGCGCCTGCGCCATGGAGGCGCCGAGGATCACGAAGGCAGCGAGCATTCGCATTGCGCGCATCATACCGATCCGGGCGGCTTTTGAGGTGAGCTCTTTCGCGCCGCGGGCTATGGTGGGAACGAGTGCGGGTCTTGCTTCTTCTTGGTCTTGTCGGCTGCGTCACCGAGACGTCGGTGGGGGTTTCCCTCGTGCTGCCGGCAGACGCGCCGGCCGGATTGACGATTCGCCTTTCGGTGGGTCGTTCGGAGGCCGCTTGTCCGGTGATTCCCCCGGACGCGCAGGTCCGCATGTTTTTCGAGAACGACGAAGCGCGCCCGCGGGTCGGTCGCCTCCGCGAAGGGCGTACGATCTTTCACGCCGCTGCGTGGAACGGCGACTGCACGACTTGTTTTGCGGGATGCAGCGCGATCGACGTGGGCGAAGACGACGCGGTCGAAGTGACCCTTACCACCGCGCCCTGCAGCGAGGCGCTTTGTGCAAACCTCGACGGTGGCGTCGACGCCGGCGATGCGGGTGACGCGGGGGATCCGCGAGACGCCGGCGATGCGGGCGATGCGGGCGACACCGACCTGCCGGACGTTCTTGACGCGGGTTCAGACGCCATGGATGCGGGCGACGTGACCGTTCCCGACAGCGGCGGACTTCGCGCGACCGCGATCGCGTCGGGAGGACGACACACCTGTGCAATTCGCGAGGACGGCGATCTATTCTGCTGGGGCGACAACCGAGAGCTGCAGGCTGCAGGCCCCGCGAGTGCAACGCTCTCCCCTTCGCTCGTCGCGTTCTCCGAAGCTGCCGAGCAGGTCTCCCTCGGTGATACGCACAGCTGCGCACGCTTTGGCGGTCGCGTCTACTGTTGGGGCGAGAACACCGCCGACTTTCGCCTCGGTTTCGACGGCGTCTCCCGCACCGCAACCCCCATGCGCGTGCAGGGCCTCCCGACCCCGCTTGCGGTCGACCTCTCCGTCGGCTGGTGGCATTCCTGCGCGGCGTTCGCCGACGACAGCATCTACTGCTGGGGACAGAACCAGAGCGGTGAGCTCGGGTTGTGCTGCGACGAAGGCCCGATGGCTCGCGTGGTGACTGGAGAGGTCGGGTCGCGCGTGGCGGCGGGAAGCGGACCAAGCTGTCGCTACGGCGTCGACGACCGGTTGATCTGCTGGGGCTTCAACCGTCCGCAAAACCCGCTCGGAACCCCGGAGATCGACGTCGCATCCCCGCCTGGCCCGGTTCAGCTGGCCGGCGAGGACTGGACCGGCGCGGAACGCGTGGAATCCGGCGGCGACAACCAGGACGGTTTTGGGGGTCACCTCTGCGCGCTTCGCGAAGGACGACTCTTTTGCTGGGGACGCAATCAGCAGGGGCAGATCGGCGCGGGAACGATGTCTCCGGTGAGCGAACCCTTTCAGGTGCCAGGGCTGCCGATGATTCGCGACTTCGCGCTCGGCGGCCGACACACCTGCGCGATCACGATGGACAACGCGCTTTATTGCTGGGGCCTGAACGACGATGGGCAGCTCGGCGACGGAACCGGCACTCGCCGGCTCACTCCCGGCACGCCGCTTTCGCTCGAGGCCGTTCGGGTGTCTGCGGGACAGGCGCACACCTGCGCGATCGACCTCGACGGGGCGGTTCACTGCTGGGGGCGCGGCGACCGTGGGCAGCTCGGCAACGGCGCGATGGCGGGAAGCCTCGTTCCCGTGCCTACGGACCCGCTGGAGTAGCCTCGACCGGGCCCCATTCCGCGCGTGCCGGCGGACAGATGACGTTGAACACGGTCTGGGAGTTGACCGAGGTCGCGCGCGAAAGCGGCGGCGTCACGAGCTCGTACTGATCGCCGCTGTAGTGATCGAGGACGGTGGCGCCGGAGGTTCCCGGAATGCTGCGAAACGAAACGTCGGGCGGGCAGCGATCGCGGTCTGCCGCGACGCGAAGGAGATCCGGGAGCACGGCGAGGTCGCGATCCGCCATCGCGACGCGGGCGACGTAGGGGGCGAATGCGCCTCGCGTTTCCTGCACCATCCAGGTGACGAAGCGCGAACGAAAAAGGCGAAGCTGTACGAGGCGTTGGGAGGGCGGGTCGATGTGCACCGGCGCCGGGAGTCCCGCGAGGCATTGATGGGCGTTGTCGCTCGGTTCGCAGGGGGTGTACTCGCGCGCTGCGACGAAGACCGTGAGCTGACCTTCTGGCTGGGAGCGGTCGAAATCGCGTACGAAGGACACCGCGTCGTACTTGAAGTAGTCCGCCGGTGAGGGTGCGGCGTCGGCGATGGTGTCCAGCGCGGCGATGTGGGTTTCGAGGACGTCGTCGCCAAACGGGA
Organism: Myxococcota bacterium; assembly: GCA_039186435.1. Lineage (GTDB taxonomy): Bacteria > Myxococcota_A > Polyangia > Polyangiales > Houyiibacteriaceae > JALVDI01. The sequence continues at coordinate 739 of JBCDAA010000354.1, read as the reverse complement.
TTTCGCCAACCAGGACGCTCTGATACTCGCTGATCAGGATGTTCTCGGTGGCGACGGAGATCATCGCGTAGAGAAAATCGCAGGCACCGCTCCGCAGCGTTCGCGCGGTGATCAATGCGTGTTCGAGGATCTCCAAAGCGCGACTCGCGTCGCCGTCACGCCAGGCCTTTCGGGCGACGACGCTCGACGCGCGCGCGAGACGTACGCCGACCGAAACGAGGGGGCTGTCCGCGCTTCGCGTCAGATCGTGAGGCGTGCAGAGGTCGGGCGTGGCAGCGACCTGCGCGAGAAATCCTTCGAGGTTGGTGCACGCGACTTCCGCGTCGCGAACAGCCTCGGGAATGTGTCCCGTCGGCGCCGGCGGGTGGCGTACCACGAAGTGCGTTCGCCCCGGCGGAACCATGAGGTTGGTGCTTTCGCCACGGTCGACCGTCCAGCCCCAGGCGCCGAGTTCGTCGGAACGCACCGGCTCCCGAAGCGCCTCCCAATCCTGCACGGTGTCAAAGCAGGGCTCGAGCTCCTCGTGAAGCAGGCGTTGGAACTCCTCCTGGGAAAGACGTGGTGCGTTGCCGAGGGTTGGCCGTGAACACGTGGTGCGTTCGGCTTCCGCCACGAGGTCCTCGAAGCGATCCTCCGCCTCGGCCAGCTCTTCTTCACTGACGAGCGGCTGCGCGTAGATGATCGCGATGGCGCCACCGACGATCGCGACGAGGATGAGGAGCGCCCAGCGCCACCGTTT
>JBCDAA010000353.1:0-9417 GCA_039186435.1 Myxococcota bacterium | reverse complement strand
GCGCGCGATAGAACGCCATCTGAGCCCCGCCTAGGTCGGCGCTTCGAGTCGTACCCGTGCACTCGAGGGCGCCGTTCCCCGGCAGGAGGCGACGAAGCGCGGCCGCGACCTCGAAGGTTCCACAGGGGATGCCGCGACGGGCGGTCAACGAAAACACCGGAACGCCGCGGGCGCGGAGACGCGTCGCAAGGCCCTGGAGCAGCGCGGTCTTTCCCGAAGGCCGGGGCCCGCTCACCCGAACCAAGCCTCCCGTTGCGAGAGACGCCTCGAGTGCCTGGAGCGCCTCGGCAACGTCGACCGGCGAGCGACCCAGCGCCGGCGGGCGCTCCGTGCGCGCAATCTGAACCGTTGGCACGCGGCGTCGCTCGACGCCCTTCCAACGGGCGAGCGCACTCCACGCGGAGGAAGGCCGCCGCTCCGGCATCGGATCCAAGAGTGCGTCGAGGAGCTCTCGCTGATGCAGAAGAAGCTCCTCCGGCTTCTCGTCACACTCTTCGCGGGGCGTCACACCGGTAGTGGCCCACCAGAGCAGGGCGCCAAGCGCGTAGAGATCAGCCCGCGGACCCTTTCGCAGTTCCGGACTCACAAACCCCGGCGTGCCGCCTCGAACGGCGCCGCTGGCACTCTCACGAAGCGCCCCGAGCCCGAAGTCAGTCAGCATCGGTCGACCTGCCCACAGCACGTTTCCGGGACTGACATCGAGATGAAGCACGCCCGCATCGTGCGCGTACCCCAGCGCACGAAAGAGTCCCTCCGCGAGGGCTGGAAGATGCCGCCGCCGCGTCTCGATCGGCAGCGCGGCGAGCGGCGGCCCCTCAACGCGCTCGTACACCACAAAGACGGAGCCGTTCGCTTCGCCAACGTCGAGCAACGACACGATGTTGGGATGACGCAGACGCGCCGCGAGGGAGGACTCGTGACGAACGTTCCGCTGGCGAAAGTCCTTCAGCGCAACGGAGCGCGAACGGCGAAGATCCCAGGCCTCGTAGACAATGCCGAAGCCGCCCTCGCCGAGAATACCGCGAACTTCGTAGTGGCCTAGTCGCGTGCCGGGCGGATGCACCTTCGGCGCAGCCACCGCGCTTCGAAGAAGACGCTCGAACGCGGAATCACTTCCCACACCCGAGCGTACCTGAGTTCCGTTTTGGAGGTCTTTGCGCAGACCTCCCAAGCGCCTTCGCTCAGCCTTCGAACTGGCCGCGTTTTTCGAGCTCTTCGAGAACAAACTCCACCGCCGCATCCACTCGCACGGAGTGAAGCGCCACGGTCATCTCCGGATGGCGGGGCGGCTCAAAGCCGCTGAAGTCCGCGTCCGGGCGACGCTCTCGGCACAGCGCTTCGTCCGTGTTCACGTAGACCTCGATCACGCGCTCCTCACCGATGCGCTCGCGAAGCTCGTCTCGGTCCGACACCTGATAGGAGGGGAACGCGCAGATGCAGACGAGACCGGCATCGGCGATCGACTTCGCGGCGCTGATCATCGAACGGAGATCTTCCCCCGTCGGATCAACGACCGTCGCGGTGCGTCCAAGATCGAAGAGGCGTCGCTCGAGAGAGTACGCGAGCGACCAGCGCCCCGATCCTGGAAGACCGACGAGCCACACGACCGCGCCCTTTTGACCCATGCGGTCGCGGCGTTCGCGCGGACTCACCTGCGTCTTGGGCGTCAAACCCGAGCCGGCCCGAATCTCTCGAAGGGCTTCGTCGAGATCCTGCGGCGCTTCGTTGCTCTCCGCGATCATTCCCGCCGCGACGGTGTTGTTCGTCAGCGAGTCCACGAGGATAAACGCGCCCGTTCCGCGATTCTTCGTGTAGCCGTCAAAGAAGAGCGCGCGGTGGCTGCTGAATCGCAGCCGGCCAATGTCGTTGAGGGAGAGGGACTCGGTCGGCACCTCTTCGAGGGTGTCCATGTCCTTCTTCCAGGTGACCTCGTCGATCTGCACGCGCACCACCTGGGTGGTGTGCTTCAGAATGTAGGTCTTCTGCGGGTCGAGGGGCTGCTCGGACATCCAGACGATGTGGGCGTCGAAGGTGCGGCCCACGTTGGGTAGATCGTCGACCTTCACGAGCGTGTCGCCGCGACTGCAGTCGATCTCATCGTCGAGACGGATGCACACCGACTGCGGTGCAAAGGCTTCCTCGAGCTCACCATCGTACGTGTCGATGGCCTTCACGTGGCTCTTCTTCCCGGAGGGAAGGACCATCACTTCGTCGCCCTTTTTGACGATGCCCGACACGATCTGTCCCGCGAACCCCCGGTAATCGAGGTTCGGACGCACGACGTACTGCACCGGATAGCGAAAATGCCGAAGCTCGGACTCCTGCACCACCGGCACCGTCTCGAGGAACTCCAGCACCGTCGGGCCGTCGTACCAGGGCGTCTTGGGGCTGGCGCTCACGAGGTTGTCGCCCTTGAGCGCGCTGATCGGGAAAAAGGTCACGCCCGAAAAGGAGAGGTCCTTCGTGAACTCGCGAAGCTCCGCGCGAATACGCTCAAAGACCTGCTGGTCGTAGCCGACGAGATCCATCTTGTTCACGCACACGGCGAGATGCGGAATGCCGAGAAGCGACGCGATGTATCCGTGACGGCGCGACTGCTGAAGCACGCCAAGACGCGCGTCGATGAGGATCAGCGCAACGTCCGCGGTGGACGCGCCCGTGACCATGTTCCGGGTGTACTGAATATGCCCGGGCGTATCGGCGATGATGAACTTGCGTTTTTCGGTCGCGAAGTAGCGATACGCCACATCGATGGTGATGCCCTGTTCACGCTCGGCCTTCAGACCGTCGGTGAAGAGCGAGAAGTCGATCTCTTCGCCCTCCATCGTCGTCGCTTTCTTCACGGCCTCGAGCTGGTCCTCGTAGACCTCGCCCGTGTCGTGAAGAAGACGGCCGATGAGCGTCGACTTGCCGTCGTCCACGGAGCCGACCGCGACAAAGCGCAGCAGCTCCTTGTTCTGGTAGCGCTCGAGATAGGCGGAAATATCCGTCCGAATAAGGTCGTTTTCGCGAACCATTAGAAGTATCCCTCGCGCTTTTTGACCTCCATCGATCCTTCTTCGTCGAAGTCGATGAGGCGTCCTTGCCGCTCCGAAAACCGATTCAGGAGCATCTCCTGAATGACCTTTTCTACGTTGTCCGCTTCCGAATCGACCGCGCCCGAAAGCGGGTAACAGCCGAGCGTACGAAAGCGAACGCTCACCATCTCGGGGGTTTCGCCCTCCTCGAGACGCATGCGGTCGTCGTCGACCATGATCCAGGTGCCCTCGCGACGAACCACCGGGCGCTTCTTTGCAAAGTAGAGCGGAACGACCGGAATCTCTTCGAGAAGCACGTAGAGCCAGACGTCGAGCTCGGTCCAGTTCGAGAGCGGAAAGACGCGGACGTTTTCGCCCTTGGTGATCTTGCCGTTGTAGAGGTTCCAAAGCTCCGGGCGCTGGTTCTTCGGGTCCCACTGATGAAAGCGGTCGCGGAAGGAATAGATGCGCTCCTTCGCGCGCGACTTTTCTTCGTCGCGACGGGCGCCACCAAACGCGCAGTCGAAGGCGTATTTGTCGAGGGCCTGCTTGAGCGCCACGGTCTTCATGATCGTGGTGTATTTGTTGGACCCGTAGTCGAAGGGGTTCATCCCCTGCGCCTTGCCCTCCTGGTTCGTGTGCACGAGGAGGCGGTGGCCCTTTTCCTTCGCGATGCGATCGCGGAACTCGATCATCTCGCGGAACTTCCAGGTCGTGTCGACGTGGAGGAGCGGAAAGGGGAGCGGTCCCGGGGCAAAGGCCTTTTCCGCGAGGCGCAGCATCACGGAAGAATCCTTTCCGATGCTGTACATCATGACCGGGTTGTCGAACTCCGCGGCGGCCTCGCGGATGATGTGAATGCTCTCGGCTTCGAGCTGACGAAGATGCGTCAGCCGGTACTTGAGAGCGGCCTGAGTCGATGGTTCGTTCATGCGGTCCCTTAGGCGCGGACCGCATCTCTAGCGCATCTCAGGCTCTTCTCAAGACCCGATCGGGCCTGATCCCGACCTGCGGGATGGGACAATCGTCGCCCTCACCGCAGCTTCGAGGAACTCAGTGCCGAACGAGCGTCGCGCGGTCCGCTTCGGGGGTAAACACCGCATGGAGCAGCAGTCGCGCGGGCGCGATGTTCATGATGCGGTAGGAGACCCCACGGCGACGGCCGACCGCTTGGCGAAGGCCTTGTTGATCGTGGACCCAGCCGTCGTTCGACATGGTGCGCGGCAGCACCACCGAGCGACCGGCGTGGGTGCGAACAGAGTAGCCACCGAGGCGGACGTAGACCTGCGCTTCGCCCGCGGGGGCTTCGTCCTCGACGCGAACTCGTCGCGTGCGCAGACGACCCTCGTCGTCGACCACCGCGATTTGATCGAGTCGCGTTCGCGCAGCCTCGACAGACGCAATCACCTGCCAGAGCGTGAGCGAGGGCGTTTCGGGATCGACGCTGAGCGCAATCGATGCGTGACCCAACTCCGTAAGCCATTCGGTCACCGTCGACATCGGTGTGATGAACGCGCGGCGCTCGAGCGGCAGCGGATGTTCTTGCGGAGGCGCCACGAGGACGGGCTCACCGTTTTCCAGACGCACGCGCGGACGGGGAACCAGACGGAGCTTGTGGGGATCGACGTGGAGTACAACCACATCCGCCGCGCAGGGATCGCCCGAACCGGAAACCACCGTCGGCGTTCGAAGCGCGCGCTGCCAATTCGGAGCCGGCCGAAGTTCGATTGTGGCGAGACGCTCCTCGAGCGCGGGGATCCGTTCCGCGAGCGCGATCGCGAGAGGATCGAGACCCGCTTCGGCGCGCGCGGCCAGCGAACGTAGCGTACCGGTCGCATGCTGAAGCGCATCGATCGCCCTCCGTCCCGCTTCGTCGAAATACGACCAGGGCTCACCGCACGCCGCGTTTCTCGCGCAGGGGTCCTCGCCAAAGCCCGCAAGGTCCGACACCGAAAACTCGCTTCCCGCAACCTGGGAGAGAACCCCGAGAACCGCACGCCGTGTGCTCGCTTCCGTCCACGCCGGCGCCTCGCCTTGGAGGAGCTCCACCGCGTGCAGCGCGTCCACAGATTCCGCCTCGTAGGGACCGACCGCCAACTCCTGCAGTTCGCTCCGCAGGAACGTAAGCAGCTCGTCTCTCCCGACTCCCAACGCCGCTGCGAGATCCGCGGATGAGGCGCCTGTGCCCATGCGCCCGAGAACGAGAAGATCGGTGGCCGCGACCGCCCGAAGGTAGCGCGCATCCATTTGATCGTAGCGACGCCCCTCTTCGATGACCCGGCCCAGATCCGCCAGCGCATCCAAGGTGGTCGGTCCGTAGGGAACCAGTCGCATGCGGGCGTCTCGAACCGCGGGGTGTTCAAGCTGAGCAGAGCTAGGGGAGGCGATCACGAGCAGAAGGCACGCGAGGGCGAGGGAGGACGAGCGAGCCGTCATCGAGGGAAAACGGAGGCGGGGCATGGCCCAAGCTGGTGCAACGCGTGTGCCGCGGGGCTGCCAAAACCTCGCGTCGCGCGTTTTCCGTGTCGTTTCTGATCCGCTGGACCTTCACCTTGGCCACGAATCGTCCGACCAGTGGAACGTGGCTCCACGAAGTAGTCGATTTGACCAAAGGGCAGACGAGGCGTGCTGACAACGGCGATATTGGTGGTGGATGACGAGCAGGAGGTGCGAAGCACCGTCAGCCGGGTGCTCTCCCGCGAGGGGTACGAGGTCGTCACCGCGGAAAACGGCGCCATCGCGCGCGGGCTCCTCGAGGAAGGCAACTTCGACCTGGTGCTCACGGATCTCTCCATGCCGGAGATGTCGGGACTCGAGCTCCTGGAAGCGGCTCGCGCCGTCGATCCCTCCCTCGTCGCGCTCGTGATGTCGGGGGCCGGCACGATCTCGGACGCGGTTCAAGCGGTGCAGCTCGGCGCGATCGACTTTCTCGAAAAACCGGTCGGCCGCGAGCGACTGCTCGTCAGCGTGCGCCGTGCCCTCGACTACCGGCGATTGCGCGATGAAAACGCGGAGCTACGCCGCGTCGTACAAGGCGAAGGAAAACTCCTCGGGGACGCGGACGCGATCGTCGAGCTCCGCCGGCTCGTCGCCAAGGTTGCGCGTTCGGAAGGAAGGGTGCTCATCCTCGGAGAAAACGGCACGGGTAAGGAGCTAGTAGCGTCCGCGATTCACCAGGCCTCCAGCCGTGCCGACGGCCCCTTTATCAAACTCAACTGCAGCGCGGTGCCGCGCGACCTCGTGGAAAGCGAACTCTTTGGCCACGAGCGGGGCGCGTTTACGGGCGCCATCTCGAGCCGCCGGGGGCGCTTTGAACTCGCGCATCAGGGCACGCTCTTTCTCGACGAAATCGGCGACATGCCGCTCGAGATGCAGACGAAGCTCTTGCGCGTACTTCAGGAGGGACAGCTCGAACGGGTCGGTGGAAGTCGCAGCATTGAAGTCGACGTACGGGTCATCGCAGCGACCCATCGGGATCTTCCCACCATGGTGAACGAGGGATCGTTTCGGGAAGACCTCTACTACCGCCTCAACGTGGTTCAGCTCTCGGTTCCGCCGCTTCGGGATCGCCTCGCGGACGTCCCGCGCCTCGCGAACGAGTTCCTTCACGCCGCGAATACGCGCAACCGCCGTCAGATCACCGGCTTTCATCCCGACGCCCTTGGCGCCCTCTCGGGCTACGACTACCCCGGCAACGTGCGCGAGCTACAGAACCTTGTCGAACGCATGGTGATCCTCGCCGACCACAATGAAATCGGCGTTAGCGATGTGACCGCCGCCCTCCCCCATCAGCGCGCGGGCAAACACGCGCTCTATCGGCCAGGCCTGCACCTGAAAGATCTCCTCGAAGACCTCGAGCGGCAGATCCTTCGGCAGGCGATCGATGCGCACGGCGGTCGAGCCGCAGCAGCGCGCGCCCTCGATGTGGAGCGCTCGTTCTTCTACAAGAAGTGCAAGCGCCTCGGCATCGGCGACGAGGCGTAGCTATTCGTCTTTCGGGGGCGAATCCCAGTCGACGAAGGCCTCGCCTTTCTCTCGGCTCAGAATGTCGAGCGCGGCAGCGGCGCCATCCCCCGCGCTGATGATCGCTTGGCTACGGCCGGGACGAACCGATCGCCCGACGACATAGACGTTCGGAATCGCGCTCAGCCCGTTGCGGTCGACCGGAATTGCGCCGTCGTCGCCTTCCTTTAGACCGAGTTCCTTCGCAAGACGCGGGCCTTTGCCCTCCGAGAGAACCAGGTAGGTCGCCTCGAGCGTCTCCCCGCCCTCCGTCGTGACCGCGAACCCAGCGGCGGACTTCTCGACCTTTTCAACACGCTCTTCGCGGATCGTCGCGCCGTGGCCGGTCACCTGCTTCTTCGCGATCGTCTGAAACTCCGACCCGTGCATCTTCTCGATGCCAAGGTAGTTGTAGAGCATCGCCCAGTGCATCGCGGTCTTGTTCTGGCCAATGACCACAACGCTCTTGCCGACCTTGGCAAGGAAAAGCGCGGCGCTCAGTCCCCCCGGGCCGTCTCCGATGATGATTGCGTCAGGCATGCGTCGTCTCCTTCCTGCGGAGAGTACGTGCGTGCCTCATGAGACGGAACTCATTTTCAGGCCGCAGACTCCTCCGCGACGTCGTGGGGAGTTCGGAGCACCACGATCAGCCCAATGAGCATCATGACGCCGATGACTCCGACGCCCCACGCCGGAACCGAGGACCAAAACGTGATGTACCCAAAGCTCGCCGCGATCATCAGAACCGCGCACACCTTGGCGCGGATGGAAATGCTGCGGTGCTGCTGCCACCGGTGCAGGGGAGGCCCAAAGACCGGGTGTTCGATGAGCCAGCGGTGGACGCGATCCGATCCGCGCGCGAAACAGCCAAGGGCGAAGAGCATCGGCACGGTCGTCGGAATCCCGGGCAGCACAACGCCCACAACTCCGATCGCGAAACACACCCAGCCAAGGGCGAGCCAGCCAATCCGCTTCACGCTTGGAACGTAGACGAGTCCGCCGCGAATTCTCTGCGACGTGTGTGTTTCCTCGCCCCCGCGATCCCAGGCTCGTCGTTCGACACGTGGTGCCGCATCTACCACACTGCGAGCACTCGACGACGAGGTTCCTGCATGCCCATGAGCCCGCACTCATCCCCCGGGAAACCAAGCCACTCCGAGTTCGTCTTCCGCACACATGTGTGGGGAGCGCTCCTTTTTGCCGTCGCCTGCTCCGGATCGAACGCGGACCGCACGGACGCAGGAGACGCGGACGCCGCGCTCGGAGAACCGGTCGAGCGCTTTGCCGTCGTCGTGGCGGTACGCGGCACCGGCGTCGACTCGACGTCGGTGGTCCTCGTCGACGACCTTGGCGCCGACACCGCCATCGATCTTTCGGAGTCCCTCGTCGTCCCGAGCTTGGGCTCCGCGTTCGGGTCGCCCTTCGAGCGGGACGTGCTCTTTGCCTGGAGCGGCGACGCCCCTCGCCTCACGCGATTCCGCGTACGCCGAGACGGGAGCTTCGTTGAGGAAGCCGAGCTGGCTCTCGACGGAAGGGTGCTGACGCCACCACGAGGCGTCGCCGTTACCGACTTCATGGTCGTCGCCCGCGACAAGGCATACCTCCTCGACTCCGCGAGCGGCGCGATCATCCAATGGAATCCAGAAACCATGGTGATGGAAGCGCGCCTTGACGTCCCGGGCGACATCGAGATTCCGGGACCTCGACTGGGCCCCGTCACCGGGGACGACCAGCTCCTGACCGATGACGAGCTGGTCTTCACGGTCGGCTTTACGAACTCCCGCGAAGACAACATCAGCTCGACGTCCTTCGTCGTGTTCGTCGACATCGCGAACGACGAAGTACGCCGCGTGCTCACGCCGGACGAGTGTGGCTACCTCCGGCACGGACGAACGACCGCAACCGGCGACTTTCTCTTCAGCACGGGCGTTCGTTCCACGGCGTACGAAGTCAGTTCGGCCGGGCGAATCGGAGGCCCGAGCTGCATCCTTCGCGTTGCGGGAGACACCTTCAACGCCGAGGTCCTCGCGCCGCCGGGTGCGCTGACGGAGGACCGCGCTGCCGGGAGCTTTATCTTTGTGAGTGACGACAGTGCGTTCGTTCGCGTCCTCGACGAAACGGCGCTCCCCGGAGAACCGACCTCGCTGACTCGCCTCGAGCTCAACAACGGTCAATACTGGCGCTGGGGATTTGTTCGTGACTTCGCGTCGGGCGAGTTTGAGGTCGTTGCCGGGAGCGAGCTTCGTGCCGGCTTCGCACCCTCCTGGGAGGTCGCCGGACGGCGCTATGCCGTCGAATACGAGACCGACTTCATCGGTTCCCGCATTCTCGAGCTGCAGCCCAGCGGAGCGCTACGCCCCGGCCTTCGGACGGTGCATACGGTCCGGAACATCTTTCG
>JBCDAA010000352.1:0-9418 GCA_039186435.1 Myxococcota bacterium | reverse complement strand
GCTGGAGCCGAGCGCGCCCTCGGCAAACTTGAAGGTAGTCTTGGCAGCTCAGCTCACCCCGTGAGCGCGGCCGACCGGCCACGGCCTAGCTGGTGGCGCTGGCGCAAGTCCAAGCGAGCAGCGTCCGAACATCACTGGAAAGCAGTCCCCCTCCCAGGCGATCGACCGCCACTCTTCACCTCGCTCCTGGATCCGAATGCGTGGTCCCTCGTGCTCGACCGTGAACTGAGACGCCGAGGTGAGTTGCGGGCCTGCGAGCTCAACCACTTCGGTGAGGACGTCTCCCGACCAGGTCCACTGGCGAACGCGATATTCGTCCACCCCGTCGTCGCTGTGGGTAACGTTGTCCCACATGACCGGTCGCCCTTCGCCATCGAAGGTGCAGCGCGCCTCCTCGTCGATTTGCCCGTCGCTCTCGAGGTCCACGTCCACCCGGACCGGAAGCCCGCGGTCGAACGTGAACGTCGTTGTACGTGGTCGTTCACCGTCTTCCCGGACGATGACCCGGTCTCCATCGACTTCCTCGACGACCCGCGTGGGAAGTCGAACTCGATTCCCGGTCGGCTCCTCGATCACCCGGTAGCGAATCTCTTCGAGGCGACCCGTGGGGAGATATCGATAGCGCGACTCGATGTGAAACGCGGCTGCGTCGTTGAGGAACGACGAATAGACCAGACGGCCGTCGGTGCGGAAGGTGAAGTCCTCCTCAAACACCAGCTGGTCGTCCTGGACGTCGCTCATTCGGCAGGAGCGTTCTTCACGGGTGCGCGAGATGGGCTCACGTGGAGGTGGTTCTGCGGTCGGGTTCGGGGCCCCTGTCACGACTGAACCCGGCGTGGGCGTGCAAGCCGCGATCAGGAAGGCCCACGTGATTCTCGCGCGCATGCCCATCGAACACGGCGGCGCGTTCGACCCATTCCGGGCGACGGTTCTCTCGCGAACCGTCCGATGTATGGTTCCGAAAGAGGCGCGCGACTCACCCCGTGTACTCGGTGTGAAGTGTTGTCGACACCTCTTCGAATCGGTCCTCGACGAACCGCAACACGCGCTGCGTGATCGAACGGCTTGCCGGTGGGGGTGGGCAGTCCGGCGAAACCACACCGCACCTCACCGGTCCGTTGAACTCGGTTAGGTGCACTTCTCCGCTCTCTTCGGACCATTCCGCCCCACCTCGGTCGGGGTCGTAGTCGAGGAGCGCGGACACTGATCCTTGGACGAGAATCCAGTCGGTGTGACGAACGCGCCCGGGGCTTGTGCATTGGCAAGCCCCAACTGATTCAGGTGGCAGGGGATAGGTGACACTGACGATTGCGCGACGTTGCGACACCGTCACCACACGAAAGCCCGTCGATGAGCTGACGTCAGGGGTCCGGCGAAACCAGGTCCTGTGGACATACCCGTCGGCGCGAACGAGGAGGTGCAAGCTGGTTCCGTCGGCGCCGATCAATCGCACGATTGCGATCTCGGGGCCCCGGGATTCGGAATAGGGCGCGACCACCTCCAACGTTCCTGGGCGGCGCAAGAGACGCTTTGCGTCGCGGACTTCCGGGGGAAGTTGTGCCCTCGCGAGCGCAGCGCTGCCCAGGATCATTGCGAGCGACACAACACCGACCCGATGCATGCTTTCACGATGACTCTCTTCGTCGACGATGGCTATCGAGCGCCGCTCGTTATGCCGCCCACGCGGACTGAAACGAAGGCCGCGCTTGAACGCGATCGAGCCACGAACGGGTTCGGTCTCCCTCGACGGTGACGCCGGCGTAGGTCGCGTAGGTGATCACATCGCCGACGACGAGATCGACGAGGGAGTAGTCGTCGCCAAGGAGATAGGCGCGTTCATCCAGCCGTTCGTCCACCAACATGAAGAGACGGCCGAGCTCAGCCTGCGAACTCCGCGAGAGGAGGGTGGTGGAGCGCTCGATCCACGGCGTCGTTGGACGAGAGATGCACACACTTGAGGATCGGACCGAGGGTGGCGTAGGACCAGGTTGTCCACGAAAGCGCGGTGAGTCGCGCCGGGCTGTCGATCGCCGGCCAAAGGTTCCGCGCGACTCCGTAGCGGTCGCCGAGCCACTGCAGGATCGCCAGCGCTTCGAACATCGGCGCTCCGTCTACGAGGAGCGTCGGCACCTTTCCGTTTGGGTTGAGGGCAAGGAACGCGGGTTCGCGCTGCTTCCCTTCGGCGAGGTTGAGAATCACCCGCTCGTGCGGAACGTCGAGTTCGTCGAAGGCGTGAACGACGGGGGTCGCACTGGAGAGGGGGGCGGCGTAGAGGGTCAGTTCGGGCATCGAGGTTTCCTTTCTGGGATGACGCAACCTAGGCTTCATCGCGGACAGGTTCGGTCCTCGATGCGTGGCATGCTGCCCGCCATGCTCGAGACCTCGGCTCGATTGCTTCGCCTTCTCACCTTGCTGGGCGCGCAACGTTTCTGGACGGGGCAAGCGCTCGCGGCGCAGCTCGAGGTGACTCCGCGCACGCTACGGCGCGACGTAGAGCGTCTTCGCAGTCTTGGGTATCCCGTCGAATCGAGCGGCGGCGTCGCGGGGGGATATCAGCTCGGTGCGGGTGCGATCCTTCCCCCGCTCCAGCTGGACGACGAGGAAGCGATCGCCGTTTCGCTCGCGCTTCGGACGGTCGCTACGGGATCGATCGCTGGGATGGAGGAACCATCGCTTCGCGCCCTCAGCAAACTCGAACGTTTGCTTCCCAAACGTCTGGCCAAGCGAATGCGCGCGATGGGAAGCGCGGTGGCGCTGCCGTGGTTGCGGGTTCGGACAAGCGCGGACGTTCTCACAACGCTGGCAGCGGCGCATCAGGAGCGGCGGGTCGTCACCTTTGGCTACGCGGACGCGTCCGGGCAGGGTACCGAACGCGAAGTTGAGCCCCATGGGCTCGTGCACACGGGGATGTGCTGGTACCTGGTCGCGTGGGATCGTGGCCGCGACGCCTGGCGCGCGTTTCGCGTGGACCGTATCGCCGAGGTACCGGAGGCAACGCAGGTGTTTCTGCCGCGCGCGCTTCCGGGCGGGGACGTCGCGACCTACCTGGCGCGTTCGGCCGCTGCGGCGCCGTACGTGGTGCGTGCGAAGGTGATCGTTCACGCACCCGCGGAACGTGTCGCGCCGAAAGTTCAGCCGAGCGCGGTCCTCGTTCCCGACGGCCCCGATCGCTGCGTGCTCGAGGTGCGCGCGCCGGGTTTTGAGAGGCTCGCGCTCTACCTCGCATCGCTCGGCGAGGAGCTCAGCGTCGTCGAGCCGAAGGCGCTTGAAGACGCGTTCGAGCGGCTTGCTGGCCGGCTTTTGCGAGCCGTTCCCACTACCTCGCGGGCGTGAGGCGCTCCACGACCGCTCGTGCTGCGCGCGCTGCATCGTCCACCGCGCCCCAGTCGTCGTGATTGGTGTACGCCTCTCCGGCGAAGTAGAGGCGGTCGTCGACCGGCGCGAAGAGACGACGGGGGGTGGAAAGCGCAGCGCTGTCGGCGAGGTAGGCCTGGCCGATGAAGGGCTCCGCGTTCCAGTCTTGAACGACGTGGGCGAGGTACGCGCGAGTCGCCGCGCCATCGTAGACTTCGTCGAGCTCGGCGAGGATCAGATCGCGGACCGCATCGCTCGAAGCGAGGCGGTAGCGTTCGGATTCGACGCCGACCGTGAAGAGCCCAAGCACGTTCGAGCTCGATTCCTGACCGTACGACGCGTCGTAGTAGACGTGCTGCCCATCTGCGCCGTCGCGCCCGTCGAACGAAAGAAAGGTTGGGTAGAACGCTTCTCGAAACTCGAGAAACACCTTGAGGCCACCCCAGATCCGAGCGTCGGCGATCGCGTCGCGCTTGTCGCGGGGGAGCTCGGGAAGGAACTCGAGGTCGCCATCGCGAAGCACCTGAAGCGGGACCGTGACGATCACCCGGTCCGCTTCGTACGTTGCTCCCGCGGTGTCCGTAAGAACCGCTTGTGGGCCGCTGTAGTCAACGCGCGCGATCGCAGTGTTGAGGCGAATCTGGGACGCGACGCTGGGAACGATGTAGGTCTCGAAGAAATCGAGCCACGTGGCACCGACGAACTTCAGGTCGGAGAGCGCGCCGAGGTTCTCTCTGGTGAGTTCCCCGTCGTAGAAGTCCGTCGGGTCACTCGAGGCGTAGGGCTGCAGCCGCGTGGTGACGGCGACCGACGGGTCGCCCACGATGCGGGAGAGTTCGTCCTCCGGTTCGTGGAGCCATTCGGCGCCGAGGGGGATCGGAAAGTTGACGAACCCGGAGAGGCTCTTCATTCGCCCGCCGTAGGTCGGTGCGGCTTCAAAGATCTCGAAGTCCGCGCCTCGCTGGGCAAGGAGGTGGCCCGCGGAGAGCCCCGCCGCACCGGCCCCGAGGATGGCGACCCGCGTGCCCGAAAGGTCGGCCTCCCCTGAGCTTCCACATCCGATGAGGGGCCCGGCCCCAAGCACGCCACAGAGACCCAGGAACCCACGTCGAGTGACTTTTTGCATTTTCGACCTGCGTCCGAGACGCACTCCAAAAACCTAGACGGCGAACTCGGTGGCGACAAGATCCCCGTGGTTGGAACGCCGGTCACGGAACGCCGGTCAAGAAACGCCAAGACCGACCCCGGGCCGAGCGGGTATCTCAAGGAGATGCCGGGCCTCTTTGGAACGCGCGCGAGCCTCGTGGTGGACGTATCGCTGAGCGTCTTCGTGTTGATGCCGCTTCTCCTCTTCGTCGCGATACGGCGCGCGAGAAACCGCGACCATCGCGGTCACCAGCGAATGCAGATCGCGCTCTTCGTGACGATGACGGTTGCCGTCGTCCTCCTCGAAGTCGACATTCGCCTGGCCGGGGGGACTTCCGCGATCGCCGGACGCGCGATTTCGCTCTCCAGCGATGTCATCCGAGTCGTTCTCCTCGCTCATATTGGCGTGGCGGTCGCGACGTGGCTCGGGTGGTTGTCACTCTTGGTGGTCTCTCGTCGGCGTTTCGAGAGCGTGCTCCCAGGCGTTTTTTCTAGGCGCCATCGAAGGTTGGGTCTTGCGGTATGGGCGGGGAACATCGTCAACGCCGTGAGCGGAACGTTGCTCTACGTCGTGACCTTCGTGTCTTGACGCGCTCCGACGGGTTCGATACGCACGCGCCGTGGCTGCGCGCTGGATGACGTCCCGCCGAAACGGGTTCGAGATGAGGCGCCGAGTCGTACCCGGCGGCGATGGACTCGTGTCGATCGAGCAGAGGTTTTTCGGCGACAACCCCCACGCCGTGATCGCAACGGCGAGCAGCTGGTTTGTTTCTCTGGTGCGCGTGGAGCGCGGTCTCCTCGAGTTTCGCGACGGCCATGAGGTGCGTCGTGCACCGCGGCAATTCGTTCTCTTCGTTCCCCCGAAGTCGATGGTGCGAATGCCGGTCTTCGGGGCGAGGATTCATACCCAGGGGTGGGGAGGCCTCGGTCACGTGGCACGCTGGCCTGCGCGACCTCTCGCCGTCCCGATCGAGGAACCCACACCGGACCTGTCCGTGCTCCGGGCCACCGTGGAGGACGCCGACGAGTCCCGCGTCGTCGATGCCGATCGCGGGTGCTCGACCCGAATTCGTGAGAGCCGTCTGGCCTTGATCGACGCCATGCTTCAGCCCCTGCCGGTGGGACGAGTTGCGCGACGTTCCGGCTGGAACTCGTCTGTGTTCTCTCGTTCGTTTCGTGCCGCGTACGGCATCAGCCCGCGCGCGTACTGCCAACGTCTTCGGGTACACGACGCCATGATGATGCTCCTCACAGGCGTATCGATCGCGCGCGTTGCCTTCGATGCCGGGTTTGGTGACGTGAGCCAGTTCTATCGTCAGTTTCGACGAGTCACCGGAGCCGCGCCGGGTCGTTACCGAAGCTGAGCATCACGAAGGTCGCGCCGATAGGTCGCCGGAGGCTTTCCATAAAGGCGCTGAAACGCACGCGAGAACGCAGCCTCGGATTGATAGCCGTGATCGATCGCGATCGATGCGACCGTTTCATCCGAATCGACCAGCGCAATCCGCGCCTTCTGAAGCCGCCACTGGGTGATGTAGGCCATCGGCGGCGTTCCGAGGTGCTCCCGAAATCGGACAGCGAACGCGGTCCGGCTCATCGCTGCTCTACGCGCGAGCGCCTCGACATTCCATTTTCGCTGCGGGTCTTCGTGGATCGCGCGAAGTGCGTGGGAGAGTTGCGGGTCCGAGAAGGCCGCAATGGCAGTCGGAGTTTCGGACCGGCCGATTTGGGCGCGGAGGATCTGCACGAAAAGGATCTCCGACACGCGTGAGGCGACAACTTCCCATCCGGGAGGACGACCGCGCGTTTCTGCCCCGAGACTCTGCGTCGCTCCGTCCAGCCAACGAAAGTCATGGCCTTCGGTTGCGCGAATGTGCAGGACGGCAGGCAGCGCGTCGATGACGGGGTGCGTGATGTTGTCGTCGAACGCGAAGTGGCCGCACACCAACACCGTGGGGGATCCCTCTCCACCGAAGTAAAGGTCTTCGCGACCGTCGTAGGCGCTTTCGTCCAGTACCGTCGCGAGCGCGAAGGTCTGCGACGCTTCGTCCGCGCGGAGGGTGTGCGCCGCGCCTCTTGGAACGACGGCCAAATCACCTCGTTGAAGGTGCTGCTCGGATTTGCCCTCGACGCCGAGGAGACAGCTGCCGTCGAGAACGATGTGAAAACGCGCGACTCGATCCTGAGCGGGCACTTCAAGCCCCCACGGCGCTGTGAGGTGCGCGCGAAAGTAGAGGGAGCTTCGTACGCGAAGGGTCTGAAAGATGTCGGAGAGCGGATCCATCGGCGCAGAACGAGTCTACGTCCTTCGTGCCGGTCGTACAGGCGCTCTGAACGCTCGAGCAAGAACGCCGAACGGCCGGAGAAGGCAGCGTCGCGCGGGCGCCATAGGTTCAGAGCGTTCGACAACGTCGAAAGGAACCAACCCATGAGTAACGAACTGAAAACGCGAGAAGCTGAACTCAACGCGCGGATTGCCGCAGGCGATGTCCTCGGGGCGCTCAAGGAATTCTACGCGGACGACGTCCGGATGCGTGAAGGAAGCGCGCCTGAGGCTACCGTTGGAAAGGCCCAAAACCACCAAAGGCTTGAGAGCTTTTTGGGCAGTCTGTCCAAGTTCAACGGCGCGACCCTCCACAGCGTTGCCGTCGGTGAGGGCGTCACGATGTCGGAATGGACCTTCGACATGGTCGCGGGAGACGGCACTCCGATCGTCTGGAACGAGGTGATTCGACGTCGATGGGAGAAGGGGCTCGTGGTCGACGAGCGGTACTACAACACCTCCCCCTAGACCTGTCGCGGTGGCGGGTCGCTGGACGCGGCGGCCCCTCCTACCGTTTACGCTCAATTCCTCGTTTCGCGTCCTACGCCTTGCACTCAGTGTCACTGCCGTTGCTCTGCGAATAGTGGGAGATTCTTCCGAAGTTCACCCGTTTGGGGGATGGTCCCCGCCCGAGCCTGTCTCGTACGCTTCCGACGTGAACAGAGCAGATGCAGGGACGGGCGCGCTGGATGAACGGGACGAACTCCATCGGCTGCTCCTGGCTGCTCACGCCGAATATGCCAGTCGAAAGGCAGAGGTCGCGCGACTCGCGGATGTGCGGCCGCTTCCTTGGGACGAGTTGCGGGAGTCGCAGCGGTGGGTCGAGCGGTGGGCGTTTCTGATTCGCCAATACGAGGCGCTCGTCTGCCGCGTTGTGAACGCAGCGCAGCCGCCGATGGCGGTCGTCCTGCCGCAAGACTGAACGCCGGGGTCTCACGCTTCCGCGGCATCCGAATCGCATCCAAAAAAAACTTCGCGCCCTGCCGCCGAAGCGACAGGACGCGAAGCACTTGGGTCGGATGGATGGGTTTGGTTTAGGGTGCTGCGAAGAAAGGAAAGTCGGTGGTGCTGTGCGCGGCGTCGTCAGCGCCGAGACCGTCGCTCACACCGCTCACAACTCCGTGGTGGACTACGTGAGCGGGATACGAACGGGGAAGCGGTACGACGTCATGGACGTTACCTATTCGCTCCTCGTCACGAGCGGAGTCCCTAAGGCGTAAGTTTCACTTTCTTTCTCCTCGGTTCTCAGGCGCACACGCCCTACGCTTCTCCGTACGAGTGTTCTTCGAAAACGGATCGGCGGAGGATGAAAGGGCCGCTAGATACGAAGTCTCGTGAGCTGTCGCGTAGTTCGCGTCTGGAGGCTCGCGAGCGACACCTCGTCGAGGATGGCGAGAAAGGCATCGCGGGCGTCGCCTAGCGCGCGCTGAAGATTGCAGCGTCGCGTGAGCGCGCACTGGTCGCCACGAAAGCACTCGGCGAGGTCAAAGGGTTCGAAGGTGCGAACGACGTCGCCGACGGTGATGTCCTCCGCCGGGCGCGCGAGTGTCGCGAGCTTTCCGCGGCCGCGTTCGGCGCGGACAAACCCTGCCGCCGAGAGGGCGGACATGACCTTGGCGAGGTGGGATGCGGAAATCCCGTGGGCATCCGCGATCGCCGTGGGCGTCGCTCCTCCCGAGTCCGCGAGAAAAAGAAGGGCGCGGAGGGCAAAGTCGGTGCGCTGCTGGAGTTTCATGCTTGCCTCAGCGGGCGTTGAGCCTAAAATACGAATCGTGAGTTCCTATTTTATCCCAACGCCAAAAAATCGCGAGGCCTTTGACGCGGATTCCATCTCGCGACTGGTCCGCCGCTTTTACGCGCGGGTGCAAGAGGACGAACTTCTCGCGCCGGTGTTTGAGCGCCGGGTCGAGTCGTGGGACCCGCATCTCGAGCGGATGATCGCGTTTTGGACGACGGTCCTTCGCGGCGAGCCGGCGTATCGTCCGGGACCCAAGGGTCCTCCGCCCCAAGTTCATCGAGGGATCGGCGAGCTCGCGATCGTGCACTTCACTCGTTGGCTCGCGCTCTTCGAAACCGTTGCGCACGAGGTTTTTCCGCCGGATGCAGCGAGGTTCGTCGTCGCGCGAGCGGAGCGGATGGGGCGCGCTCTCTCGGCGCATCTCGAGGTTGCGTAGTGGAGCCCTACAAGACGTTGCGCTTTGGTCCCGGGGAGATTCCAGATGGTTTGCTTCGCGAACACAACCTTCGGGCAGGCGTTCGTGGGGTACTTCGGGTGCTCTCAGGAACCTTGGTCTTTGTGATGGGCGAGGAGCGTCGTTCGCTCGCCGAGGGTGACACGTTCAACATCGCGCCGGAGGTGGTGCACCATCTCGAGGAAGCCGGCGGCGCGTCGATCGAGATTCAGTTCTTCCGGTCGCGCTAGATTGCTCGTCGCTCAAACGGATCTCGTGATCGTGCCGAGCTCGGCGTTCCTCGCCAGGCGCGAAGTCGATGGAATACCAGTGGTATTTCAAGACGAGCAAACGCCGCGAGGGGCGGCGAGAACAAGCGAGCGCGGGGGTCAGTTTTAGCAAAGAGCGACTATGTAGTGGCCCG
>JBCDAA010000351.1:0-9429 GCA_039186435.1 Myxococcota bacterium | reverse complement strand
GTCGAAACGACGCACCGTGGCGAGCGCGACTGGGACATCTACAGCCGCCTTCTCAAAGACCGCATCATCTTTCTCGGGACGCCCGTCGACGATTTTGTGGCCAACGCGATCATCGCGCAGCTCCTCTTCCTCGAGAGCGAGGACCCCGACAAGGGCGTCACCCTCTACATCAACAGCCCCGGCGGCATCATCACGGCGGGTCTCGCGATCTACGACACCATGCAGTACATCCGCTGCCCGGTGTCGACGGTGTGCATCGGCCAGGCCGCGTCCATGGGCGCGTTCCTCTTGGCCGCGGGTGAGAAGGGAATGCGCCGCGCGCTTCCGCATGCTCGCGTGATGATTCACCAGCCCCTCGGCGGTTATCGCGGACAGGCGACCGACATCGAGATTCACGCGAAGGAAATCCTCGCGACGAAGAAGAAGCTCAACGAGCTTCTCTCCGGACATACCGGCCAGCCCCTCGAGCGCATCGAAAAGGACACGGAGCGCGACAAGTTCCTCTCGGCAATGGAAGCCAAGGAATACGGGCTCGTCGACCACGTGATCGAACCGCGCAAGACCGTCACCGCCGCGAAGTAGCGTGCGGATCACTCTCATCCGGCACGGGGAGTCGGAGTCGAACGTCACCGGGCACTGGCAGGGGCAAGGCGACTCGCCCCTGAGTCCACTGGGACGGGAACAGGCCCAGCTCCTTTCGCGGCGTCTCGCGTCCGCGCACTTCGATCATCTTGTGGGAAGCGACCTGAGCCGCGCCCGCGACACGGGTGTTGCGGTGGCTTCCCGGCACGGTCGCACCCTTCAAACCGACCCGGTGTGGCGCGAGATCAACGTTGGCGAATGGGAGGGATTGACCCGCGATCAGGTGGCGGAGCGCTTTCCCAAACAGGTCGAGGCTCTTGCCCGCGGGGAGATGATCAAGATCGGCGGCGGCGAGTCCTGGGCCGATCTTGGCAATCGCGCCCTCGAGGCGCTTGAGGATCTTCGCGCGCGAATGAAGGCGAACGAGCACGCGGCGGTGTTCTGCCACGGCGGCGTCATCGGCGCGGTCGTCACGCAACTCTTCGGGCTTGAGCCGCGTCGACCCCGACGCCTCGGCAACGTGAACAACACCGCGATTACGACCCTCTCGTTTGAGCCCGGGCAGACGCGCCTCGAGCGCTACAACGACACGCTCCACCTTGGACCGGTCGGAAAGTGGGGCACCCAGCGTCTCGCGAACGGCTGCACGGTGGTTTCGCTCTGGAGCGACGAAGCGCCCGCAAACTACGAGGTGCCCAAGGTGCTTCACGAGAGCGCGGCGGTTCCCGAAGGAGCCGACCCGATGGAGTGGCTCGCAGGCAAACACCCTGGAGAACGGGTCGCGCTTCAGGCTCCCGCGGACCGGATTGCGGCGATCACGGAGGAGATCCTCACCCCAGAGGTCGCGGGAGCACCACGCGGCGTCACGCACATCGTCGCCTCGGAGCGGGGCCATACCCTCGCATCGCTCCACTGCGGCCCGGTCTAGATAGGGCCTGTTCCTGTATTCCTCGCACTCATCCCGAAGCCCTCGAAATCGCTGGCGTCCCGATCCCTCATCGCCATAGCTCGACTATGACTCTTCACGCGCAAAACCCCAGCAATCCCGATCACCTGCGGGCTGAGCACGACGAATACAGGAACAGGCCCTAGCGTGGGCATTCTCTGCGAGGTGGTCGCCGCCGCACCTCCGTCCGCAAACACGCTTTCGACCTTTCACGACTTCGCGCCCTGGCTGGCGTCCCAAACGCAGCGCCACCGGCTCGACACGTGGGGCATGTTTCTCCACTACCTGCTGACGGGAAGCGATCGGGGCGGCTCACCGCCTCTTTCGTTTCTCTACGAACGTGGCTGGGGCAAAGTCGCGCCGGGCGTGGACGGCATGGACTGGTCCTACGACGCGCCGATGGTCTACTCCGCGGAGAAGACCGCGGAGATTGCGTCCGCGTTTCGCTGGATCGGCCGCGACAAAGCGCGAATGAAGGAGCGCTGCGACATCGAACGCATGTCGCGCCGCCAGATCTATCCCTTCATCGACTGGACCGCGGAGCAAGCATCGCCGCGCCTCTTTGAGGATGCGCTGGAGGCCCTCGACGCGCTTCGCAGCTTCGTCACGGAAGCAGCCTCGCGCAGCGACGTCCTCGTCGTGCACTACTACTGAGGCGATCCGTGTAGCTCACTCGCAACGCGTGCTAGACCCTAAGCCATGCTTATTCGTCGAACCGTCGTTCGATTCGCGCTCGCGTCGCTGCTCGTCGCCTGTCCCGGGGGGAACGGCGCCAGCTGGGAGGAGGCCTTCGATGCGTCGAGTGTGGGTTGGCTTCTGAGCGTATGGGGCCCCTCGTCCGACAACCTCTACGCCGTCGGCGGTACCCCAACCGAAGGGGTGGTCTGGAATCGAAACGCGGACGGCTGGCAGGAGGTTCCCCTCGGCGTGAGCGTGCCGCTCCTGAATTGGGTCTACGGATTCGGCGCCGACAACATCTTCTTCGCCGGCAACGAAGGCACCATCGTGCACTGGGACGGCGCAAGCTTTTCGGTGCAGAACACCCCAACGAGCGAAAACCTCTGGGGCGTGTGGGGCGCCGCCCCCGACGACGTCTACGCGGTGGGCGGCAGCGGGCGAAGCGGCTCCGTCGCGACGGTCATTCACTTCGATGGAAGCGGCTGGACGGCGGTCGAAACGCCGGAGCTCTCACGGGCGAATGTCTTTGCGTTCTTCAAGGTATGGGGCTCGAGCGCGAACGATGTGTGGGTGGTGGGCCAGCGAGGCGCACTCCTTCACTTCGACGGAAGCGAGTGGCGCGAAGAGCTGATCGGAACGAGCGAGGATCTCATCAGCGTGTGGGGCACTGGACCGAACCGCGTTGCGGTCGTCGGGGGACGGAGCAACGGATGGGTTTTTCGCTACGACGGCGAGAGCTGGGAGAGCGCGCAGCCGAGCGCGCTACCGGGCTTCAACGGGGTCTGGATGGGCGACCCCGACGTGATTCATGTAGCCGGCGCGGAAGGACAGCTCGCCACGATCGACTTCGCGAGCCTCGAGCTTCTCACCGACGATTTTCAGGACACCCGCCTCGACTTTCACGCGGTCTTCGGAGACGGAGATCGACTCACCGCCGTGGGCGGAAACTTCAACATGCCCATGGGCCCCTTCTCCGGCATCGCCTACCACCGCACTCAGTAGCTCGGTACGCAATCGTTGGACGGAGCTGCACAGTGCAGGGGGCACCGTTCCAATTTTAGAAAACGATGAAAGTGAAGAAGAGCGTCCCTCGGCACGGGATGGCACGGGTTCGGGGTGGCCCGCTTGTTGCTCTCTTGCGTGGCGCCGAGACATGGATCTCTCGGACCAACGAGTCTAGTTTCAGGAGTGATGGGGATGAGGACTTATCGAGTGGTGCTGGCCTGCGCGCTGATCGCAGGGTGCCCGGACGACCCGACGCCGATCGCGGACGACATTTTCGTCGACACCCTTGGCGAAGTCCTCCCCTCCGCGACTCCTGATCAGCGCGAGACCTTCGCGCGCGGCGAGGAGGTCGCCGTGCGCCGCTTTGATGCGCCGGACGGCCTCGGCCCTCATTTCAACCTCGCGTTTTGCGCGGGCTGCCACGAAAAGCCGGTCTTCGGTGGAAGCGCACCTCGCTACCGCGACTTTCTCCTCGTGGGCCAAGAGCTCGCTGATGGATCGCGCGTCGAACTCGGCGTCAACGGCGTCCTGCCGCAGTTTGAGATCACCACGACCTCGACGGTCACACCCACGACGTGTGTCGACGCCGACGGCAATCCCACCGATCAGATGGGCGTGCCGCCTGGCTCCGGTCCGCAGGGCGCAGTCGTCGCTCGCCGCCCGGAAGCCGACGAAGCCAACCAGTTCGCAAAGCGCAACCCCATCCCGTTCTTTGGCGTGGGTCTCATCGCGGAAATCGACGAAGACGAAATCCTGCGCAATGTCGACGAGGACGATCGTGACGGTGACGGCATCAGCGGCCGGCCGAATTTCGACCGCGGCTTCGTTGGACGCTTCGGCCGGAAGGCGCAGACCGTCAGCATCGAGGGCTTCATTCGCGGTCCGCTCTTCAACCACATGGGCATCACGACCAATCCGCTTTCCCCGGAACGGCAGGCGCAGCTTCCCGTTCCGAGCGTCGCGGAAGTTCGTTCGCGCGCCGACGGCCTCGGGTCGGTCGGCCGTCGCTCCGATCACCAGGCGGCTGCACCCTCGGATCCGATCACGGACGACGACGGCGTGTGCGACCCGGAGATGTCCGAGGACATGCTCTTCGATCTTGTCTCCTGGGCGATGCTCCTCGCGCCTCCCGCCCCCGACGAGCCGACCGAGGAATCCGAATCCGGCGCGGCGCTCTTCGAGGAAATCCAGTGTGCGAGCTGCCACGTCCCGGCGCTTCGCAGCCCGCGCGGACTCATTCCGCTCTACAGCGACTTGCTCCTCCACGACATGGGGCCCGACATGGCCGATGGCGTGAGCATGGGACGCGCCGGCGACCCTGCGAACTGCGAAGGCGGCGCCCGCGGATGCGAATACAGAACGCAGCCGCTCTGGGGCGTCGTCGCAACGGGCCCCTACCTTCACGACGGACGCGCGGACACGATGGACGAAGCGATTCGTTTTCACGGGGGCGAAGGCTCCGGCTCGCGCGACGCGTACCTCGCGCTCTCGGACGCAGAACGCGCGCAGGTCCTCGCGTTCCTCACGTCCCTTGGCGGAAGCGATCAGGCGAGCGAAGGTCTTCTTCCTCCAAACGCACCGATTCCGCCCATTGGAGTGCCCGGCGGGCCCTTCCGGGACCTCGACGGAAGCGAAGAAGAACGCTTTCGCCGCGGGCGCGCGATCTTCGACCGCGATGTTCCCCTCCGCGATGGCCTCGGACCCAACTTCAACGGTGACTCGTGCCGCGCGTGTCATTTCGATCCGGTGATCGGTGGTGCCGGGCCGGTCGACGTCAACGTCTCGCGCCACGGCACACTCACCGGCGATGAGTTCACCGCCCCCGCGATGGGCACCATGGCGCACAGACACGCGGTGGCCTCGGCGCGACCGCCCTTCGACGACACCACCAACATCGTCGGGACCTTTCAAACGCCCACCACCCTCGGCATGGGACTCATCGACCGAATCGCGGAGGACACGATCCTCGCCAACGAAGATCCCGACGATCTCGATGACGACGGCATCTCGGGCCGAGCACGCCGCGTGGAAGGCGACCGGGTTGGACGCTTTGGCTGGCGATCGGGAGTCCCCTCGACAGCCGAGTTCGTGCGCGATGCGATGTTCAACGAGCTGGGCCTCACGCTTCCGTCCCAGCCGGGACTAACCTTTGGCGCCGAAAGCGACGCGGACGACGTCGCTGACCCGGAGATTTCGCTCGAAGACGTGGAGGCGATGGCCTTCTTCCTCAACACGCTCGCGCCGCCCGCCCGCGTGCGAACCGACGCCGCCGCCGAAGACGCGGGAGAGGGCGTCTTCGCCTCGATCGGCTGCGCCGACTGCCACATGAACCTCGACGCGGACGGAATGACGGTTCCGCTCTACTCCGACCTCTTGCTCCACGACGTTCAGGCGCCGGAGTACGGAGGAATCGGCGAAGGCGACGCGGGATTCCGCGAGTTCCGCACCGCGCCGCTCTGGGGCATTGGGCGAACGGCGCCCTACATGCACGACGGCGGCTCGGTTACGCTCGAGCAAGCCATCGCGGACCATTTTGGCGAAGCCGACGCAGCCCGGACGGCGTACGAAGCCCTCGACGGAGAGGCGCGCGCAAACCTGCTCCGCTTCCTCGAGTCGCTTTGAGCGAGGTCGGCGTCTTCGGCCGCGCGATGGTCATGGCGGTACTCGGCTGCGCACTCGGCTGCGTACTCGGCTGCGTACTCGGATGCGGAGGCTCGGTCGTCGCGGAAGTCAGCGATCCGATCGCAGGCGAAGCCGTCCTCCGGGTAGACGTCGACGTGGCGAGCACCGCCGCCGAACGGATGCGCGGACTCCGCGGGCGCGATGCCCTCCCGCGCGATCGCGGGCTGTGGATCGAGTTTCCCGTCGAGGACGAGCTCTGCATCGTCAACGAAGGGGTGCCTTTTGCGATCGACGCGATCTGGATCGCGGGCGAGGTCGTTCAAGAGGTGCGAACCTTCGCCGCGAACGATGGAGTTCCTCACTGCGCCCGCGGATCGGACGTTCTCGAGGTCAACGCGGGCGCGGCTTCCGAGGTCCGACCGGGATTTCGCGCCCGGCGACGCTAGCGATCTCTCTGCGTCGACCGATTCGGTGCGTGTTCGGCGTCGCGGAGCAGATCCACCAAGGTCGCGCGATGGGCGGCGCGCCATCGCGGCTTGACGTCGCCGCGGCGAAGGAACGAGCGGGCCTGCGCGATCGCCTGATCGAGGTCGCCGAGCTCCCACAAAATCTCAACGACTGCGAGAGACGCGAGTCCTGAACGTGGGTTGATGCCGAGCACACGGCGAAAGTCTTCGAGACCCGCGACCAGGTACCCTTTCCCCCAGAGTGCATCGCCGCGCAGCCCGTAGAGCGAGGGCCAGGTGGGTTCCTTTGTGAGGAGTGCGGTGAGGATCGCGATCGCTTCGTCCGGCTGCGTGTGCCGGATTGCGATCGCGCGGTCGAGCGCGGTGGAGTCCTCCTCGGTAAGACGGCGCGGCATGGGCCCGCCAACGTGGGTCCGCGTTTCTCTTCGTCAACGCCGAACGGCTACTCCGCTTTCACGTACGCGCCGTCGACGAGGCGGTACGCCACCGGCGCCTCGATCGCCGACACGATCGGACGGAACCCTTCGGTCATCGGAATGCGCTCGGCGACCACGATTTGCGCGGGCCATTGCGGCAGGGGAAGCCCGGCCAGCGCGTCGTGATAGTCCTCGGGGGCGACCGGATCCCGAAGGGAAACCGTCACGGTCGGGACCCCGTCGCGAAGGTGCCCGATCGCGAGCGAGACCTGCGGTAGCGCGTCTACCGCATCGGCCGGAGGACGCGTGAAGAAGGGCGACCCGTCGCGAACCACCGCGTCGCGAACACGACCGAGGTACGCGAGGTCGCCGCTCTCATCGCGCCGGAGCACGTCGTTGCTCGACCACCACCGGTCTCCCGTCACAAACGCATTTCGGAGGATGCGCGTGGAACGCGGCTCGGCGTGGCTCGGATGGGTCTCGTTGATCTCCGCGAGAAGGACGCCCGGTTCGTCCGCTTCGCAGAGCACCATAAACCCACGCTCGTCACGGACAAACGTGCGCGCCGCAAAGTCGTAGCGAACGAGCGCCATCTCCGCGCTTCCGGGAAGCGGGCGCCCGACCGCCCCCACCTTCTCCCCCGACGCGTTCGCCAGCACGGCGCTGCTCTCGGTGGACGCGTAGAATTCGAGAACGCCTGCGTCGAAACGGTCGGTGATCTCGCGCCACGTCGAGGGCCGCATGCCGCTCCCCGCGAAGAGTCGCACCGGCGTCAGGCGATCGCTCGGCGAAAAGGGGGCGTCCACGAGGGTTCGGCACATCTCGCCGGCGTAGAAGACGACCGTCGCGCCGTAGCGGCGAACCTCGGACCAAAAGGGCGCGGGGTCGTCTCCCAGCCGCTTCGGAAAGCCGCCACCTTCGATCGCGTCGGCGAGGGCAAATCGGCAGCCGCTGACCAGGGCGCTGCCCACGCTGACGAGAATGCCCGCCGCGTGGTGGAGGGGCAGCGCCGCATACACGGTGTCTTCCAGCGTCAGCGTGCTCGCAGCTGCGGCGCCGAGCGCCGAAAACGCCCACCGCCCGTTGGTGATCCGTGCGGCCCGGATGCCCTCGCCGCTTCCGGTGAAGAGCACGAGCGCGAGATCGCGGGCGCGACCCGCGTTCGGTCGATAGTCCGGCGGCAACGTCACCGCCGCGGGATCGATTTGCTCCATGTCGACCACGCCCGGCACCGCCACGCTGCGATCGCGGCCGCCGCCGAGCACCCAGACCGGAACGTCCACCACCCCGCGCGCGCTCTCCGCCTGCTCGGGTTCGGTGACCAGCGCAGAGATCTCACAAAGCCCCATGGAGGCGCGCAGGTTTTCCTCGCTGTCGCCGGCACGAAGAAGCACCGCGACGGCGCCGATGCGGTTGAGCGCGGTGACGACCGTCAGCATGCTCGGCCGAGAGCCCATCCACACTCCGACGCGCTGTTCCGGACGAACGCCGAGGGAGAGAAATCCGCGGACCACCGCATCCACCCGCTGATCCGCCTGCGCGTAGGTAAACGCGCGACTCCGCCAGAGGAAAAACGTGCGATCCGGCGTCTCCGCGGCGCGCTTGGCGAGCGCGGCGCCCATCCCCACCTGCGTGTCCCCGTCGAGGCGCTCGAGCTCGTTCAAACGAGGCAGCTGATAGCGAAGCCCGTTGAACGCGTCGCCGACGTCGTCCGCAATCTGTCCAAGGCGGTTCCAAAGAGAGCCCGCGACATCGCTGATCGCGTCGACGAAAAGTCGCACGTCGACGTCGATTTCCTCAAAGCCGGCAACCTCGGGATCTTCGAGCGGCTCTTGCGCGTCCTCGTCGGTGATCAGCGCTGGCCGAGGGCCCGCCTCCTCGCGCCAACGAATCCACTCGATCACGGTCGGCCACGTCATCGTGAGGGATTTGCTCCCGACAACCAGGCCAAAGTGTCCCGCCGGAACGTCGGCTTCAAAGAGCTCCGCGTGGGGGATCGCGCGCTGCACTGCCTGCACCGAAGCCGGACGTGCGATGTCGTCGCGAAGTCCAACGAAGTAGAGCACCGGGCAGCGAATGTCGGCCAGGGTCACCGTGCGCCCATCGATCACAAACCCGCCCGAGAGCATCCGATTGTGCACGATGAACTCGTCGACGAACTTTCGCAGCGCGGGACCCGGCCACGCGACGAAGCCTTCCCCGCCGAGGAAGAGGCGGCGGCTCTCACGCTTTTCGAGCGCCTGCCGGTCGTGCAGCTTGCGCACGAAGTCCACGAGCTGGCCAGCCTCTTTGCGAAACGACATGAGCTTGAAGCCCGTGCTCGTAAACATCCCGGGAAGCCCGTCGACCTGCGCGAGGGGCCGACTGATCACCGCTTCGGCCATGCGAATTAGCTGCTGCGCGACCCCTTCGTCGACGTTCGGGAGGTTGCGACGAATGTCGACCGGGCTACCGAAGGTGATCACCGACGCGAGCCCGCGAGACCGGCGCCACGCGGCCACCTGGTAACAGAACATTCCGCCCTGCGAGTACCCGGCGAGGTGCACCGACTGCTCGGTCGCGTCGGTGATGAAGTCGATGCACTCGCTCACCGCCCGAACGTGATCGTCGAGGGTGCGGTCCATCCCGCCTTCCTCTTCCTCGGGAATGCCGAAGTCGCAGAGCCAGACGTCAACGCCTTCGCGAAGGAGCGCCGCGACCGCACTGATGTCCG
>JBCDAA010000350.1:0-9436 GCA_039186435.1 Myxococcota bacterium | reverse complement strand
GCGCGACCGGTTTCGACGTAGCGGTGCGCGTCCGCGATCTCGTCGAGGGGAAAGACGCGATCGATCACCGGGCGAATCGCACCCTCGTCGACCAGGTCGGCGATCGCCTGCAGGTTCGCGCCGCTGGGGGAGCGGGTGACCATGCGAAGAACGACGCCCCGGCACACGTACGCGGAGGTCATGCGGCCGATCGTGGTGCCAACCACGGCGCCAAAGCCGAGGGCCGGACCGTACGCGGCCGTGTACGTCGGAAGTCCGGCGGTGATCGCGGCCACGCGTCCTCCGCGCCGAACGGTTCGCACCGCGCGCGAGACGTGCTCGCCGCCGATCGCTTCGAGGATCGCGTCAACGCCTGCAGCTTCGCTTTGGTAGTCCTGCGTTCGGTAGTCGATGGGTCGGTCGGCGCCAAGGCTTTCGACCAGCTCGAAGTTGCGCGGGCTGCAGGTGGTGAACACTTCTGCCCCCAGGTGTTTCGCGAGCTGAATCGCGATGCTTCCCACGCCGCCGGATCCTGCTTGAATCAGCACTCGCTGATCGGCCTTGAGGTTGCACATGCCGACGAGCGCATCCCACGCGGTGAGTGCGACGAGGGGCAGTGAGGCGGCTTCTTCGTGGCTGATCGACGGTGGCTTGCGGGCGAGTTCGTCCTCACGAACGGCGATGAGTTCCGCGTAGGTGCCCATGCGGCGGTGGCTCGGGGAGGCGATGACCTCGTCGCCGGGGGCGAAGCGCGTCACCTTCTCGCCAACCGCTTCGACCACGCCGGAGAGGTCCATGCCGAGGATGGCCGGAAAGTTCGGTCGAATGACGGCGCGCTGACCGCCCATGCGAATCTTGTAGTCGATGGGGTTCACGCTCGAGGCGTGCACCTTGACGAGAACGTCGCGAGGACCGCAGGTCGGCGCCGGAACGTCTTCGATCTGAAAGACGTCGGGATCGCCGTATTGATGGATGCGTGCTGCTTTCATGATCAACCAGATTTCAGGACCAGCCCGACTTCAGGACCAGCCCAAACATTCGAGAACGGGGCCCGAGGCGAGGACCCAGAGCGTGACAGGAAGAACGAGACCGATCGCCGAGCCCACAAGGTGATCGCGAAAGCGGAGCTTCGACATGGCGAGGGCGGCGGTGAGGGGCGGCGAGATCATCATGAAGGTGCGAAGGAGCACCATCGTGCGCACCGGGCGGTCGTCGAGCTGCGCGCCGAGTTTGCCCCAGCGCACGTCGGCGAGGCTTTTGCCCCCGAGGCCGCGAAACGTGACGAAGCCGATGCTGATAGCGGCGAGCGCACCGACGTAGGCGACAGCGACGCCAATGACCGGGCCAAACGCGACGCGGGCCGCGACGAGAAACGCAGCGCCCGGAATCTGCATCAGGGATCCGAGACTGAACGCACCGATGTAGACGAGGATGCCAAAGGCGCCTGCGCTTGCGACGAGTCCACGGATGCCGTCGGCGGAGAAGTGCTCGACGAGACCAAAATGCCGCGCGGTCAGCCAGGCGATAGCAAAGAACGCGACGACGCCTCCGATGCGGAGGACTTTCTTTTGTTTGGGACTCATGAAATCACCAGCGTCGCGACGGCCACCTGCGCCACGTCGTCCTCGAGTTCTTCCGGTTCGCCGCCAATGATCGCGAGCTCGCGATCGGTCGTGACCGCGAGACGAGTCAACAGGAACATCAACCCCTGGAGGGGCACGCGCAGCGACTCCGGGGATCGATTCAGCAGTGGTCCGAGGAGGCGGCTCGCAACGTCGAGGTAGGTGCGCTGCGCATCTTCGAGGCGCTGTCGGTTGGGCGCGTCGGGTTCGAAGACCGTGGTTCGCAGCAGGAAGCGGCTGTAGATCTTTCGGCGCATCGCGTAGCGAAAGGCGCAGCCAGAGACGTGCGCGACGAGTTCCTCGCGCGTACGCGGTGCCTTGGCGATCTCCTCCATGAGTTCGCCTTCCATGCCGCCGAGGTGCTCGAAGCCCTCTTCGACGCAGCGCTCGTGAAGCGCGTCCTTGGTGCCGAAGTGGTGGTGCACGGTCGCGAAGGTCACGCCCGCGTCCGCGGCGATCTGGCGAAGGGAGGTCGCGCGGAGGCCCTGCGTCCCGAAACGCCGAATCGCCGCTTCGAGGATTCGAAGGCGCGTCGTCGCCGCATCCGCGTTCTTGGGGCGTCCCATGCACGAACTTATGAATCGATTGATAAGTTTTGTCAAGGCTCGAAATCAATCAATAAATTGCCGTACCAGGTACGTGCACGTGGGTATGTGGATGGTTTCTCGGCTGTGCGATCGTGCACATCTTATCCATGCGCGCGTGCAGGAACGCACGCTGGCGGCAGACCCCGCGAGCTAACGTTTCGGGCCCACTCTCGTACCAATCCCCGAACCCTTTGGAAGGAACCCCGATGCCGACTGTGAACGCGACCGAAGAGATTTTTAAGACCGCCGTGGAAACCGATGAGGGCATGGTCCTCGTGGACTTTTGGGCGGAGTGGTGTGGCCCCTGCAAGATGTTTGGCCCGATCTTCGAGCGAGTTTCCAACAACCATCCGGACATCAAGTTCCTCAAGGTCGACACCGAAGATCAGCAAGGGCTTGCCCGCGCGCTTCAGATTCAGTCGATCCCGACGTTGATGCTTTTTCGCGACGGCGTTCTTCTCTTCCGCCAAGCCGGTGCCCTTCCGGAAGCCGCCCTCGAGGATGTGATCAAGCAGGCGTCCGCGCTCGACATGGACGATGTACGAAAGCAGATCGCCGAAGAAGAAGCGAAGCAGAGCACGTAGTTGCTTCTATTTTGAGGTTCGGCGTCACATCGAGAGGTGCTGTCGGGTCATCCGTGCATGACCTGGAAGCTCCAACACAAGTGGGTGCGCACCGAGTGTGGTGAGATCGCGTATCTCGACGAAGGCACTGGACCGCCGATCGTTTTGGTCCACGGTGCGCCGCTTACCTCCCTCGGCTTTGGGCGTGTGATCGCTGGACTTCGCGATCGTCATCGTGTCCTCGCGCTCGACCTTCCGGGTTTTGGACAATCGTCTCCGTCCGATGCGTTCGCTTTCAGCCTGAGTGGCTACGCGGCTGCGGTCGTCGCGTTCTGCCGCGCTCTCTCGCTCTCGAAGTTTGTTCTTCTCGGCTTTGACGCCAGTGGGAGCGTCGTTCTCTCCGCTGCAGCACAGCTACGCGCTTCACTCTCCGGCATCGTTCTCGCGGACACCGTACCGATTCCACTGGTGGGACGCGCGCGCCTGGTGCGCTGGATTCTCGTGCTCGTCACCTCGCGCTGGATTCGATGGCTCAATCGTCGTTTCAACCTTCTTCCGTGGCTTGTGACGACGATCGCTCCCTTTCGCCGATGTCTTCCCCAGTCGGCGCGGCGCCAGCTTCAAGATCAGTTTGCGACGCCCTCACAGCGCGAACGGATCTTGGACTGGTTTTCGATGATGGCGCGCGATCATGCGTTCATGGTGCGCACTGCCGCCGAAGCCAAGGACTTGCGCGAGCTGCCTACGTTGATCCTCTTGGGGCAGTTCGATCCCGTTCGTGCCGTGGGTGCGGTTCCGCGTTTTCGAGCGCTCTTGCCCCGCGCGAGGACTCACGTGATCCCTTGGGAGGAGCACTTTCCGATTCTGGCGGAGGGTCGAGCGATCGCGGATGAAATCGCCGCGTGGCACGCCGCGGAGGTTCGATGAACGACGCGGAGACGTTCGAGGCGCATCGGCCTCATCTCGTTGCGCACGCATATCGGATGCTTGGGGATGTCGGGCGCGCTGAAGATCTGGTCCAAGAAACGTGGCTACGCTGGGCCGGGCGGAAAGTGTCGGTGCAGTCGCCTCGCGCGTACCTTCTCAAAACCGTTACCCGGCTCTGCCTTAGCGAATTGACCAGTGCGCGTCGCCGGCGAGAGATCCGGGGCGACCGGCTTCCGGAACCCATCGACCTTCAGGCGAACGATCTCGACCAGGTCGAGCGCCTCGAGGAAATCTCGATGGCGTTCGTCGTTCTCCTTCAGCGACTCACCGCTGCGGAACGGGCGACGTTTCTCCTTCGCGACGTATTCGATTTCTCCCACCGCGAGATAGGTGAGCTCCTTGGAAAGAGCGACGCCGCTTGTCGGCAGCTCCTGAAGCGGGCGCGGGCGTGCGTCGCGGAGGAGCGTCGCTCGTTTGAAGTCAGCGACGCCGAGCACTCTCGTCTCCTCCACGCGTTCGTCCGTGCGGCACGAGACGGTGACCAAGCGTCGCTCTCGGCGCTTCTTCATGCGGACGTTGTGATGATCGCGGATGCCGGAGCGGAGGGCCGACGCTACGGGGGCGTGAAGAACTTGCCGGGTCCCCTGATCGGACGAAGAAAAGTGGCGGCGTTCGCAGCGAGCGTTGCCCCCCGAGGGGCCGGGTCTCTCACGATCGAAGAGCGGCGCCTCAACGGCCGCCCGGCGATCCTCGTCTGGCGTGATGGGCGACCCGACACGGCCATCTCCGTCGCGGTGGTCGACCGGAAACTTCGCGCGATTTTTCTTCAGGCGGACCCCACCCGACTTCGGTTTGAAGCCCCGCGAACGGTACAAACTGTTCCCGCCAACGTGGAGGGAAGCGATGCCGACGGTCGATGCGAACGAGGAGATCCTTAAGGCCGCCGTGGAAGCCGAGGAAGGCATGGTCCTCGTCGACTCCTGGGCGGAGTGGTGCGGCTCCTGCAAGATGTTTGGCCCCGACGCGGCCGGAGATGCGTTCTAGTTTCGTGACGGCTCTTTTCGTACCCTGTGTTCATGGGGGGATACCGAGAGCCGTCGCGGCCCCGGCGAAGCAACGAGGTCGTCTGCCTGCCGCCGCACAAGGCGCGCCGCTACCTCCTCGCCGGCTGCCTTTGGTTCCTCATGATCTGGCTGATGGTGTGGCCGGTCGCGTGGATCCTGCAGGCGGTGATCAGCAACGAAGGCTGGTGGCGCGTCGCGCTGGCTCCCTTTGTCTGGATTCTCGCACCCGCCCTAGTGACTCGCATCGTGCGCGTTGAAACGTTGATCGTCGGCACCCACGAACTTCGCCGCATCGGTTTCGTTCGCACGCGATCGCTTCCCTGGTCCGCGATTCGGGGCCATCGGCAGTGGCACCGCCGCGTGCGGAACGGCCATCGGGTGCGCCTCTTTACGATCGAAAGTGACGAGGGCGAGCTCCTTGTGGCGCCCGACGTGGTGGACGATCCGAAAGGGCTGCTCTCCTGGGCGCTCGCGAAGGCTGCCGAAGGGCGCCAAAGCGAGATCGACGAGCGCGTGCGGAAAGAAGGGCAACCGCTTCGGGCGATTCGCTGGTTCGTGCCGCATCTCGTGACGGCGCTGGTCGCGAGCGTGGTGCTCGGGTGGGTGGTCGCGGGGCCGCAGATTCGGCGGGAGGTCGATCGCAAGATTCAGCGCGCGGACTCGCTGCCCTACGCGGAACGCAACGCACTGCTCGAACCGATCTTTCAGAGTTCGTTTTACGACGAGCGCCTTCGCTGCCGGGCGGGGTCGAAACTGACTTACAGCGAGATCTCCGTTCGGGACGACATCGGCGAAGACATCTACGAGGTGCGCTTGCCCCGGGCGCTCGCGCGCTGTGAGGCGATGCGCCATGTGCCCTGTGCGACGCTCCCCTATCACAACCGCGGCTGCCATTCGTTCTCCGCGCTGATCGAGGCGTCGGAGCACTGGAAGGCGGGCGACGCCGTGAGCGCTCTTGCCGCGCTGGAAGAGACGACCATTCAAGGCCCGCTTCGATTTGCGATCGAGGTTCCCGCACTGAGGCAGGTGGGTCGCGTGGAAGACGCGCAGCGCATCGCGGCGGAATGCTGGGAGCGCTTTGGTGACTCCGAATTCAGCGTGGCGCAGGAGCTCGTGGCGGCCTGCGCGCCTTGAGGCGATAGACGCCCCAGCGCTCGTCGCCGGCCTGCTTTTCAAAGACGCTGGGCAGCTCGTCCATCCAGCTTTGCTCGACCGATCGCGGCGGCAGGGTGACCACGTAGTCGACCCGCTCGACGCGCCGCACCCAGGCCGCGCGATCGCCCTCGCGCGGGGGTCCATCGACGTCGGGATGAAAGACGGTCCCGTCTTCCGTGATCGCGGTGTAGACGAGCTCGTTCTGCAGACGCGCGCCGGCGAGGTACGTCGAAAACCAGTGGTGCGGCACTCTGCGTGTGCCCGCCGTCACACTGACCCGTTGTGGACGTGAGCTGTCGACGATCCGCCGCGCTTCGTTCCACTCGCGCTCGGAATGATGAAGGTGAAAACCCTCTGCAAAGTACGCGTCGCGAAGCGTCGGCGCCCAGCACAACCCGAGGATGAGGGATGCGAGACCAAGCGCCACCGCGATCGGTTGGGAGCGCCCAATTGCGACAAGGGCAAGCACACCCACCGCGGTCACCGCGGCGATGGGAATCAGCTCCTGCGGCGCCGCGCCATACGCAACATAGAGAAGCGCCCAAAGGGTCGCGAGCGCCTCGAGACCTAGGTGAAGAACGCGCCGGTCCCAACACCAAACGCAAAGGGGCAGCGCGAGGGCCATCAGCGGAAGAAGAAAGCGCGACGTCTGCACGTGCCAGTTCACGCGAAAGACGGACATGCCCGGGTGGTAGTAGGTCGCGAGAACGCTTCCGAGGACCGCGAGCGCGAGGAGCGACTTCCATTGGCGCGCGATCAGATCGCGAATCGCTCCCGCGAGCGTGAGGAGCACAGGGACCGCAGAGAGTGCGGTGAGACCCTGCCCTGGCGGAAGAACGGGGCCGAAGACCTTGGCGAGGACCGCGCTCTCGCCGGCCCAGGTGTATGCGCCTTCGACGGACATCTGTAGGTGCCGGCGCATTTCCGCGTTTGCCTCGCCGAGCGCGATGCCCCCGACGGTGATCGGCGCCGGACTGAGGGGAAGTCCCGTGTCCCGGAGCGCGACGACAAACCAGGGCAGCCCAGGGAGCAGGAGTGCGAGCGGCGCAGCGAGGGGAATCGCCTTTCGGTGCGCGGATGAACGAAGCGCCGTCGCGACGACGACGAGGCCCACTACGCCCACGGGAAGCAACCCGATGAGTTTGATCCCGATCGCCAGGCCTCCCGCGCAGGCCGCGAGAAAGAGCCGCGCCTTTGTTGGTTCGTTCAGCCACGCGAGCGCAAAGACCCAGGTGCCGAGGAGCGCCATGGTGAGGGCGAGGTCGACGTAGCCTGCGCCGACCTGTTGCTGAAGTGGCGGCACAAAGAGCAGCGCAAGCGATGCTGCGATCGCGCCGCGAAGGGAGGTGCCGAGACCGCGCGCGAGGGCGACGGTGAGCACCCCGATCGCGATCCACTGGGCGAGGGAATCGAGACCCGCGAGTTCGAAGCCGCGCATGGGCAAGAGCGTCCACGCGGAGAGGACTTCGCTGCCCGCGACGTAGTTGCGGCACAGGCCCCAGGTGCCTGGCGCCTCGGGAAAGGACCACCCGGCCTGCTGCGTGAAGAGAACGGCGCGGGTGCCGTGATAGGTCAGCCAATCCCAGCCGGTGGGCGGTTCAAGAAGCGCTCGCGCCGCACGCAGGACGAGAAAGACCACCGCGACGCGATGAAAGGGACTCCAGGGAAACGCCCGCAGGCTCTGCCCGAGGTCGACGAAGTCGCGGCGCCAGAGAGAATTCCCGACCGGGATCTGTCGCGCCGCAAGGGCCGCGCCCGTCACCAAAAGGAGAGCGCCCCCGCGATGAAAAAGACCGGCGCCAAAGAGAAGCGAAAAGGCGATCGTCGCGCACCAGGTACCGAAGATCATCGTGGCGCTCACGCGTAGCCAAACCGACGCGCGCGGGAGCATCCACGCGACAACGCGACGGACCGAATAGGCCGCGGCAAGGATCAGGTAGAGCGCGCTTGCGAGCCCCAGAGCCACCGCGTGATGCTACACCGCGCCTAAAGATCGAGGATCTGCGCGTAGCTTCGCCAGGTATCGCCTTCGCGTTCGGCCCAGGTCACGAGGTAGAAGCCGTCTCGTAGGTGGTGCACGGAAGGCCGGTAGGGAATGCCGAGCGAGCCGAGGGTGGCGACGGTGCGCGCGTCGCCCAAGGTGAACTCCGCGCCGTCGTACTGATAGCTGCGGACCCAAAGCTCTTCGGCGACGAAGCCGCGCGCATCGCCGAGCCAGAGCACGACGCCTTCATCTCCGTCGCCGGTCGCGAGAAAGGGCGACGCGACGCGTCCTCGTCCGACTTCGCTTCGCGTGCCAGATTCCGCGTCGACGAGATTGATGGTGGCACTGGCGGCGCCGGCCTGAACGACCGCGAGCACGCGATCGTTTTGCACCGTGAGGCCACCCACGCTCGAGCCGACAAAACCCTCGAGAAGAAGACGCGGTTCGGTCGCGTCCGGCGCGAGGTAGACCGCCTGCTCGTGTTCGGTCCAGGCCCAATGAAGGTCGTCGCCCCGGGGCGCGAGCTCGAAGCCGTTTTGTCCCGTCGAAGCGCCCTCGAAGAACACGTCCTGGCCTTCGCCCACGGGCGCGCCGGATTCATCGAGCTCCTGGAGGTAGCCGAGAAACCCGCCGACCTCGTCGATGCCGCGAATGCCCCAGAGCCAAAAGCCATCGCTCTTCGGCATCAACGAGGGGAACCACACCGTTCCCTCGACGGGCTCGCCGCCGCGGACGCTTGCGTAGGTCGTCGTTTCGCCGAGGGGGTTGCCCTCCAGGTCGTAGGCGCGAAGGGCCGTGCGAATGGTGCCGGTGCCTTCGTCGCGCTGCCAGGCGAGGATCACACGGTCCTCGGCGATCGCGATCGCGGGATCGATATCGCTCGGGGGCGTGGCCTCCGAAATCATGATCGGATCTTCGAGAACGCCGTCGCAGCGCATGCGAACGAGCGCGACATCGAAGCCGTTGTGCACGCAGACGTCGTCGCTGCAGCTCTGGCCTTCTTCGCAGGGAGTGGTGTCGTCGCCCGTGCACGCGGTTGGCGGACCGGGATCGTCGGTTGCGCTCAGGGCGATCCAGATGTGCTCGCCGTCGAAGGCCGCGGCGGGATGGATCTCTGCGCGCCGAAACGACGGCGCAAGAAGAACGGGCGTGGTTTCTGCGATCGCGGTTTCGCAGGTGTACGGAACCTCAACGTCGACGCCCTGATCGACGGCCGCGTCCACGACTGCGTCGGTGCCGCTGTCGAACGCGTCGACGCCGGTGTCCGTCGCGCTCGAATCGTCGTCACCGCAGGCTGCGAGACAGGCGACCGTGAGTACGAGTCGAAGTGTTGGTTTCCGAAGCAAAGCGCACCTCCGCGAAAGGAACGTTTTGCCGCAAACGCATCGATGCGCCAGCACCTCGAATCGGACACTGATCGAAACCGACGACGCGAACCTCCGAGCGGAGCGTGGCGCGTCATGGGAGGGAGAAAGCCTCAGCGACGGCGACGGCGCGGAACCGGCGGGCGACGGATTCGCACCGGAATCATCTGCGGCTCAGGCCGGAAGAGCTC
>JBCDAA010000349.1:0-9469 GCA_039186435.1 Myxococcota bacterium | reverse complement strand
GAGCTGTTTGCCGCGAAGAAGCACAGGCGAAAGCGGTTCGGTTTCTACGGTGGCGATCACAGCAAGGGGCTCCGGTTCGCGGGAGAGGTCGCTGACGTCGTAGACGCGAAGCTCGCGCGAAAGTTCCGAAAAGACGAGGAGATGCCCGTCCCGATCGATCGCGAGGCCACGCGGCGCGATGCCTACGTTCGCGATCGAGCCGACCACATCGAAACGAAACGCCGAAAGGGCCACCACCCGCTGCGCGCCCATCATGGCGACAAAAAGCCGATCGCCGAGGCGTGTCGTCGTCACCGCAGACGCAAAATCGAGGTCGTCGAAGGCGAGCCGAAAACTCTCCTCGTAAGCGAGACCTTCCGTCGGCAAGAGCTCCATCATCACCGCCCGCGCGGTGGTTTGGCTTTCGAGGGGAAGCCCGGTTCGAAAGATCCCCGTGACGTTGTTCGCTTTCAGCGCCGGGACCAGGGCGCGCTCTCCGTCGGGCGTGAGCAGCACCGCGTCGAGAAAGCTCGGAACGCCGCTGTTGTCCGTGTCGCTATCGAGACCTTCCTGTCGCGGGAGGAGTGCGGCTCCTTCGGACTGGATCGCGCCGGCGTCGTCCAAGCGACCGACGAAGATCGTCGCGCCCTCCTGTGCCCCTCGCCAGCGCGTCACGAGCACACGGCCGTCCCCCGCGATGGCAATCCCGCGGGGATCGCTTCCGATGGCGAACGTCGACGCCTCTCCCTCCGAAACGACCGCCAGCGCCCCCGACTGCGCGAGGGTCACCACGAAGCGATCTTCTCGGCGCGGATCGCCCGCAACGCCAAACGGCGCGCTCCCCCGCGGCAGCTCCGTGGTGCCGAGAATTGTCTCGTCGTCGGCGCTGAGGCGCACGAGTCGATCGTCTTCGCAGGCCACCGCGACGACGCGTCCTGCCCGCCCGAGCGTTCGCGGCGTTGCACACACCGAAATCTCCCGAAATGTCGACGCTCCAAGATCGACGATTGCAACGGTGCCCGCGTCCGCGTTCGCGACCCAGGCGACGTGCCGGGCTTCGTCATAGAGAAGGGGCGATGCGCTTTCCGGAGAGACCTCCGCCGGGCGCAACACCGCCGACACCGCGAGGGTCGCCGAGCGATCGCCAGCTTCGACCGAGACGAGAAAGCTGCCGGGAAAGGTCCACTCGTGGCAGGCCTCTGGCGCGGAGGTTTCGTCACGATCCCCGTCGCCCCAGAAGAACCGGTATTGCTCGGCGACCAGGCCGGTCGCGTAGCAAGCCTCTTCGCCGACAAAGACGACCGCCGGCCCCTCGAGGGCAGCGCGCGGTCGGGCGGTATCGGTCGCGGCGTCCTCATCCGTCGCAGCATCCTCGGGAGCCCCGTCCGCAGCTGCATCGATCGACGCATCGACGACGGCGTCGTCGTCCCCGCAACCGGTCATCCCGAGGGCGAGGACAAGCGCCAGGACTCGTGACACCGGCGCGCTCACGTCACTCGCAGCTCACGGTGCGGAAGGTCGACTGGAAAGGGGTCGCCGTCGCGTTTCCGTTCCAGTCCTGCACCCCGTCCGCGGGAACCACGACCTCGTAGCGCGTATCCGGCAGTAGCGGCGCACTCGGCCAGAAATTGTAGACGCCTTCCTGGCCGGAGAAATGCCCGCGAAGCGCATCGCCCACGGGCGCACCTTCCTCGTCGATGGCCCGAACGAAGAACGTCTCCGCGTGCAGCGTCTGCAGCTCGATGTGCTCGTCGAAGGTGATGCCCACGCGGGCACCGAGTGCAACGCGCTCTTCCCCGTCGCGCGGCACCACCATATTCACCACCGGCGCGCGCGTATCGACGTCGGTCTTCCACGGGTAAACCCGCGACGCTTCCCCGGGGACCGCGTCGTCATCCACGCTCGCCACGATCACGTTGCCCACCGGCACCATGGTGTCGAGGTCGCCGGTCATCTCGAGCTCACTCATGGCGGAGAGGTTCGTCGGATCGCGCACGTCGATGATCTCACCGAAGCGGCTCAACCCGAG
Source organism: Myxococcota bacterium (assembly GCA_039186435.1). GTDB lineage: Bacteria > Myxococcota_A > Polyangia > Polyangiales > Houyiibacteriaceae > JALVDI01. The sequence continues at coordinate 7,461 of JBCDAA010000349.1, read as the reverse complement.
AAACGCCTCGTCCTCCTTAAGAAAGACGTACCCGCCGTTCGCACCGGAACGAGTGGACTCGAGGGCACCGAGGAAGGTCGGCGTGCTCGGGTCGAGGATGTCGTAGACGATGAGACCCCCGCCGAGAAGGTGGCGCGCGTAGTAGGCCCGGTTGCCGTTGACGTGCGCGAAATAGGCGCCGCGAATCAGCGGCCGACCAAAGCGATCGTTTTCACCGTTGGTGAGCGTCCAGGAGCCTCCCGGAATCGGTCGCGGGTCGCTCGGGTCCGACACGTCGAAGAGCTGCGTTCGCGATCCTTCGCTCGGAAAGACGACGAGCATCGTTCCGATGACGTGCACGCCGCCCACGCGAAAGTCAGGAATCGGTTCGAACTGATGAACGAGCTCCGGGGACTCGGGGTTTGACGCGTCCACAATGAAGACGCCGTTGTCCGACGCGCCGACGTAGACATAGGGCGCCTGCCAGAAGGTGCTCATGACCACCCGCGCGTAGCTGTCGGGATAAACCACTTCGGGGAGCGTCATATCCGTTACCCGCACGATGTTCTCCGGGTCGGTGATGTCCCAGAACATGATGCCCGTGAGCGAGGTGGTGACCATCCAGCGACGATCCTGGAGGTAGGCGATGCCGGCGGCGTGCGTTTCGCGCATGGCTTCGTCAACGACCGTCGCGATCGGATCGGGCGCGCAAGGATCGGAAAAGTCCCAGACGCTGATGCCGCCGATGCCGGCCTCGTGGGCCCAGGGCATCCAGAGGTAGCCGTCGAGCATGAGAACGGTGTTGTGGTGATCGCGGTCGCGTTCCCCACCGTCGAGACTCGCGCACCCTGTGAGAATCTCGTCGGCGGTAAATGCGCGCGCGGGTCCGCCGGGTCCGGCCAAAGGAGCCGGCGGTTCCGCGCCGCCGGCGTCGGGCCCTGCATCCGGCGTCATGAGCTCGCAGCCGGTTACAGGCGGGCCGGCATCGACACGAAACGTATCCGTCCCAGCGTCGCGCGGACCCGTATCGACGCCCGTGTCTTCGCCCGAATCGCGCGCGGCATCCTGCGCATCCTGTCCCGCGTCCGCCGGCGCAGCGTCGTCTCCGCATCCGATGATCGAAAGTCCGAGCAGAAGAAAAGCCCAACGCATACCCACACCCTACCGTTGCGGAAGAGAGCCTAGGGCCTGGTTTTCTCACGGGCCACGATTCCGAAACGCGGGCGTCGTGCGGGCATGGGTTCGGAACGTCACCAGCAAGTTCGGAAACGGCGCACGGGGGGCAAAAACGCTCGCAGGTCGCGCCGGTTGCGCGATCCGCGAATGCCGCCTTACATCCGGCGCGCTCGTTGGCACATCTAGATGTGTTCGAGTCGCTGAAGCACGTCGTCGAGCTTCTTCGCCGCAACACTGACCCGCGTCGGCATGCCGCCGTTGAGGCCGAGAAGACGCACGAGATCGATGCCGCTGTCGAAACGGGCGGCCACAGTGACCGTGCTCTCGTCGTGCACCAAGGAAACGCGTGCAAGCTCCTGCCCCAAGAGCAGAAGTTTCGTCTTGTCGTAGGCGCCCTGTCGAACGCGCGCATCGCAGATCGCGATGTCACCTTGAATGGTGTAGCGCGTCGCGAGTCGCCGGCTTTCGTTTTCCATCGCCTCGAGAGGCTTCGCTGCGGTCACGAAGTTCTTGAAGAGCGCGGCATCCTTCGCCCCCTCGGCGAGGTAACGAATCATCAGTCCGCGAAGAGCGTCATCGCGAGGCTTGGCGCGCAGCGCCCGGTCGAGCCACTCCGCGCGCTCGCTCGGTGTTCCAAGACGTGTGTCGATCGCTCGCGCGTCGTCATCGGCGCCGGGGTAGGGCTCCTCGCCACCGCGAATCCACTTCGCCGCCGAGCAGAGCCCATCGAAGTCGACGTGGCAGCAGACGGTGTCGACGGTCCCGGCCCAGGCCACGCGCTCCGGCGTCACAAGCTCCGGACACGCGCCGTGCTCGGCCTTCGTATGCAGCACAAAGCGCGGATCGTCGGCGTAGTCGGCGTGCTTGTCGTGGTCGTGGTGATCGATCCACATCGCAAGCCGGCTGCCGAGCCCCTCAATGAACGGAAGCGTCACCTTTTCGAAACTTGCACCGCCCGCGTTCGACGCGAAGGCGACATCCAGCACCACCACGCGTCCAGCGAGGTCCTTGGCCTTCGGAAGCTTGCGCGGCGTTCCGTAGGCGATGCGGGGAAACTCCATGAGCCGGAACTTGCGCACCCGAGCGAGCCTGCGCAAGGCGACTCCAAGCCAGTCCGCGGACCCGACGCGTACCAACATCATCCTTGCAGCCACGAGGTCGCCCCACTAACGTGCGTAAATGGCGCTGCCCCTCAGCTTCTTCGAGCGACTTCCCAAGACGGATCTTCACGTTCACCTGGATGGTTCGCTTCGCCTCGACACCATTTTCGAGCTCGCCGACAAGGAAGGTGTCGTCCTTCCCGCAGACACGCCTGACGGCCTCCGCCGCGCGATGCACCTCGGCGAAAACACCGGCTCGCTGGTCGAGTACCTGAAGGCTTTCGACACGACCCTGAAGGTGATGCAGACGGAGCATTCCCTCCACCGAACCGCGTATGAGCTCGCCGAAGACGCCGCCCGCGAAGGGGTTCGCTACATGGAGGTCCGCTACTCGCCGATGCTGCATACCCGCGGCGATCTTCGCCTCACGCAGGTGGTTGAAGCAGTCCTCGCAGGGCTGCGCGACGCCCAGAAAGACCACGGCATTCGCTCCGAGGTCATCATCTGCGGCATCCGCAACATCTCGCCGGACGCGTCCTACGAAATGGCGCAGCTCGCGGTGGCCTACAAGAACCGCGGCGTCGTGGCCTTTGACCTCGCGGGCGCAGAATACGATCACCCGGCGAAGAACCACCTCGACGCGTTTCAGCTCGTTCGCGACAACAACCTCTCGGTCACGATTCACGCGGGCGAAGCGTACGGACCGGAGTCGATTCACCAGGCGATTCACGTCTGCGGCGCGCATCGCATCGGCCACGGCTGTCGTCTTCGGGAAGACGGTGATCTTCTTCACTACGTGAACGATCACCGCATCGCGCTCGAGTGCTGTCCCTCGTCGAATGTACAGACGGGCGCGGTTCGCGATCTCGCCGGCCATCCAATCCGCCTTTATCACAACCTCGGACACCGGGTGACGGTGAACACGGACAATCGCTTGGTGACCGACACAACGGTGTCGAAGGAGCTTTGGCTCTGCCACACGCAGATTGGTCTGACCCTGGAAGACATCGAAAAGATCGTCGTGAACGGGTTTAAGGCGGCGTTCCTGCCCTTCCACGAAAAGCAGCAGCTCCTTCGCGCGATCACCGCCGAGCTCAGCCCTATCATCGCGGACGGTTCAAAGGAGCTCGACGCGGCGCCGGTGAAAAACGGCGCGCCGGCCCAAGCCGAGAATTGATCGACGCCCATACGCACCTCGACTTCGACGCCTTCGACACCGATCGAACGAAGGTCAGGCGGCGCGCTCGTGAAGCCGGCGTCACCCAGATGATCGTGCCCGGCGTGACCCGCTCCCAGTGGACGCGCGCACAGGCGTTAGGGCTTCCGTGGTGCGCGGGCTTTCACCCCGAATGGCTTTCCGGCGAATCCGCGGCAGAGGTTCGCACGTCGCTGGAAGAAGTGACGGGTGTCGTCGGAATCGGCGAGTGCGGGCTCGACGCGCGCATCGACGTTCCCGCAGAAGCCCAGGAAGCGATCCTCCGCGCACACCTCGAGATCGCGCAGGCGCGCGCGCTCCCAGTGGTCCTTCACGTCGTCGGCCGCCACGGCGCGGCGCTGGATCTCCTTCGGGACTACGCGCCCGTCGCTGGCATGGTCCACGGATTCACCGGCGCGCCGGAGGTCGCCGAGCGTTATCTCGCGCTCGGTCTGCACCTCAGCTTTGGCCCGCGCGTCACCTATGAAAAAGCCGCCAAGGCGAGGCGCTCGGCGAGGGTCGTACCGGCCGAACGTCTTCTGCTGGAAACCGATGACCCTGCCCATCCTCCTCACGGCGCGCCGAGGCCGCGCAACGAACCCGCGTTTTTGGCGCTGGTGGCGGACGCAATCCGAGATCTTCGCGGCGAGGATATTCGAGACGCGACAGCCGCCAACGCGCGGCGACTCTTTTCGCTGGAGACCTGATTCGGCGGCCTCTAGATTGGGCTCGATGCGGCTGCTCGCAGCGGTAATGACGATCGCGACGCTTCTTCCCGCAGGCGCGAGGGCGTCTGACTTCTGGGATGAGGTTCGAACGCCTGGGCTGAGGGCCTGGCGAAACGACCTCGCGCGCGCCCGGGTTGCTCTTCGAGCGCGGCGCTTCGATCAAGCCCGGACCGCTGCCGAGGCCGCGATCACGCGTCTTCCCGATCGCGCGGAGGGCCACGTCGTGCGCGCCCTCGTCGCCGGTGAAGTCGGCGCCCTCGAGCGCGCGAAAGAGTATCTGCTCACCGCGCTCTCGCACGATCCGGGCTGCCTCGACAATCCCGCCGAAGGGGCGCGCGCCGCGGAGATTTTTGCCAAGACCGGCGACTACCCGCACGCACGGCAGGTGCTCGCCCGGCTGCTCGGACGCATGCAGCCCGGCGGAATTCGCCGCACCCTCTACGGGCTCTACGGCGACGTGCTTCTCTCCCTTGGGCCGGACCAGACCGCTGATGCGATTCGCGCCTATCGCGAGGCGCTTCGTTCGGGGCGCCACGATCCGCGCGCATCGCTTGGCCTCGCGCTCGCCCTTCGGCGGCAGACCGCGGAAGGAACCGAGTGGCGTGATCTGGCACGCTCGGTCGCATCGCGCGGCCGACTCGAAGCCCTTCTAAGTAGCTTGGCAGTTCCCGAAGAAGAGCGCGCAGCCCGTCGAGCGGTCGCCGCAGAAGCGATCGAAGACGAAGCCGCTGCACGCACGGCGTGGCGTTCGATCGAAAGCGGTCCCTGGGCGGACCATGCCGCGGAGCAGGCGCAGTGAAACGCCTTGTACTCTCCATGGTGCTCGTTGCGAGCAGCGCGAGCGCGCAGCGTCCGCTGGAAGAGACCTCGGAGTTTTGGCGGGAGGTCCGCGCACCGGGGCAGCAGCGCGCGCGCACGCTCACCGAGCATGCTCTTGGCCTCATTCGTAAAGCACGCGAAGAGATGAACCGGCCGAGCCCACGACCCTACGTCCGGGCGGCGTTCCTGGAAGGCGCGATTCAGCGCCTTGAGCTCGCGCGACGCCATGCTCCCCGTGATCCGGAGGTGCTTTTCTACCTAGCGCGCGCCGTCGCGGAGTTTGAACGCCCGAACGAAGACGGTCCGCCGGAACGACGCGATGCAGATGCGGTGGCGCTCTATCACGAGCTTCGTGCCCTCGACGCGGACTTTCTGACCGAAACGGTGGGCTTTGAGCTCGGCGTACTTCACTCGCGCACGGGCGACTTCGAAGATGCGGCACGCGAGTATCGCCACGCCCTCGCCCACACCTTCGACGTCGAGTCCGTCAGCGTCACGCACGCCAACCTCGCCGAGGTACGCATGATGGCGGGTGCCCTCGAAGAAGCGGTTCATCACTACGAGCGCGCCATCGACGTCGCCGAACACAACCCGGTCGCAGATCAAACGCGAAGTCTGGCACTCGCGCACTGGGGCCGCGCCGTCGCCCTCGATCGCTTGGGCGAACACCGCGCGGCCCTCGAGAGCGCACGCCGGGCGATGAGCATTTACGGCGGCGCCATGTCGGTGCTGCGCTCCCAGGGCGTCTTCTTCGATCCCCCTTCGGAGATTCACTACTACGAAGCCCTCGGCTGGATGGCGAAGGCTGAACGCGACGACGAAGACGCGCGAGGTGAAAGCCTCGAAAACGCACGTTCGTCCTGGCAGCAGTATCTCGCGCTCAGCCCGGACGACGATCCGTGGCGCTCTTTGGCGGAGCAGCACGCCCGGGAAGTCGCGGCGGCAATCCGCGAGTGATGCGCGCGCGATGGCTATGGGTCACCGCACTCTTCGCCTGCGGCGCGGAGGTCGAGGCGACGGATAAACACGTGGAGGAAAAGCTCGCGGTGGTCTTGCCGCGCCCGCCGGGAGACCTTGCTCCGTCGCATCTTCGAGTGCTTGGCGCAATCGAGGAGGACCTCAGCGACGTGGAACGCTGTGCTCCCTGTCACGCCGATGTTGTCGCGCAATGGCGGTCGAGCGCGCACGCGCGAGCGTCCTTCGGCAACCCCTGGTACCGCGCCACGATCGACGCGTTTCGAGAGGAGCGCGGTTTCGAAGCCAGCCGCTTTTGCGCCGGTTGCCACGACCTCGCCCTGCTCGTCGATGGCGCGATGGATGAGGCGATCGACCCCGCGGACCGACGTGCACACGTGGGTGTCACCTGCCTCGTCTGCCACTCGATGCAGGAGCGCTACGCGGACGGCAACGGGAGTTTTGCGCTCCGGATCGCGCCGGCACCTCTTCCGGATCCCAACAGCGCCGCACAGGTGGCCGCCCATCGGGAGCGCATGAATCCGCCCGGCCTACGCACGAGCGGACAGTGCGGCGGCTGCCATCGATCCTTTCTCGGCGGTGAGATGGGGAACCCGCACCATCTTCCGGGGATCGACGACATCGGCGCGTGGCGAAGCAGTGCATTTGCGGAGAGCAACGCCAGACAGATCGATGAGGTTGAGCCCGCGACCTGTCAGCAGTGTCACATGAGCCAAGAGGAAGCGTTGCGGGACTTCGCCGCGACGGAAGGACGCGTTGCTTCGCACCGGGTTCGAGGCGCGCACACGCCCCTTCGCGAGGATCATGCACTTCGCGACGCGGTCACCATCGACATTGCGGCGGCGCACGTCGAGGGCGAGTGGATCCTTCCCGCGGAGGACGCGACCCCGCGAGGAAGCGAAATGGCCGTGGACCTGGTCATTCGAAACGTTGGCGCGGGCCATCGCTTTCCCGGTGGCACGCGGGACCTGCAATACACCTACGTCGACATCGAAGTTCGCGACGCACGCGGGCGCGTGCTCGGTCGCATCACGGGGGATGACGCGTTTCGCTTTCGCGCGGCGCTCGTGAACGAGGAGGGCGCGATCGAAGAAACGCACTTCGTCGATCGCTTTCGCGCCGCTGCCTTCGACCGAACCCGTGCCCCGCGGGACGCGATCGTCCTTCGGGCCATCACCGCGCTTCCTCGACGACTTGCGCTGCCCCTCACGGTTCACGCAGCGGTTCGGCATCAACGGCATCCGCCAGCGATGCGAGAGCTCGCCTGCGAGGCGACCCGCTCGGCGCGCGGAGAGGCGTTTGCGCGTGCCTCGGCGGCGCTCGGAAGAACGCCCCTCGACGGCTGCGCGCCCGAACCGGTGACAACCGTTGCAGAGACCACTCGGGTGATGGGCGCTGTGAATGCGGGCGCTGTGAATGCGGGCGCTGTGAATGCGGGCGCTGTGAATGCGGGCGCTGTGAATGCGGGCGCTGTGAATGCGGGCGCTGT
>JBCDAA010000348.1:0-9505 GCA_039186435.1 Myxococcota bacterium | reverse complement strand
TCCGAACGCGACCTTCGTGATGCAGTTCGACGAAACCTTCGTCGACGTAAACCTCGGCGACATGGGCGTGATGTACGTCTTCGAAAACGGCGGCTTCTGGCAGTGCCACTGAGGTAGTCGCGGCGGCACTACTCGGAGACGAACTGCTTCTGAATGCCGAACTGCTTGATCTTGTGAACGAGGGTTCGAAGCGGCATGCCGAGGAGCTTCGCCGCTTCCGTTTGATTGCCGCCACTCCGACGCAGCGCGTCGACGATCAGCTCGGTCTCGTACTGACGAATGCGGTCTTTGAATCGCAGCTGCTCGCCCGACGCCGGAGGGGGACGCGTGATTCCCCCGCGAAGCGCCGACGGCAGGTCGTCCACGCGAATCTCATCCGTGGTCGCGAGCACCACGGCGCGCTCGATGACGTTGCGAAGCTCCCGAACGTTGCCCGGCCAGCCGTAGTCCATCAGCCGTCGCAGTGCGTCCGGGTGGATACGCGTTGCGGTCGCCCCTGACGCTTGTCGGGCCGCCGCGAGAAAGCGCTCCGCGAGCGGTGCGATCTCCTCGGGCCGTTCGCGAAGCGCCGGAATCTCGAGGGTGATCCCGTCGAGCCGATAGAGGAGATCCTGGCGAAAGGTCCCCGCCTCGACCATGGCGCGCAGATCCCGGTGGGTTGCCGCAACGACGCGAACGTCTACCTCTCGTTCCGCTGTCGCACCGACGCGCGCGACCCGCTTGGTTTCAAGAACGCGGAGAAGCGCGGCCTGCGCCGCCGGCGCAAGCTCTCCGACTTCGTCGAGAAACACCGTCCCCTGGTGCGCCTGCTCGAAGACGCCCGGCTGCGACTGAAGCGCGCCCGTAAAGGCCCCCTTCTCGTGGCCAAAGAGAACGCTCTCCAAAAGCGTGTCCGGAATCGCGCCGCAGTTGATCGACCGAAGCGGACCGGACGCGCGCGGACCGCGTTCGTGGAGCGCCGTCGCGACCAGCTCCTTGCCGGTTCCCGTCTCTCCGCGGACGACCACGTGAATCGGCGACGCAGCCACCCGGTCGATCATCGCGTGAAGCGAGACCATCTTCGGGCTGACCACCACCGGCGTCGAAGGATGCACGTTGCCGCGCGCCCAGCGCATCCGCTCGCTTCCCGTCGTTTGGCGGCAGGCGGTTCGGGCCGCTTCAATAAGCTCCTCCGCGTGCGCGCCCGCGTCCGGAAACAGCGCGATCCCGCAGCGAAGCGAGGGTTCCCCGAGCTGGCTTCGAATCGCGGTTCGCGCTGCGGCCTCCGCGCGTGTCGCGTCCGCTTCCGGCAGGAGAACGTAGAGGGCGCGCGGTCCGTAGAGACACATCCGGTCCACTTCCCGGAGCTCTCCGGCGATGCGCGCGCACCAGCGGCTCACGTGCGCGTCCTCCGAAACATCGCGAACCATGAGGAGCGCAAGCGGCCGACCAAAGCTCCGCCCGCGAACCACCTCTTCGTGAAGACGCTCCGTAAAGCGGTCGTGCCCGTCGAGCCCTTCAAGGGTTCCCCCGCGGGGCTCCGCGACGTGCACCGAGGCCGTAACGGCGCCAAGAACCACCGACTGCCCCTGGGTAATCCGCGCGGCCTTGATCGGCTCACCGTGCAGGATGGTCCCGTTCGTCGAGTCGAGGTCCTCGACAAAGAAGCCATCCTCCCGCCATTCGAAGGACGCGTGCTGACGCGAAAGGGAGGGATCATCCACGACCGCATCAGCGGGCCAGGTGCGGCCCACCACGACGGCCTGACCCTTTCGCAAGGGCACCACTTTCGCGCCGTCCCGATGAAAGAGCACGAGGCTTACGCGCTCGCCACCCACGGCAGGACCGTGATGTCCGGTCTGATGCTGGAGCGTCGTCTTGTCGGAGGGATCGGTCACGAGGGGAGATCGAACCGCCACGTGAGGTCGACGCGTCCGCGGGGTCCCGCAAAGCGAAGGACCACGCTCTCCGCGTCCGCCGGAATGGTTTCGGTTCCGTCTTCGCGCGTCGCGGGAAAGACGATTCGAAAGGTTTGTCGATGCGGGTGCACCGAAGGGAAATAGACCTGCTCCACTGCGCTCGGACGGCGCACTCGTCGAATCTCCGCCGGAACCGTCTGACGGCCTTCCGGATCCACCAGGATGATGCGCCATGCGGACGTTCGCGCGGAGAGGTTCTGCTCGCGAAAGTTCACGCCTGCGAGGGTGACGAAGAAGCGATGGTTCTCACTCGCGTCGTCGAGGGTGGCCCGGAGCATTTCCGCGCGCCTCGGTGCCTCCAGGGAATGGTCCTCGGCGTAGCGAACGATGTAGGCCCAGCGAAACTCCCAGGACTCGAACGTCGCCGTGACGTGGAGAATGTCGTCGAGGTTGCCCCACGCGAACTTATCCGCGTCGCGGGTCCAGTCTTCGTACACGCGACTGTAGTCGTCCGCGGTGAAGCCCCGAGGCCCCGTCTGAAGACTGATCGGCGAAGGAGCACACGCGGCAGCGAGCAAGAGAAGCAGAATTCGGGGCATCAAGACGGCTCCGGAATGAAGTCACCCCGAGTGTACAGCGAGCGGAAAGGCAATCCAGCCGCGGCGAAAGCCTCCGACGCACCTTCCCGGCGATCGACCACGCTCGCGACCGCGGCGACAACAAAGCCCGCGTTCTTGAGCGCTTCGGCGGCCCGAAGGGTCGACCCGCCGGTCGTCACCGTGTCCTCTACAAGCGCGATGGGCGCACCTGCGGAAAGTCGTGCGGCGCCCTCGATGCGCTGTTGGCTGCCGTGGTCTTTCGGCTGCTTTCGAACGTAGATCGCGTCGAGGGGTTCCTTCGGCCATGACGCGAGGGAAACCGCTGACGCCAGCGAACATCCTCCGAGCACCACCCCAGCGACCGCCACCACGTTTGGCGCGAGGGATCGAATCTCGCGAAGAAGCGCGGGACCGACCAGGGCGTGTCCCTCCGCCGAGAGCACGGTCGGCTTGCAGTCGATGAAGAAGTCGCTCGTTCGCCCAGACGCGAGGGTAAAGGTCCCCTGCCGAAAACTCCGTTCGCGGAGCAGCTCGAGCAATCGATCCACTAGGACCGCCGCCGCGCGCGCACTCGGCCGAGCGCCGGCATCACCAAAGGCGCATCGTCCTCCGGCTCGACCGCGGTCGCGGGCTCGCTTGTCTCCATCGCTGCCGGAGGCGGCACCGGAACCGTCGCCCGCGCCATCGCGGCTGCCTCTGGCGGCGGAACAGGAACCGTTGCTCGGGCCATCGCCGATTCGACCGGGGTCTCTTCTGTCGCTTCAACAACGGGCGGGGGGACCGGAACGGTCGCGCGCACCTGCGGCGGCGAGCCGGCATCCAAGGACGCTTCCATCGTGGGCGCGGGCGCGCCGGTAAACGTATGGAGCGCCGGGTCGTAGATTCCGAGACGCGGCTCCTGAACTTCGCCAACGTGAACCTGACCGCGGAACTGCGCGCCGACCGCCACGTGCACCCGGGGCGCCGTCAGCTCGCCGACCAGTCGGGCACGTTCACCCACGCGGACGGCTTCTTCCCCAAAGGCATTGCCCTTGAGGACACCACGAACCGTGACCGTCCGCCCGCGAACATGACCGCGGACCAAACCGGTCTCTTCGATAATCAGCGTCCCGGTGACGTGGATCGGACCCTCCACGCGGCCCAGCACCACCAGGTCGGTGTCACCTTCGATGTCGCCCACCAAGCGGACGCCCTGGGGGATCACGGATGCTCGCTTCATCCCAACCTCAGCTTTCGAAGTCTGGGAGATCGACATCCATCTCCACGGTCCCGAGAAGCGCACCGCCGTCTTCCAGCCCAACGCGCGGCGCACGCACGTCCCCAAGGAGGTGACCGCCGTCTCGCACCAGCACTTCACCCGCTTCGACGTTGCCCTCGAGCTGCCCTGCCACCGACACAGCGGTGGCGCTGATCGGCGCGCGAACTCGACCGCTGCCTCCGATCACCAAGCGCCCCTGAAATGTCATCTCTCCCTCGAAGCTCCCGTCCACAACAACATCTCCTTCGCCCGTGAGATGTCCGCGTACGGTGAGTTCGGGGCCTATGTAGCCTGGCGTAGGTGCGTCGGTCACGTTTTCGGCGAAAGGTTCGGCGGCCATCCAGGCGCTGTCAACGCGTCTTTTGCGTTCGATGGTGTTCAGGACAACTGTGTCTTCGAAAGAAGGCTTTTGTGATGGCCGGACGAACGTGCTACCCGCCGGCGTAACGTCGACCCGGTGAAGACGTCCTTTCGCTGCATATGGCCCCCCCACCCGCACGCCTGATCGAGTCGAACGAAGACCTCGTCGCTGTCTTTCATGACGCGGAGAAACCCCGAAAAGCCTGGCGAATCGGCACCGAAGCCGAGAAGTTCGGGGTTCATGGAAGCGGACGCCCCGCCGTCTTCGAGGGGGAAATCGCCGAGGTGCTGGCCCGCTTGGCCGCGCGCCACGGCTGGAGCCCCTACCGCGAACACCCGGATCGGCCGGTCATCGCGCTTCGGCGCGGCTGGGCCAACATCACCCTCGAGCCCGGCGGCCAGCTCGAACTAAGCGGCGCACCGCTCGACACCATTCATCAGACCGAGCTCGAGTTCGCGGGCCACCTCGCCGAGGTTCACGCTGTTTCGAAGGACCTCGATCTTTCCTGGCTTGGCCTCGGCTTTCGACCGCTCGCCCGTCAGGACGAACTCCCGTGGGTTCCGAAGCTGCGCTACGGGGTGATGCGGGAGTACCTCCCGACCCGAGGAGGCCGCGCCCTCGACATGATGCGGCGCACCGCGACCGTGCAAGCGAACCTCGACTATGAAAACGTCGAGGACGCGTTTCGCAAGCTTCGTGTCGGCCTGCGCCTTCAGCCTCTGGTCGGTGCGATGTTCGCCAACGCCCCCTATCTCGAAGGCAAGGGCGGCATTCGCTCCCATCGTCTCGCGGTGTGGAGCGACGTCGATCCCGATCGCACGGGGCTGCTCCCGCTCCTTTGGGAAGGCGAACCGGACTACGCGCGCTACGTGGAGTGGGCTCTCGACGCGCCAATGTTCCTCGTGATCCGCGACGGCGTTCCCCACCCGAACACGGGGCAAACATTTCGGGCGTACCTAAAGGACGGGCACCAAGGGTTGCAGGCGACCTTCGAAGACTGGGAAACCCACCTCAACACGCTCTTTCCCGAGGCTCGGCTCAAGAAAACGCTCGAGATGCGCGGGGTGGATGGCCAGCGTCACAAGTACCTGCCGGCCGTTCCTGCGCTTTGGAAGGGCCTGCTCTACGAGCCGGAAGCGCTCTCGAAAGCGGAGTCCCTCGCCGGAACGATTCACTTCGACGCGCTTGAAAAAGCACGCCCCACGTTCGCGACGACCGGTCTCCAGGGCAGCCTTCAAGGACGCGCGCTCGGCGCGTGGGCGTCGGACGTCCTCGCGATCGCCACGGAGGGTCTAGCCCGTCTCGGCAACCTCAACGCGAAGGGCGAAGACGAGTCGATCTACCTCGAACCCCTCGCCGCTCTCGTTGCCGCCGGACGTTGTCCCGCTGACGAAGTGGTCGAGGCCGTGGGTGACGACCCGACGCAGGAAGCGCTCCTCCGCGCGGCCTCCGCGTAACTACGCGACGGTGATCGCAGCCCAGGCGCGCTTGCCCGCCTTGATCACGTAGCGCTTTCCCTTTTCAAGGGTGGCGCGCTCGTCCGTAATCTTTTCGCCGTCCACCTGCACCGCCCCACCCTTGATACGGCGCTTTCCTTCCGTCGAACTCTTCACCACGCCGGCCTGCGCGAGCGCCTTCGGAAGCCAGATGGTCGCGTCCTCGATCGTCAGCGTGACCTCGGGCATGTCGGCGGGGACCTCGCGCCGAGAGAACTGCGCCATCCAGCGCTGCTCGGCGTCCTCGGCCGCGGCGTGATCGTGATAGCGAGCGACGATTTCCTTTGCGAGGCGAAGCTTCGCGTCCCGCGGGTTCATTTCGCCGCTTTCGCACTGCGTTTTGAGGGCTTTCACCTCCGCGGTCGGCATGTCGCTCAGAAGCTCGTAGTACCGCCACATCAGCGCATCGGCGATGCTCATCAGCTTGCCGAGCATCATCGTTGGCGCCTCGGTAATCCCGACGTAGTTATCGAGCGATTTGCTCATCTTGTCGCCGACGATCGCACCGTTTTCTTCACGCGCGCTGAGTCCCTCCAGGATTGGGGTCGTCATCACCACCTGCGGGCGAAGCCCGTGCTCGCGCATCAGCCGACGGCCGACGAGAAGATTGAAGAGCTGATCGGTTCCGCCCAGCTCCACGTCGCATTCGAGGTGAACCGAGTCGTAGCCCTGGGCGAGGGGGTAGAGAAGTTCGTGAATCGAGATCGCGGCGTGTTCGCTCCAGCGCTTCGTGAAGTCGTCGCGCTCCATCATGCGTGCGAGTGTGTACTTGCCGGCGAGCCGAATCACATCGGCAAACGACATGGACCCCAGCCACTCGCTGTTTCGGACGACGCGAGTTTTGTCGCGGTCGAGGATCTTGAACGCCTGCTCTTGGTACGTCTTGGCGCCTTCCTCGATCTCGTCTTCAGTCACAACCTGACGGGTCTTACTCCGCCCCGTGGGGTCGCCGATGCGAGCGGTGAAGTCCCCCACGATGAAGACCACCTCGTGGCCAAGCTGCTGGAACTGCCGCATTTTCTGCATCAGCACCGTGTGCCCGAGATGCAGATCCGGCCGGGTCGGATCAAATCCGGCTTTGACGCGGAGCGGACGTCCTTCCTTGAGGCGCGCGAGAAGCTCCTCCTGGACTTCCACGTCCACGGCACCGCGCGTGAGCAGCTCCAGCTGCGCTTCAGGGGTCATGGCTAGAGCGCTTAATCGTCATCCGTCGACGTCGCGTCCGACTTGGGCGTCGTCGTGTTGACGAGCTCCTTGAGCTCCTTGCCCACCTTGAAAAACGGGAGACGCTTCTCCGGAACAGGCACCGGCTTTCCAGTGCGGGGATTTCGTCCGTTGTAGGCCTTGTAGTGGCGGACCGTGAAGCTTCCAAACCCACGGATCTCAATCCCTTCGCCGCGTTCCAAGGACGCGGTCATGGCCTCGAATACACAGTTCACAACCTGCTCAGCGCGGCTCTTGGTGATCTTCGTGCGCTGGGCGACGGCGTCGATAAGGCCGGACTTGGTCATGGACTTGGTCATCAAATCCCTCCGATAGGGACCGAGATTACAACTCGGCGTCGAGGCGGGTCAACAGCGATTTCGCGCACTTGGAGCCGCGCTCCCGAACGATCGGCACGGCTCTCGAACAGGCTCACGGTCGCTTCGAGGCCAAAGTTCGTGAGGTCTCTCAACGGGCCGCGTTTTCGTAAGCAATCGCAAGGTTTCCCGGGCCAATCCCTGTTGAGAGCGACGAGTCCATTGATGTAGGGTGGCGCGTCTCGTGGGGGGCCAGCGACGTTCGCGGCGCGTTTCACGGACACCTTCGGAGGACACGCGATGTCGGAAGAGCTTCCTACGGCCGGTGATGTGGATGACTTGAGCGCGTTCGACGCCCAGGCCCCTCTCGGCTCGGGCGAACTGCTCATCGGCAGCGATGCGGAGACCATCAAGAAGATCAATCGGCGCAGCTCGCCGATCACGAAGATTCTCTTTTTCGTGATCCTCGCCGGCGTGGTGGGCCTTGGTTTTTGGGCGTTCCGCCACTGGTCTGCGCAGGACACGATGATGGAGGTCTTCGAGCCCATTGCGGCGATGGAAGACCCCGAGCAGCGAAATGCCGCGCTCCGCGAAGTACTGCAAAACGCGGAGTTTCGGGACCAAAAGACCCGCGCGATCATGAACCTCGGGCATTTCCGGGACGCCGCCGCGGTGCCCCAGCTGATCCTCGCCCTCGACGACGATCCGCAGGTTCGACGCTCTGCCGCGTGGGCCCTCGGACGCATTGGTTCGCCGGACGCAGACGCGGCCAAGCCGAAGCTTCTCGAGGTCCTCGCGGAAACCGGAGACGTCGACCGCAACCAGGTCGTTTGGACCCTCGCGATCCTCGGTGCGCAGGACGAACCCTTCATCGAGGCACTCCTCGAGCGCTTCACCGCGGGCGGGCTTCAGGAGCTTGACGGCTTTGACGACCGACGCCTGACCGAGGTTCTCGGGATTCCCCGCCTTAGTTCCGAAGAGCTCACCAACCACGAGGAAGAGTCGGTCCGGGTGCTCACCGCCCACGCGCTCTCGGAAGCCGCGAGCGACGAGGTCGTTGCGCCCCTCGCCCGAATGCTCACGAACGAGCTCGGTCGTGAGGGCGACGCGCAATCGGCCGAGGTGATTCGTGCCGCAGCCTCGGGCCTCGGCCGGACCGGATCGGCGGCAGCCGCGCGGCCCCTCTTTCAGATGCTCCAGAACGAGCCGGGGATGAACGATACCGTGATCGACGCGCTTCGAAAGTCGACGGCTGCCCCGCAGCTCGCGTCGCTTCTCGGCGAAGCGAGCGATGCGGACGTGCGCCGCGACCTCACCCGCCTGCTCGTCGAGACGCACGACCGCCGGGTGGTCGACGCCCTCGCCGGACTTCTCACGGACGAGGACCTCGAGGTGAAGTCGATGGCGGCGCTCGCCCTTGCGGAGTACGGCGACCGCCGCGCGGCTCCGGTGCTCTTTGAGCTCACGGCGGTCGAGGACGACGACGACATGGTCTCCGACGCGCTCGAAGCTCTTCGCTGGGTCGCGAGTTCCGAGATCACCGACCAGATCGCGGCCCTTCTCGAGACGCACGCCTACCGCAAGGCGGCCGTGCTTCGAACGCTCGGCGCGACCGGCGACCCCGGGGCCGCGCGTTATATCGAGCGCGAGCTCGAGGAAGCCGACGTGAACGCGGCGGCGCGCGCGCTTGCGACCCTCGACCACGACGCCAGCTTTCGAAAGCTCCTCGGCAAGGTCGAGCGCCCCAGCAATGTCGACATGACCGCCTTCAACGCGGCAGACCGAAGCCTCGCGAACGAAGAGATTCTCGCAACGCGCCGCGCGGCGATCCTCTCGATGGGTTTCTTTGGCCGTCCGGACGCGATCAGCGCGCTGATGAAGGTCGTGGAAGACGACCTCGACGACTACGAGCTTCGCTCGATGGCTGCCGCCGCGATCGGACAGCTCGGCGATGCGGACACGATTCAGACCGTCATCGGCAAGATCGGCGACTCCTCGGTGAGCGAGGCCGGTCGCCGGTACTACGTGCAGGCCCTTTGGCAGCGTCCCCATCGCGAGATCAACAGCCAGCTTCTCGACCTGATCGGAAGCTCGGACGCAGAGCCGGACATTCGGCGCGCTGCGGCTCTCGCTGTCGGCTACGCCGCGGACCCGGCTGCGGATGAGCGCCTGGTCTCGCTCATGGAAGACGAACAGGCGCGGCGCCATGCGGCCTTTGCGGTTCTTCTCGGCGGCGGCGAAGCCTCGGTGCAGAAGCTAATCGAGTGGCTCGGCGCGGACCGCGACCTCCGGGAGATTCTCCAGGACTACGTCACGAACACCGAGAACGATTGGTTCAACCTGATCACCGACGAGATGTTCGAGAGCGGTGCG
>JBCDAA010000347.1:0-9518 GCA_039186435.1 Myxococcota bacterium | reverse complement strand
CGCAAACCGCGGCGTCTGGTTCGTGAGCAACTTCGGTCAGAACCTCGACCTAAGCGGCGCAACGCCCGATCAGCCCGCGTACCTCTCGCGCCTTGGCCCCGGCGGAGACGTTCAGGAAGAACGCGTCATTGAAATCGACGGTGACCTTCTCGGCATCGCCTCCCTCGACGGCATGCTCTACGTCTCGCACGCGAACGAGCTGCTCGAGGTCAATCCCGACGACGGAAGTGTTCGACCGATCGCCGTCGAAGGCGCTGGTTTCCTCAACGACGTGACTGCCGGCAACGGTGCCGTCTTTTTCTCCGACACCGCCACCAACACCATCTATCGCTACGCGCCTGGCGGGCCGGTCGAGGTCTTCTCGCAAGACCCGAGCCTCGCGGCACCCAACGGCCTCGTCGTCACGGACGGGCAGCTCTACGTCGCCACCCTCGGCGCGTTCCCGCCCGACCCCTCGACGCCCGGCGCGATCTACCGCATCGCCAACGACGGAACCGCCACTCGATTCGGCGACCTCGACGGAGTCTTCGACGGAATCGAAACGGACGGCGATGGCTGGGTCGTGACCGACTTCAACGGCACCTTGTGGCGCGTCGACGCCAGCGGCTCGGGCGAACTTCTCTGGGACGCCACCACCGAAGGTCTTCAATCGACCGCCGACATCGGTTTTGATCCCGCACGCCGAATCGTTCTCGTTCCGGATCTCGCCGGCAACGCCGCCTACCTCTACGAACTCTAGGAGCCCCCATGTCGCATATACTCGTCATCGTAAGCAGCCACAGCGAACTCGCCGGCGAACCCAACGGAACGTACCTTCCGGAACTCACCCACGCGCTGCACGTGCTCGATGAGGAGGGGATTACCTACGATCTCGCCTCGCCCAAGGGGGGCGCGATTCCTGGGTACGGCGAAGACGCCGACGATCTGACCAAGACGATGCTCGCCGACGAAACGTTCGCGGCGCGTCTGCAGGCCACCCAGCCGCTCTCCGAGGTCGACGTCGCTCGTTACGACGGCGTCTTCTACCCCGGCGGCTACGGTCTCCTCTTCGATCTGATCGAAAACGCGGACAGCCAGCGCATCGCCGCGACCCTCTTCGAACAAGGGAAGCCCATCTCCGCGGTCTGTCACGGGCCGGCCGCCCTCAGCGAAGTCACCCTCTCGACCGGCGGCAAACTCATCGACGGCCGCGACGTCACGGGCTTCACCCGGGAAGAGGAAGTTGCGATGAGCACGCTGGACAAGGTGCCCTTCCTGCTCGAGGAAAAGATGATCGACCAGGGAGGCGTCTACCGAAAAAAGGCGAAGTGGCAGGTGCTCGTCGTCGAGGACGGGCTCCTGATCACCGGCCAAAATCCAGCGTCGGCCGCCGCGGTAGGGCACGCGCTGGCCAAAGCACTCAAGTAGCTAGATCGACAAGATCTGAAAGCCGTCTTCGAGGAAGGGCAGCAACGACCCGTGCTCCCCCTCTTCGCCGTAGAGCGGCACCCCCAGGCGCTCTGCGCTGTCCGCGACCTTGAAGCGCACCGACGCGCAGAAGTTGCAGGCCCCTCCGAGAAGGCCCGCCTCACGCGCTTGGTCAAAGCGGGCGCCGTAGTGCTGCGTAAACTTATCCTCGCGTACCTCGAAGAGCGCCAACCATTCGACGCCTTGGCCTTCGAAGAGAATCGTCGCTTCGTGCCCGGCCTCGTTGAACACGAGAGCGTTGGTCAGCGCGTGCGCGATCTTTCCTCGCCCCTGCGGCGGTTGAATGTCTCGAACGACAAACGCGAACTTGCCCATGGCTTCCTCCAATTCGTTCTTCGCTTCTTCGGGAGTTCGCGCGAGAGCGTCAACGCACCTCGAGGTAAGCGCGTTGATCTCCATCGCGTTGATCTCCATCGCAAAGCGAGCGACCGTGGTGCGATGCGCGAGACGAAACCGGGCTGCGAACGCGACTGCGCCGTGGAGCGCGCCATCGGCATCATCGGCGGAAAGTGGAAGCTCTACATCATTCGCGTTCTGCTGGTGGAAGGTCCCTTGCGCTTCAATCGGCTCCTCGAAGCGATCGAAGGCATCAGCCCCAAAGTGCTCACCCAGAACCTCCGGGAGCTCGAGCAAGCCGGCGTGATCCAGCACGAAGCGCCCCAAGCCCCCTACGCGGTGACGGGCAGCGGACAGCGTCTCATGGGCCCCTTGCATGCCCTTGGCGAGTGGGCCGATCAGCACCAAGCATGAACGAGCGCGCTCGATCGCGTCCCCGAACTCCCGTCCCCCCGAAGTCCTGTAGAGTCCCGCCCCGTGACGCCCTTCACGCATTGGCCGTTCCCCCCCGGGGACAGCCCGTTTCGAATCAAGGGCATCTCCCTCAAGCTGCACATGGACTACGTCGCCGAGAACATCCCCGGCGGCGTCGACGCGCAGCGCGAGGTCCTGTCACGAATGGGCGGCGAAGCGCTGGCCGCGTTCTTCGACCAAACCTTCTACGCGACGAGCTGGTACGACGTCGTCCCCCTGATCCTTGCCGGATTCGCCTGCGCGGAGGTTACCGGCGTCACCTACGAAGAGTTCCTCAACGTTCGAACGCTCCATCAGGTGAAGCAGGATCTCACCCTCATTCGCCGCGCGTTCGTTCGGATCTCGGGACCCCGCGCGGTCGCGATACGACTCCCTCGCATCACCGCGAGCTATTTCGATTTTCTCGAGGTGACTTCCGAAGCGACGAGCAAGAACGACGTCGTCGGTGAGCTCGCTGGCATTCCCGACGGTGAGATCTTTCGGTGGTTTCGAATCGTCTGCGAAGTCTTCGTTGGCGAAGTCCTCGTGCGGGCCGGCGCGCCGAACCACCGCTTTGAATGGGGCCGCAAGATTCCTCACGAAGAGGTTCAAGGCATTCAAACCTACCGCCGTCCCTACCTCATTCACTGGGGGGACGAATGAGTTTGGCCTGCGCCAAGAGCCAACGCCGAATGCTCGGATCCTCGGTGAGGCCCATCGCGCGCTCGTAGGCGTCGAGCGCGTCCTCACGCTGAAGCTCCCGAAGAAGATACGCGCGCATCGCCCAATACGGCTGGTGCCGTTCCCACGGTCCATCGAGGGCATCGAGCACCGCGAGCCCTTCTTCCGCCCGACCGATCCGGCCAAAGCTCGCAGCAAGTCCAACGCGCGCGCCCATCGAAGGAAAGTGCGCGTCGAGCACCTGATAGATCTGATGCACCGCGTTCCAATCGGTGGTGCCCGTCCGCGCGCGATGCGCATGAACCGACTGAATCGCAGCTTCCGCCTGGTAGGGCCCCTGCTGCTTCTGTTGCGCCGCCAGCCAAAGCGCCTTTTCCGCCTCGAGGATCTGCTCGTGATCCCACCGCGTGATGTCCTGCTCCTCCAGGGGCACAAACTCCCCGTCGTCGCGGCGCGCATTTCGGCGGGACTCGCAGTAGAGCATCAGGGCCAGCAACCCCTTCGCCTCCGCGACGTTTGGCGCGAGTCCGACCACCAGCCGCGCGAGCCAAATCGCCTCCGTCGAAAGGCCTGTCGCGGAGCCTTCCCAGCTCGACCCGTACGCCGCGTAGATCGCATCGAGCACGTATCCAACGCGCTCCTCGAGAACCTCCGGCGGCGGAACCTCAAAAGGAACGCCGGCCTCTTTGATGCGCCGCTTCGTGCGCGAAAGCCGTTGCCCCATCGTGGCGGGTTTGACGAGCATCGCGCTTCCGATGCGGTCCGCCGAAAGACCGAGCACCGTTTGAAGCATGAGGGGCGTGCGCATCTCCTGCGCGATCGCGGGATGCGCGCACACAAACATCAAGGTCAGGCGACGATCGGGAAGACCGGCGCGAAACCCGGTGTCCGCCGCTTCCTGCGCTTCGAGGGTGAGGCGATCGATCGCGCTTCGCCGCGTTTCGTTCCGGCGAACGCGATCGATCATGCGGCGACGCGCGACCGTCAGGAGCCACGCTTCCGGGTTCGCGGGAACCCCGTCGCCGGGCCAACGGCGGAGGGCAGCTTCCAGGGCCTCCCCCGCCGCGTCCTCCGCCATCGCCAAGTCGCGACATCGAGA
The DNA here is from genome assembly GCA_039186435.1 of Myxococcota bacterium. Lineage (GTDB taxonomy): Bacteria > Myxococcota_A > Polyangia > Polyangiales > Houyiibacteriaceae > JALVDI01. The sequence continues at coordinate 5,482 of JBCDAA010000347.1, read as the reverse complement.
GGCGAGCCACGCGACAAGACGGCCGTAGCTATCCCGCGCTGCTAGCTCCACCGCCCGACGCGCGTCTTCGCTCATGCCATCGCCGACATGTCGACGATCGGTCGAAGCTCTACCGCTCCCGACGCCGCAGCCGGACAGGTCGCGGCGAGCTCGACAGCTTCCTCAAAGGTCTCCACCTCGAAGATCATGTAGCCGCCAAGCGCCTCCTTGCTGTCCGCGAAGGGGCCGTCTTGAATCTGGCGCTTACCGTCGCGAAGCCGAATCGTGGCCGCGGTCTCTGCCCCTGCAAGGATGTTCCCGCCCACGAGCTTCTCGTCCACCGTTTGGCCGTAGGCCTGCCAAGCAGCCCAATACTCCGACGCAGCAGCGTCCTTCCGGGACGCGAAATCCTCCGGCGTCTCGAGAATCAACATCATGACCTTCATCCGAGTTCTCCTTGAAGGGGCGGTGTCGCCCTAGTTTCAGGGACTCGTCGGGTGAGATCGCGCGATTTCGACAACTCCACTACGATTTCTTCGTCCGCTTTGGATGGCTTCGTGAGCTACGTCATTCCGCCGAACCAAGAGGCCCTCCTCGCGCGCCTCCTCGAGCCCGTCTCCTCGAGGAGATCGATGCCACCTCCCACGGGGAGTGAATCCCCGCGGGTGACGCTTCGCGGCTCGCTTCCCTCGGAAGATCGCGTCGTCCGGGAACCTCGAGCGCCGACCCTCCGGCTGCGATCCATCCAGGTCTGGAAGAACGAGATTCGGCTTCGCTACGCGATCGGAAGCCGGGAGGTCCGCGTGCGCTTGGTCCACCCTTCCCGAAAGGTCGATGGCCCCCAGATCGAAGCTGGACCCTTTCTCGCCGTCCTGGTCGACGCGGCCGACGCTCCGGGAAGCGGCCCGCTCATGGCGTTTTTGTCCCAGCGTCTGCCGCAACTCGGAAAACGCTTCCGTTGGCAAGAACGCAGGCCCGAGGCCGTGATCCCCGAGGAGGGAGACCCGCGCGGCGATTCGATCGAGGACCTCGAACTCCTCGCTGTGCTGGCGGGCATCAAACCGGCGCTTCGGCTCAGCGTTGAACAAACGGAGGTCGCCGAGGTCATCGCGCGACTCACCCGCCACGAGCTGAGCGTTCACCGCAACGCTCGCATTGCCCTTCACGACGGCATCCCGTGTGAAATCGTGTGCGCGAGCAAGGATCCCGCCCACAGTCGCAGACTCGCGGAACTCGAACGTACGCTTCACGATCTTTCGAGCGCCGAGGTGAAGGCGAAGCTCTCGATCATTCGCGACATCGGACAACTCCTCGGCTATCCCGCGTGCTGCATCGAAGCCCACGCCCGTCGGTTCCTCGCGTCGCCCGGCGAGCTCAGTGTGTTTGGTGCGGCGAACGACGCGTGGTGTCCCGCGCCCCGGTATCGCCTCAACCAAATCCTCGCCGGACACGTCCGGCCCTTGATCAGTTTCGAGCCATGCCGTTTTGACTGCGAGCCCGCGAGCGAACGTGCGAACGCGGTCGCGGAAGAACTTGCAACGCGCGATCCCCGCGCGCTCACCCAGCTCGAAAACGCATTGAGACAGCCGATCGTCATTCACCGAAACGGCGCCCGAGGCTACGCCGTGGTTCGCGATCAAAGCGTCGTGGACGCCCGCCCCGTGGAGCGAACGCACCGGGGAAGCGTGACTGAGGAGGACCGCCAAGCCCTCGCCACCCTCCGTGGTCCGGTCGACGCGAAAGGACGCGTGGCCGACGGCCTACTCCTGCGATTTGACCAAAATCCCCAATACTGACGCGGTCTAATTGTTACACTTTTACACGAAAATCACGTTCAGACTGGATTGACGCACCGCAGCACCCCATACTCTAAGAGTGCTGAACACCACGTCTTTCCTTCGCCTTGCCCTCGCTTCGTCGCTTCTGATCGCCTGCGGTGACGATGACTCCATGCCGGGTCGAGACGGTGGCGCTGACGCGGAAGCCGACGCGTTCGTCCCCGACGCTGGAGTCGATGCAGGACGGGACAGTGGAACGGATACCGCGGTCGTCGAAGAAGTCTGCGGCGACAGTCTCGTCGTCGGCGACGAGGAGTGCGACGACGGCAACGACGAGGCGGACGATGGATGCTCCGCAACGTGCGAGGTCGAACCTGATTTCGCGTGTGTCGTGCCGGGTGAACCGTGCGTTCGAATCGTGACCTGCGGCAACGCGCGCATCGAAGGTTCCGAAACCTGCGACGATCGAAACACTACGGCGGGCGATGGATGCGATGCGGACTGCCAGCTTGAGGACGGCTGGGTGTGCGCAACGGTCGGAGCTGCCTGCCGCGCCGCTCGCTGCGGAGACGGAATCGTTGCGGGCTTTGAAGCGTGCGACGACGGCGGCGTCTGCAACGGCGGGAGCGACACCGCCTGCACGTCAGACATGGACTGCGTCACCGCGGACGATGGAGATACCTGCGAAGCGCAAGAGGGCGACGGCTGCAGCGACGAGTGTCAGCTCGAAGAAGGGTTCGTCTGTCCGCCCGGCGAGGACTGCCGCGCAACGACCTGCGGAGACGGAGTGCCCGAAGGTACCGAAGACTGTGACGACGGAAACCTTCTGATCGGCGACGGATGCACGCCGCTTTGCACGCGCGAACCGAGCTGCATGGACGGCGCCTGCGCGGCTGTCTGCGGCGACGGCGTGGTCTTTGCGCCGGAGGAATGCGATGACGGAAACGTTGTCCCGGGCGACGGATGCAGCGCGACGTGCCAGGAGGAAGTGGGCTACGCCTGCGAGGAGGTCGAGCTTCCGGACCCGCCCACGATCGTGCTCCCAGTGGTGATTCGCGACTTCATCCCCGCCTGTCAGGACGGCAATAGCGTTCTTGTCACGCGGCCCCAAGTAGGCGACGCCGAGGCGATGCCACCCTACGGCCATCCGGACTTCCAGTGCTTCAACGGCGCGGAGACCGGCATGGTGGGAACCGAACTCGTCGGCGGCGTTCCCACCCGCGACCCGGGCGCATCTCGCATCGAGAGCGACGAGAGCTTTTCGGTTTGGTACCAGTCGGACGACGACTTTAATCGGACGTCGTTTCAGTCCATGACCTTCGGCGACATCGGAAGCGGCCGGTATCGCTTCGACTCCGCGTCGTTCTATCCGCTCTCGAGTCCGCTGGATGGATCGAGTCCGGCAAACTTCGTCGACGAAGGCTTCGAGGTGGTCAGCAACGACGGAGGCGGCTCCGGCGACCAGAACTTCTTCTTCACGAGCGAGGTTCGTTTCTGGTTCGAGTACGACGGGACTGAAGAGCTCGCCTTCTCGGGCGATGACGACGTGTGGGTCTTCATCAACGGAAAGCTCGCCGTCGACATTGGCGGCGTGCACGGTCGCCAGGACGGGTCGATCACCCTTTCCGACTGCGAGAGCGACGACCCTGAGGAAAACGATGGCGATTGTCTCGCGCCCCTCGACCTCACGGTGGGCGGCATCTACGAAGCGGTGGTCTTTCAGGCGGAACGCCACACGACGCGCTCGCAGTACCGGCTCACGTTGAGCAACTTCAACCAGGCGCCCTCGACCTGCGAGTCGGAGTGTGGCGATGGAATCGTGGCGAGCGACGAGGCGTGCGACGACGGCGACATGAACGGCGTCGAGTACAACGGCTGCTCGGACGAGTGCACGCTCACGCCCTTCTGCGGCGATGGGATCGTGCAGGAGGAGTTCGACGAGATCTGCGACGACGGCGTCAACCTCGGCGGCGGGCCGAGCGCCTGTGCGCCGGGTTGTCAGGAAGTCGGCGCGATGTGCGGCGACGGCGTGGTGCAAACCGACGTCGGCGAAAGCTGCGACGACGGGAACACCGAAGACAACGACGGCTGCAGCGCCGAGTGCATGCTCGAGCTGATCTAGCGGCGCTCCAACCTGGCGTACGTTGACAGGTGGGGACGCTCCTGTTTGACGACAACCTGCATTCGCGCTCTCAACTGTCGTCAAACAGAAGCGTCCCCAAGTGCGTCAGCCGCAGCCGTCTTCGTCGCAGAGGGTCGAGGTTTCGAGGAGCTCGCACCATCCGGGGATCTCGCGAGCGCAACCGGCCTGCGAGACAACGCCTAAGGCTGGCTCGGGCGCCGTCGAGAGCCGCTCTGGCGAAATCGTTCGTAGCAGCCGGTTCACCTCGGCACAGAGTTCGGGGGCGGCGTCCTCGTGGCAGCTCGAGGTCGCATCCGCAAGAACCTCCGCGACCGGCCGGCCACGGTCGAAGTCGATCGTCCACCGGAGGATGCACGCGCGGGGCAACCCCATCGAACACGCATACGCCGCAACGCGCGCCGCGCGAAAAAGATCGCGACCGTCCCGGAGAAGTGCCTCGGCGCGGTCTGCGCACCCGTCGAGCGTTCCCCCCTCGCAAACGCCCCACGTGTCCTGCGACGGCTGACCAAAGCAGCGCTCCGTCTCAAGCGTTCGCTCCTCGCCATCGCCAACTCGCTGCTTGTAGTACGTCGACCCGCACACCCCGCCGGCGTACTGCGTTTCGATGACCTCGGGAACGCGCGCGTCGACGATTCGACCGAAGTCGGTGTCCCGAACTGCGACGGCGACCTGTCCGCCGCCACAAGGCAACCGGACCCAAGGCGCCGCGTCGGGAATTCGAATGATGTCCCCTTCGCTGTAGCCCTCGTCCTCGACGACGTAGGCGCCCGCACGAACCGAACAAGTCGGCGAGAGATCTTCCGTGTTCCCCGATGCCGCCCGAATCGCCTCCGAATCAAAACCTGGGGAGGTCCGGAGAACATGCACCACCTGCACGCTCGCACTCGCTCGGCGGCGATGGATCTGTACGACGGTCCCCTCTGGCGCCTTGCCCGCGCGCCACGATTCCGCCTCCTCACGCGTCGCGAACATCGCCGCGACCTGCACCGTGTCGTCGAGGTCGCGCGAGAGCGGTCCAATGCCGAGCTCGTGGCGAAACATTCGAAGCGGGTACCCGGCCCCCAGCTCGAGCGACGCTTCGTCGTTCACCAACACCGCAAAGCGCGGCGTCGGACAGTCGACGCATCCCGATGCCGAAGGGCTGCCCAAGAACCAGCGCCCGGCGGGCACGAGCTCAGACGGCGTTTCTGCGGCGACGGTTTCAGGCGCTTCCGGCGAACGCGTTTCGAGCGGCGTTCCACCGCAGGCGAGACAAACCAGGAGCAAGGTGCGTAGTCCCATGATCGCACTCTACCCTGCGCCCTTTGATTTCTTCCCGTCCGCGCTTTCACGACCTAACCCCATTCCACCGTCGAGGCAGAAACGTATCAAGCGCGAAATCGAACGAGGCGCGTCGTGAGATCAATCGCTTCCGCCGAGAGCACGTCCGTGATCAACGAGGCGGCGTCGTCTTCCGAAAAGCCGCCCGACCCAGAGCCCAGCACCGGAAACGCGATCGATTCGTAACCAAGGTCGCGCGCCATCGCGAGCGCCGAGCGGGTGCATGCACAGATCGACTCGGCGGAGGCACGCCAGGCCATGT
>JBCDAA010000346.1:0-9633 GCA_039186435.1 Myxococcota bacterium | reverse complement strand
GATCGAAGCCGGTCACGCGGAGGTTGCGATCGCGGGGGGATCGGATGCGGTGGCGTCGCTTCGTCCGCGGCGCGCGGCGATCGTTCGCGCGACCGCGGCGACCCAAGGGGTCCGCGGGTTTGCCCGTGCGCTCGTGCGCCGCACCCCTGCACGCGATCTCCTGCCGACGGATACCCGTTCGACGGACGTGCCCGAGGCCGGAACGATCGCGCGGATTCATCGCGCGGCGATCCAGGCGGCACGACGGCATCGTTTCTCGCGAGGTGTTCAGGACGAAGTCGCCGCTCGGTCGTACGAGCGGGCGTCGGCGTCGAGAATCCCTGTCGTGATGCGGCGGGAGGAAGGCTTTCACGCAGCGGCCCTCGCATCGCTTTCACCCCTCGAGCCGGGGGGAGGCGTCACCGCCGGAAATGCGGCCCGTCCGGCGGATGGTGCGGTCGCGCTCCTTCTCATGCAGGAGGACGTTGCGCGCTCGATCGGGGTGACGCGCCTCGCGGTGATCTCGGGCGCTGCAAGCGCTGCGCTCGACCCGGATGACCAGCCCTTTCTGTCCGAGGTTTTTGCGATCGCATCGCTTCTTCGAGGCGAAAGCCGCGAGCTTTCAGACGTTGGGCTCCTCGAACTCCACGAAGCCGCAGCCGCGCAGATCCTCGCGACCACCGAAGCGCTCTCGAGCCGCGCCTTTGCGGCCCATCGCCTCGGTCGCGACTCCGCCCTCGGCACCATCGAGCCGGCTGCGCTGAACCTGACAGGCGGCACGCTCGCCTTTGGACATCCCCCCGCTGCGACCGGCGCGCGCCTCGTCGCCGAAGCGGCCTACGCGGTTCCCGCGCGAGGTTCGGCGCTGATCGCCGCCTCCGCCCCCGACGGTTCCGCGTCGGCCCTTCTGCTCGATCCGGCGTAGCGATCGCGGGGAGAGGACTTAAGTCGTCCTCCTAACCTCCCAAGGCGCAGAGTTGAATTCTCTGCGGGCGAGATAGATTTCCGTCGTGGTGTAGAGCGCACAGGGGAGGCTTTTTACGACTCCAAAGGCTTTGCGACGGCGTTTACGACTCCGGAACCTCGCGGTTGGGCGGACGCGCGGGCGGCGCTTTCGCGATCGCATCCATGAGGTAGGGCGCGGCTTCGCCGATCAGATCCAAGTCCGGGTCGAGCTGTTTGCCGAGGCCTTCGGCGACCAGCATCGCCAGGTTGACCACGGTGAACACCGGATCGATCTGAACGCGGTGGCGCCGGAGCACCGCCATCATGCCCGCGAGAACCTTGCTCGCCTCGAGCTCGTTGAGGGGCTTGCCGTGGTGGCGCCGGAAATGCGAGAGCACCTCGGCCTCGAACGCCGGGTAGTCCACATTGCCCACGGTCGGCGCGTAGGTGTAGAAGAGCTTCGCCGCGAGCTTGCCGTCCTGCTGCGTGAGCGCGATGAAGGTCTGAATCCACGGGCTCTTCAGCTCGTCATCGATCTCCGCCACGAGACCGAGGTCGATCAACACGACGCGCGCGTCGGGCGTGAGGATGATGTTTCCCGGATGGAGATCGGCGTGCACAAAGCCGTCGACAAACACCATCTGAAGGATCGCCCCAAGGCCGCGCCGCGCAAGGGTTTGCCGGTCGCCGCCCACCTGTTCAGGTTCGCTGCCGCGGACGCCTTCGATGAGCTCCATCGTCAGCACCCGCTCCGTGCAGAGCTCGTCGTGAATGGCGGGTACGTCCACACCCTCCATCGCTTCGAAGTTCGCGGCGAAGCGCCGGTTGTTGGCCGCCTCCAAACGAAAGTCGAGCTGGCCGCGCATCGCGTCCCCAAAGCGCTCGATCGCGCCCGGCAACGAAAGCAGTTTGATCGAGGGAACGACGTTCAACATACGCGCGCCGATCATCATCAGCATGAGGTCACGATCGACCTGGGCGCGCGCGTTCGGGCGCTGAACCTTGAGGGCGACCCGCTCCCCCGTATCGAGCTCGGCGATGTGCACCTGGGCGACCGACGCGGCGGCCATCGGAACCGGGTCGATGCGCTTGAGGCGCGCCCGCGACGTCGAGTCGAGTTCGGCGTCGATCACCTTTTCGATCGCGGCGTAGGGGAGGGCGGGGACCTGGTCCTGGAGGCGCGAGAGAGGCTCGGTGATGCCGGGGCCAAAGAGGTCCGGGCGCGTGCTGAGGATCTGGCCGAACTTGATGTAGGTCGCACCAAGACGTTGGAGCATCCCAGTCAGCACCTCGCCGCGAAGACGCTGGCGCTCCTGCCCGCTCAGCCGCCCTGCCGCGATACGTCGCCCGAGATAGACGAGGAGCGTCGTCAGCAGCACCCACAGAAGGTGGAAGAAGCGGAGGGTGAGGCGGAGGGCCCGCATTGCCAGTAGCATGCATCGCCAGCTCTGCTATTCCTAGCGGCCCCTGTCTCGAAGAGGGTCGGAAGTCGACATGGCACGTGAGCACGAACGGCGACGGACTTTCGCCATCATCTCCCATCCGGACGCGGGCAAGACCACGCTCACGGAGAAGCTCCTTCTCTACGGTGGAGCGATCCACATGGCCGGCGCGGTGAAGTCGCGAAAGAGCAAGCGCTCGGCGACGAGCGACTGGATGGCGCTCGAAAAGCAGCGCGGCATTTCGATCACCTCGTCGGTGCTGCAGTTCGAGTACGACGGCTTTCGCTGGAACCTCCTCGACACGCCGGGCCACAACGACTTCAGCGAGGACACCTACCGCACGCTCACGGCGGCGGACTGCGCGATCATGATCCTCGACGCAGCGAAGGGCGTTGAGCCGCAGACGCGAAAGCTCTTTCACGTCTGCCGGATGCGCGGCATTCCGATCGTGACCTTCATCAACAAGCTCGATCGGCCCTCGCGCGATGCGTTCGAGCTCACGGCGCAGGTCGAAGAGGTCCTCGGCATTCAGAGTTACCCCATCACCTGGCCCATCGGCAGCGGCGATCTCTTTCAGGGCGTGTACGACCGTCACCAGAAGGCGGTGCTTCGCTTTGAAAAGGGTGACCGTGGCGCCAAAGCCGAGGTCGAGGCGTGCGAGATTTCCGATCCGCGGCTCGACGAGCTTCTTGGGGACGAACCCGCGGAAACCCTCCGCGGCGAAATCGAGCTGCTCGACGGCGCCGGCGAGGAGTGGGACCAGGAGCGCTTTCTTGCGGGAGAGCTTACGCCGGTCTTCTTTGGAAGCGCGCTGAACAGCTTCGGCGTGGAGCCCTTCCTGAAGTCTTTCGAGGCGCTCTGTCCGCCGCCCGGTCCGCGCGAAGCCGCCGGCGGCGTGACCGTCACGCCAACCGACGATCGCTTCAGCGCGTTTGTCTTCAAGGTCCAGGCGAACATGGATCCCTCGCACCGTGACCGCATCGCCTTCGCGCGGATTTGCAGCGGCAAGTTCGAGGGCGGCATGCGCGTGCACCACTATCGGCTCGGCAAGCAGATTCGCCTCAATCGCGCGGAGCAGTTTTTTGCCCAGGAGCGGGAGACGGTGCACGAGGCCTTCGCGGGCGACATCGTCGGGCTTTACGACCCGGGCATGTTTCGCATTGGCGACACCATTTCGACCCAGGGCGCCATGAGCTTCGACGCCGTTCCGCGGTTTTCGCCGGAGCATTTCGGGCGCCTTCAGCTTCTCGACCCCCTCAAGCGCAAGCAGCTGCAGAAGGGCATTCACCAGCTCGCCGAAGAGGGCACGGTGCAGCTCTTCTTCGAACCCGGTCGCGAAAAGGACCCGATTTGCGGCGTGGTCGGCAAGCTGCAGTTCGACGTGCTCACCTACCGCGTGCAGCACGAATACGGCGCCAAGATCACCTTCGATCTGCTGCCCTACCAGCACGCGCGCTGGGTGGAAGGGGCTGCGACGCCCGACGAGATGCGCGCGCGGCGGATCCCTCTCAGCGTCCGCGATCAGGATGAGCGGCTCGTGGCGCTCTTTCGCGACGAGTGGGAAATGGACCGCGCCGTTCGCGATCACGACGACTGGACGTTCCTCGAGACCGCACCGATCCGGGCCGGCGAAGGGTAGACCGCGCTACTTCGCGGGTAGGCCCGCTGCGACGAGTCGCACGTCGCGCGCTCTGCGGCCGCCGGTCGAACGCGCCAGGCGCTCGGCGGGTACCGCATGCCCGAAGAGATAGCCCTGCAAGAGGTCGCAGCCTTCGCGCTGCAGAAAGCGCCTCTGTGCGAAGGATTCGACCCCCTCCGCGATCACCTTCAGGTTCAGCTTCTTGGCCAGGGCGATGATGGTTCGCGTGACGGTTCGGCAGCGTTCGTGATCGAGATCGCGGACAAACGCGCGGTCGATTTTAATCGTGTCGATCGGAAGTCGGTAGAGGTGCGAAAGTGATGAGTGGCCCGTGCCAAAATCGTCCAGCGCGATTCGGACGCCGAGGTCCTTGAGCGCACAGAGCACGCGGTTGGCGACGTCGAGGTCCGCCATAACCGCCGACTCGGTGATCTCAAGTTCGAGGCAGCCCGGGTTGATGCGGGTCTCCGCGAGCGCTCGCGAAACCGCGGAGAGCAGTTGGCTGCCGTGGAGCTGGCGGGCGGAAACGTTGACGGATACCTGCAAGATCCGGCTGCCTTGCGCAGCCCATGCCTTCAGCTCGTTGCATGCGGATTGGATCGCCCACGCCCCGACCTGATTGATCTGCCCAGAGTCTTCCAAGAGGTGAACGAAATCGCTCGGCGGGAGGATGGACCCCGACCGATTCCAGCGCAGGAGACCCTCCGCGGCGACGAGTTGACGTTTTGAGACATCGTATTGCGGCTGATAGTGAAGGAGGAATTCTCCGCGGCGGAGCGCCCTGGGAACTTCCGCGCGAACACGGTCAAGACTCAGCACTTCCACGAGCGTCGTTTCAGGGACGCCAGCGTCGTTCACGACTCGTGAATAAACTCCCGAGGTAACTCCGCGGCCTTCGTCAGACGGCTTCCGAGACGCATCCATCGTGCTGATGCGATCGGGCGATCAAGTCGATTCTTGAGTCTCGCGTTGGTCTGGACCACCGCAGGCCGCGGGTCCTCGGGTTTTTTCGCGACGGGGCGGGAAGCCGTTTACCATAGTGGGCCGGTGGATGATCGGCCCACGCTGCTGATGCTCGGCCAGGGGGAGCCGATGCGGGCGGCCCTTGAGGAGGGTCTTGCGCGCTACGCAGCGTTCGCCGAGGTGGCCGATAGCGACTCCCCGGTTGCGGCGGTCATGGCGGCTGCGCCGGACCTGGTGGTTCTGGTCGGCGACGCCGTCCGCAGCCACGTCGACATTCTCGCGAAGCTGGCCGCCAACCCGATGACGAGTTCGGTGCCCGTCATTCTCCTCACGCCGCCGGATCTGGAAGTTCGGCTGGCGGCGGCACGTCGCGGCGTTCGCGTCGTGGAACGGACCGCAAGTGCGGACGAAATGTCCAAGCAGATCGCGGAGCTTGCTCGGGAACTTCCGGAGCGTCCGACGCACGCGAGCGGCGCGGTCGGTCAGGCGACGCTGCACGAGCTCCTCGACATCGTCCGGCGTCAGCTCGAAGGCGGGATTCTGTCGATTGCGCAAGAAGGCGAGGACGCACGCGGCGCTCGCTTTGTGCTTCAACCCGGGCGCAACGTCGACGCCGCGGTGCGCGATTTCGTTCGCCGCATCAAGCCGCTGCTCAAAGAAGACAAGCCGCTTCACTACGAGTTTGACGAAGCGGGAAGCGGTCTCGCGGTCCTCGACGAACTCATGGAAGCCGGCGACCGCGGACATCTCAAAGACCGGCGTATCCTTCTGGTCGAAGACGATGCGGCGGTTGCCGACGCGCTCGCGCAGGAGCTCCGCGCGAACGGCGCAACAACGATCGTGTGCACCACCGCCGGAAGCGGCCTCGAGCGATCCCGCGACCTCGACCCCGAGATCGTTCTGGTCGACGAGGCGGCGCTCGACGGTGAGAGCTACACGGTTTTGCGGAAGATCCGGCGCGATCTTTCGCTGCGCTGGGCGTCGCTCCTCGTGATGCGCATCGGCGACGTCCTTCCCAAGGGCGACGCGCCGCGCCTCGACCATCTTGCGTCGAGCGTGGTCTCGCTGATGGCGCCTGATCGCGAGGTCGCCAAGCTCGCGGCGAAGAACGAACGTTTCGAAACGCGCATGGAGGCCCTTGGACCGTCCCGGTTGCTGCGAGCGATCGCGGATTCCGGTCACACCTTTCAGGTCACGATTCGCCATCCACGCGCGATGGTGGAGATCGCGATCGCGGAGGGTCTCATCGCCGGCGCCGAAGCGGTTCCGATGGGGGGCGCTGCGCGACGGGTCGCGGGAACGAGCGCTCTCGCGGCGCTTCTCGCCCTGAGCTCGGGTCGCGTCACCGTCGAGCCGCGGGAGGCGCCTGCCACCGCGAACCTCCTTACGCCGGTGGGCGATGCCTTCCGCCAGGCGGCGACCGAAACCCCGCCGATTCGACCGTCGCTTCCGCCGCCCGGTGCCTCGCGGATGCCCGGACCGCGAACCTCGGCGCGCGCGCTGCTCACCGAGCTCAAAGATCTTCTGCAGCGGATGAAGGACTCCGACGGTCTTGCGGAAGATCTCGCGGCGGAAGTGAAGACGGCCGAGACCCTTCTTCCGCAGATCGATCCGCCCGACGACGACGAGGACGACGTCCCGACGGGAAAGCACGTTCGCCTTCCCGCTCCGTCGAAGCTCCCCGACTCGTCGCTGCGGGCGCCGCGAACGCGGACTGCGGTCGGAATGCCCGCGCCCGCGCTCAAGTCCGTACCGCCGCCGCCGCCCGTTGCAAAGTCGCGGGTGCCAACGCCCGCGTCCCCGCCCAAAAAGCCCACCGTGCCACCTCCGCCGCCGCCGCCGCGGATCGGCCTTAAAGATTTACCGCTTCGGGATCCGACGCCGCCGGAAGCGATCAAGACCGAGACCGCGAAGCCGCAGCCGGATGCTCCGCGCGGCGCGCCGATTGCCAAGCTGACGACGGAGGAAGCGCCGGTGGAAGCGGCGATCGCGCGTGCGACGGTTTCGGCGATTCCGCCACCTCCGACCCCCCAGTCGCTGGCTGCAGTGGAGCTCGCCCCGGAACTCCTGCCGGTTTCAGGTGTTGAGGTTCCCGAGGACGATCTGCCGCCGCTCGAAGAGCTCGCGCGTCTTTCCGGAATCCCTTCGCGTCGGCCCCCGCCACGTTGGGTGTGGCCAGCGGCAGCTGCAGCCGTGGTGCTGATCCTCGTCGGTGGCGCCTACCTCGCGTTCGCGACGCAGCGTGCGCCCGACTCCGCGGAGCCCCCGGTCACTGCCACTGCACCCGAGGTCGCGGTTGCGGAAGCGCCTGCACCGACACCAGCGCCGGTTGCGGCTCCTTCGCCCGCGCCCGAGGTCGTGCCGGAAGCCCCCGCGCCCGAAGTCGCCGCGCCCGCGCCCGAACCGGAAGTCACGGCCCCGGAACCGGAGGTCGCGGCGCCCGAGGTCGTGCCGGAAGTTGCCGCGCCGGAGCCCGAGGCTGCGCCGGAGCCCGAGGCTGCGCCGGAGCCTGCGGTTGAGGAACCTCCGCAGGCAGAACCGCGACGGGAACGGCTGGCGCGGCTAATTCGGGCAGGAAACTACCAACGTGGCCGAGCGCGGTGGGATGCCGCGCGCCGAAGCTACCGACAGGTTCTCGCGATGTCGCCGCGCAACGGCCGAGCGCTCGCCGGCATGACCAAGGTTGCGTTGGCCCAACGGCGCGGCTCCGAAGCCGTCGCGTACGCGAGGCGCCTCGTCCGTGCCAACAGCCAGAACGCGGGCAATCGGGTCCTTCTCGGGGATGCCCTCCGCGCGAACGGGGACAGCGCAGGCGCGCGCCGGGCGTATGAGGCCGCGCTTTCGATCAATCCGCGGCATCGCAGTGCCCGCCGTCGTTTGGGGCGCTGACCGAAGGCTGTTCACGGTCGTTTTGGGGTTTGCTCAAGAAAGCGCGCCAGCGACGTAACGCCGTTTTGTCTTTCAAGTACGACTACGAGAGCAAGCGGTGAATCTTCGGCAGCGTCCGCCGTCGAAGGAGGGTCGCCGAAGAACAAGTTGACCGGGTCTAACAACCTCGGGTGGAATACGCGCGGAAGAAGACGCGAAGGTGAGGAGGCGTGATGTTGAGTAGGAATTCGGGATGGATGTTGGTTGGCCTGATGGTGCTGGGGTCCGCGCTGGATTCCGCGTCTGCAGCGGCTCAGGCGCGCGAGTTTCGCGTCACGCGAGCGCGGGTGAACTTTAAGAGCGAAGCGCCTCTCGAAACGATCAACGGCGTCAACAACGATGCCACTGGATCGGTCAGCCTCGATCCGTCGAACCTTTCGGGCGCGAGTGGGACGATTACGGTTCCGGTCGCGTCGTTCCGAACCGGCATTGACCTCCGCGATGAGCACCTTCGGGGCTCCGACTGGCTCGACGCGGAAAACCACCCGAACGCGACCTTCGAGATCACGGGGATTCGCGGCGGCAGCTCGTTGACCGCTGACGAGGACGCGCGCCTCCAGGTAACGGGCCGGTTCACGATGCACGGCGTCACCCGGGACGTCACCGCGCGCGTTCGCGCAAAATGGGACGGCTCGTCGGGTCTTCGGGCACGCGCGCAGTTCACGATTCGCCTCGACCAGTTCAACGTGTCGATCAACCCCGCGGTGCGCCTGAAGGTCAGCAACGAGATTCAGATCACCATCGACATTCGCGCGAGCGCGTAGACGCAGCGCGAGGCAAAACGAGCGCGTCGCCTTCGGGCGGCGCGTTTTTGTTTGAGGGCGTCGTTGCGAGGGGGACCCATGCGTGCATGGATCGTTGTGTTGAGCATTGCGGGCTGTGGGTCTCCGGTCGTTCGCGGCGGGGCTCCCCCCGCGAGCGAAACTCCGGCAGAAAACACCGACGTATCGGATCCGTTTCCCCCGTGGGTGCACAGTTCGATCGAGGAAGGCACGGCGATTGAGGAAGGCACGGCGATTGAGGGGACGGCGACCGTCGTCTTGCAGTCCATGCCGATTCCGCGTTCGGCGCAACGTGCGGTGGCATGGTTCCACCGCCTGCTGGAGTCGAGTCCTTTGCGGCGCACTGCGGTCGTTGAGTTCTGTACCGAACACGGAGACGCCCGCACGTCAGATGCACGCTGTCGGCTGGACCGTTGGAACTACGAGAACGGGACGCGAGAACGAATGCGAGGCTACGCGCCGAGTCCCCTACCCGAACCTCGTCGCCTCACTGAGGTCGAGGAGGCCGCGCTTCGGCGCACCTTCGAGAATCGGGACCTCGGCGTCCCTTTCGGGATGGAGTCCGAACCGGAGGTCGTCTACTCACTGGTCGAAGACGGCCCTCAGGTGTGCTTGGCGAGAATCACGCGAGGGGAAGCGCAGCGCGCGTACTGCACATCCGGCGAACTTGGCGATCGCAACGTGAGCTACGCGCCGGCGGGTGAGGTCGGCATTCACATCGTTCGGGCCGGTGAAACCAGCCACGTCATTCGCTTTCGTGTCTCGGACGCGGAGGTTCTTTCGCGGACTACGATCGCGATTGCGCACCCCGACGGAAGGTTGATCTCGGACGAGACTCTCCTTACGAGTTGCGGCTACGAGAAGCGATGCGTCGTCCACCTGCCCTCGGGACGAGCGGTGCGCCTTCCGGGCGCGATCCCCGGCGAAGTCGAAGACGTGCACGCGCGAATTCAAG
>JBCDAA010000345.1:0-9636 GCA_039186435.1 Myxococcota bacterium | reverse complement strand
GGTGTTCCTCGCAAGACGCGAAGTCGATGGAATACCAGTGGTATTTCAAGACGAGCAACGCCGCGAGGGGCGGCGAGAACAAGCGAGCGCGGGGTCAGTTTAAGCAAAGAGCGATCTAGGGGAACCCGCCAGGCGGAAAGAACGCGCGCGCGAAGATTCGGTCGCTCACAGCGGCCGGGATCCAGGGAAGAACTTGCGCCGCGATTTCCGCTGAGCGCGGGGCTCGGTAGCGAGGCTCCGGCCGAGGGGAACGCGCCGCCGCGTGAACGACCTCGGCGACGTCGTGCGCCGTTCCGCCCACCTTTTCCATGCGCCCGATGATCTCGTCGACGTGCGCGTACACCGGCGCCCAGTCTTGAGGAGGAACCTCGTCGAGGGACTGCAGCGCTCGGTCCGCAAATCCGGTCGCGATAAAGCTCGGCTGCACCACGATGACGTCTACGCCGAAGGGACCGAGCTCCTGACGGAGGGCGTCACTAAGCGCCTCCACCGCAAACTTGCTCGCGTGATAGACGCCCATGAACGGGAACGCGACCACGCCCGCGATCGAGCTGATGTTGATGATGCGTCCGCAGCGCTGGTCACACATCTGACCGGCGAAGGCACGGGTGACGTTCATGAGGCCGTAGACGTTGACGTGAAACTGCCGCTGAAAGGTCTCCGTCTCCACTTCGTCGAGGGGCCCGAGCTCCGCGTAGCCGGCGTTATTGACGAGGAGGTCGACCCCGGCGCCTTCAGTGCGCTCGCGGACGTCGCGCACGGCCTGGGAAACGCTTTCGACGTCCGTGACATCGAGGCGCAGCGTGTCGATGCGAAGGCTTTCGGCGGTGGCGTTTCCTTCGAGGCGAGTCAGTGCTTCCTCGTTGATGTCGGTGGCGATCACGCGATACCCGGAGCGCGCGAGCCGAAGGGAGCTCGCCGCGCCGATGCCCCCGCCGGCGCCTGTGACCAGGGCGATCGGGCGTTCTCGGTAGACGGTGCGTTCCGTCGGTGCGGGCTGCCGCGGTGCGATCCCGAGCGTTCGGCGGACGAGGCCGTCAAAGGCTCGCGTGGGGAGGACGCGCGCCGCGGTCATTTGCGCGGTCGCAGACGCGTTGGCGATCACGTAGCGCCGCCGCGGACGTTTCCTGGACGCTGCGCGCACCAGAGTGCGAGCGACGCGTTCCGGATCGACGCCCATTCGCTCGATGGACTCCTCCAAGCGTTCGAGACGATCGAGGACGGGGTTCCAGCGAGAGCCACTCCAGCGCTTTGCATCGAGGCCGCCGAAGGCATCCCGAATGAAGGCCGTGCGAACGGTTCCGGGTTCGACGAGCACGACGTCGATGTGAAAGCGCGCGAGCTCCTGCCGGAGCGAGTCGTTGATCGCGCGAAGCGCATGCACCGAGGCCCCGTAGGCTCCGTGGGTGGCGAGGGTAAATCGGTCGACCAGACTTCCGACGTGCACCACGCGACCGTTTCCGCGTGCCTTCATCGAGGGCAGGAACGCGCGC
Organism: Myxococcota bacterium; assembly: GCA_039186435.1. GTDB lineage: Bacteria > Myxococcota_A > Polyangia > Polyangiales > Houyiibacteriaceae > JALVDI01. Next base: position 8,143 of record JBCDAA010000345.1, on the reverse strand, counting down.
GTGACTGCCATAGGTCCGAACGCGTTGGTGTCGAAGTGGCGTTTGAGGGCGGCGTCGGTCACTAGCATGAGCGGACCGAGTTCCGCCATGCCGGCCGCGTGAATCAGCACTCGCGGGCCTGCCGGGTCGAGCGCGAGGACTTCTTGGCGGGCCGCGTCGATGCTCGCCTGGTCGGTCACATCAAGCTGAACAACCGAGACGCTGAGGCCGCGGGCGCTGGCGTCGCGTTGAAGCTGGAGCAGTCGTCGTGCGCTCCGGCCCGTGGCGACGACTCGTTCGCCGAGTTCCGCGAGCGCGAAGATCGTTGCGCGCCCGATCCCGCCCGTTGCACCGGTGATGAGGTACATTTGCGAATTCCTGCCGCAGAGCGGTCTTGGGGGCAAGCAGCCTGGTATCCTCCCGGGCGTTGCGTGAGCGAGACTATCTAGACGGGCTGGTCCGTCTTCACAAGCTTGCTGATCCAGAGGAGCAGAAGGCGGCGTGGCGCCAGAGTGTGGCGACTCTTGCGGCGGCCGTCGCAGACCACCGTCGCTCGGTTCCGCTCGAGGGTCTCGATCCGGAAGAGCTCCTCCGTTCCATGGAAGGTGCGCTCGCCACGAAGCTCGTCGACGACGTGGAGTGGCTGTCCGCACCGGCGGCGGCTGCGGCGATCTACGAGATTGCGGCGGCGCTTCCTTCCAGCGAGGTAAAGCGCGACCTCGGACGCCGCGTCCTTAAGCGACTTCGCCGTGGAGACGCTGCGACATTTGTCGCGCTCGCGACGCAGCTTGCCTTGGGCGCGCGGAGAGCGCTGACCGGCGCCTCGATCCGCGCGCGCGTCGCCTTGAGTCTGGACCTTCCCATCGGTCTTGGCGCACGGGCGGATGGGTTGGCGCTCGCGCTGATCTCGCGGCGAGACAGCGCGCGGGAGTGGCTGACCAATCCGTCGAGCGGTTCGCTCCCCTCGCGACGTCTTGCGGCACGGCTTCTTGAACGTGCGGCGCGCGAAGCGGCCCAGCGCGCCATTGAAGGCGACACCGCTGCGGTTCGTGTGTTCGAGACCCGCGCGATCAAAAGCGCCTGGAACCGTCTCCTTGCGGATCGCGAGTCGCTCGTCTGGCGCCACGTCGCAACGGCGCGCGGGCTCCTCTCAGGCGCGCTTCCGGAGTATCGCGAGGAGATCGAGCGACATCTCGACCCGGCGCTCGGCATCACCCAATGGCGCCGTGCTGCGGCGTCCCTCGGTGCCAGCATTTCTCTCGATCCGGTGATCGTGAAACGCTGCCGCTCGCTCTTTCAGTCGCCTATCTTCGAGCAGGATCGCGGCGTCGCGACCGCGATGATCTACGGGCTTCCGCGGGCGGCGGAGCGCGAGCCGGAAGCCGTAGAGGAGCTGCTCGAGCAGCTGATGCGCCTCGGCGGACTGGAGGCGGCCGAGGCGCTCGTGGAGCTTCGGCGCGAGCGGATCGGAAACGACTTTGGGGATTGGGCGGCGAAGCGCGCGCAGTCTCAGCTCAAGGAAATGCTCGACCGGACCCGCGGCGAAGACGACGGCCGAACCGCGCTCGCCCTTGCGGTCATCGACGAACTTGAAACCGGCGGGCGCAGCCCGACCCTTCGCGATCAGATTCAACAGGCCCTCGACTCCTTCGTAGGACAGGGAGCGCGCGCCGCAGCCGCGGATGCGTTTGCCGTTCTCGAGTCCGCCGAGCAGCGCGTCGCGATCTTGGAGCGCTGCCACGATGACGACGACTCGCACGAGCGTATTGTTGCCTTTCGAGCGCTTCGTGAACTTGACCTCGGGCTCCTTGAATCCGACACGCTGGCGAACCTCCTCGCGTTGAATGCGCGGGGCGACGAAGTGGGCGAGGACGTTCGTCCCCTCGGCGACCTCTTTCAGCGCATGACGCAGTGGCTCGTCATCCACGAGGGCAATCCAATTCGTCAGCGCGGTTCGGTTCCGCATTTTACGCTGCGCCTGCGTCGCCTGCGCTCGATGCTCCATCTCGTCGACGCGGATGGACGCCGCGTGGACGACCGTCCGGACCTTCTTCGCCAGCGTCGCCTTTTGACCGCGCAGGTGCTCCTCAACCGGGTTCGCCACGACGAACGAACCTCCCTTCGGCGTGCGCTCGATGCGTCGGCTGCACGCGCGTGCGATGCGCTCGTACGGGAGGAAGTCTGTGAGGTGTCGGACGCTGTGCTTGCGATGGGGCGCATGGCGCAGAGCGACGCGGACGTTGCCACGATGGCGGAAGCGTCGATGGTGCCGGACATCGAAGCCGCGCTGCTCGCGTATGCGGAACTCGAGCGCTCCGTGGCGAAGGGCAACCGAAGCTCCCAGGCGGCACGCGCGTCGCTCGAAGCGCTCCTGAAACTGGCCTACGATCTTCCGGTCGCGTCCTCGCCGCGCGTGGAGGCGCTGCGATCGGCGCTCCTGGATCTCGCGCGAGCCCTCGAGCCCATCGTGATCACCGGTTCCCTCAAGGAGCTCGAGGATCTTACGCCCACCGAAACTCCGCTCGCGCAGCTTGAGGTCGCCGTACAGACGCTCGCGCAGCTCGTGCTCGGGGCCAAGCGCCGCCTCGGGGAGCCGGTCACCATCGAGCGGCCTGCCGCTGGGCCCGCGATTCGCCTCGTCGACATCTTCGTGGAGCGCGCGCTACGGGGCGGGCTGCTCGCGATCTACGACGCCCTCGATCAAGCGGCGGAAACGCTCCGTGATGAGCTGCCGCGCGCAATCGCCGAAGTGGCGATCATGATTCTCGAGCGGCTCAAGGAGGTTCCCTTCGACGCGCCGCGAACGGAGCACTCCAGTCTGCTTCCGTCGACGCCGCGGGAGGCGCCGCTTCCTGCGTGGATGCCGACCAGTCGAACGCTTGGGGGCTTTTACGTCACGAAGGCGATCGGAACGGGCGCTGTGGGCTCCGTCTTTGTCGCGCGCCGAAGCGAAGCGCGCCACGATGCGGATGCTGAGCACTTCGCGCTCAAGGTCCCCGAATACTCGGGAGGCGCGGCACGAACGCTCTCGGAGGAAGAGTTCCTCCAGTTCTTTCGCGAGGAGGCGGGAGCGCTTCTGGCGTTGCCAGCGCACAGCAACATCGCGCGTTTCGTCACCTTCGACGCCGGCGCGCGGCCCAAGCCGATCCTTGTCATGGAACTCGTGGAGGGCCCGAATCTCGAGCGTGTTCTCGAGACCGAAGATCTCGATATGAATCGCGCGCTGCGAATCTTGGATGGAATTGCAGGGGGACTTGAGGGCATGCACGCGCGCGGCATCGCGCACCTCGACCTGAAGCCGAGCAATGTGATTCTCCGCCCGAACACGCAGGTCGATGTGCCGGTGCTGGTCGACTTTGGACTTGCGGGGCGGCACCTTCGTCCGGGGTGCGGAACGGCGAGCTATGGCGCGCCGGAGGTGTGGGGTCACGATGCGAGCGGAAAGGGCGAGGCCATCCCGGCGGACGTCTACGCGTTTGGGTGTCTGGCCTTTGAGATCTTGACCGGTCACACGCTCTTCGACGTGGGCGGCAACGACCTCGCCACCATCACGGCGCACCTGCAGCACGACGGACTTCCGGAGTCGGTTGGTCGCATGACCACGGATCCACGCACGGCGGGTGTTGCTGAGCTTGTTCGGCGGTCTATTCGTCGGAGCCCGACCGATCGGGTCACGATGACGGAAGTACGCGCGGCGATTCGACGTTTGGCTCCGTCGCTTCGTGAGATCCGCTGGCCGATTCAGGGCGCCTGAGTACGGTCACGGATTTCGCTGCGAGCTTTCTCGCGAAGCGTCTTGGCATTTCTCGCGCTTGCACCCACTGTCGAGAGACTGGAGGCAGCAGTATGCGCAGTGCACTCATCGCCATCGCCTGGTTTCTCGTCGCGGCATCCGCGAGCGCGCAGGACGCACCCACGAACGAAGCCGATCCGGCGGACGGAGCGATCGTACTTCGACCTTCCGCGCAGTGGGGCATTGTCAAAGGAGATCGCACGAGCGGCTTCGGCCTCGGTCTCGAGTACATCGCGTTTCCGAATCAATCGTATTGGAACTACGGCTTCTTTGCGGAGACGCAGGGTGAGCTCGACGGCGCGTGGCGCGTCGCAGCTGGCGTTCGTGGCGGCTTCGGGATGTTCGGCGTGCAGCTTGGCGTGATGCACCGAACAGAAGGGGACTACGCCGCGACCACTGCGATCCATCTCGCGAAGACGGTCACCTTTGGTCCAGTCGGCGTCGGCTGGCGCGTTGCGATTCCCGTGGCCACCTACCAGCCCGATCAAGGAGAGCGTCTGCAGACCCGAGGCTTCGAGGCGGGCATCGTTCTCAACTTCGGCTGGTCGTTTACGGTTCGGGGAACGCGTCCTGCGTGGGGCTGCCACCACCGACGCGGTGAGGCGGAAGCGAGCGAAGCGGAGCCGGCTCCGGCGGCCTACTGAACGGCTCGCCTTTGATCGCTAGCGAAGGCTTTGGAGCAGACGCCGGAAGTTCGTGTCCTCCCACGCCTTCGCAGCGTCGTGCCACTCGAACTCTCGTTCTCGGCGACGAAACTCGGGGGTGTGATGCCGAAGGGTTCGCCCGACCTTCACCGCCGGAAGCGCGTGGTGCAGCATCTCGTGATAGACGACCGCAGCTACGTACCAGCGCGGCACCCATTCCTGATCGAGCACAGGGTGCACCCGAATCACCTTGTCTTCGGGGGCGTAGGACCCGAGCTGAATCGACCGCTGACGACGACGCGCGGGCATCTTGCCCCAGGTGATCTGTAACCCTTCCATGCTTTCGGGAAAGAGCGGCCGCAGCTCCTCGAAAATCTCGCGCAGGTGGTAGAAGCGCCCCTTGGGGCGGCAGACCGTTGCTCGTCGACGGCGGCGATCGATGCGGCTTTCGTTTTCCGCGATGAAGTCGTCGAGAACCCGCCCCGACTTGCGGTCGCGGCGGCGAAGGTAGCGAACGAGGGCGTGGCGAACGTCGCTATTGGCGCGAAGGAACATGTGGTGGAGGCGAAGCTCGAGGACGCCACCCTTTCGTTTTGCGGAGATCATGAGCCGCTTGTTGTCGGTGACGATCAGTCGAACCGATTCGCGAAGACCCTGCTGAAGTTCGCTTGCGAGCTCTGTCGCCTTTGCTTTGAGCGTTGCCGGGTCGGGCGTGTCCGCTGCGGGTTCAAGCGCTCCTGGATCGGGCGCGTCTGCGGTGGCCTCGAGCGCGTCTGCATCGGGCGGGTGCACGGAGGTCGGCGGCGCCGCCTCGGTCAACGCAGGGTCGGGGGAAGGCTCTGCGGGCTCGGGTTCGGCGGTTGCCGAAAAATCGAAGGCCAGCTGATTCACGCTTCTCGGTCGTAGAAACCGGCTGCGAGTCCGTCAAGGGCGACGGAGGAGGGCGCGGCGCGACCAGCGGCGCAGAAGCCAGCGTTCGGCCTCTTCCGGCGGGCCCTCGGGAAGCGGTGCGGTCGACTTTGTGCTCCAAAAAAGGAGGGGTCCCGCGTGCCGATCGCGGATGGCGTCCACCACCGCGGCGGCGGCCTTGGCGCTGTAGGTGGTATCCAGCGTGAGCCGTCGCCCCTCTTGGATTTCGCCGAAGAGACGGATCGCTTCGCGCCCCGCGGCCGTTGGGATTCCGTATCCCTTTCCCAGCTGGGTGCCATCGACGCGAAGCCCCTCGGCGAGTTCGTGAGCATCGATCGCTGCCCGGGCATCTCCGCTTTCCTTTGCCAGAAGTGTGCTCGCCCGGCGGGCCAGCCGAACGATCAGCGTCTTGCTCGTGACAGGCCAAGGAGTCACGCGAACCGCGCAGATGGTCGGCGGGTGCGTCCATCCGATGCCGAGCCGCGCTGCGATGCGAACCCCCACCAGGAGTCCCGCGGTCGTGCACGTTGAGCCCACACCGACGAAGAGCGTCGTGGGCGCAGGCATCTCCTTGGCAGCGACTTGATGGGCGAGCTCAAGGCCTGCGGAGATGTAGCCGAGGGCGCCTTGGGGCGTTGCGCCGCCGGGAACCATCACGAACTGACGCCGGCGGCGCGCGCGAACGCGGTTGTGCAGCATGCCGAAGGGCAGCTGTGACCAGTGAAAGAGCGGGTGGTGCGCCGCTTGGCGAAGCACCTGCAAGTTTTCGAGCGCGGATCGGGAAGGGGGTTGCGGAAAGATGAGCGTCTCGGGGATGAGCCCCACCCGTGGTGCGTGAAGAACCGTCGCCGTTCCGTGGTTGGTGCCGAACGCGCCTGTCGCGACGATATGCGTCGCCCCTTCGTCCAGAGCCTGGCCAAATAGCACCTCGAGCGTGCGGACTTTGTTGCCGCCGTAGACCGGCGAGCTCAGGTCGTCACGTTTCACCCACGCCTCGGTTGGCGAGTTGAGGGCGCGGGCGACCGGCGCGAGCGAATGGAGCGGCGTCGGAAACTCACCGAGGTCCGTCCAGGGGACACGCAGCGCGGGAAACGCATCGAAGAGAGGACGGTCGTGAAAGACCACGCCGCATGCTACATCGTCCGGGCGATGCAGGCCCTCCAAGCGATCGCCGAGACGTACCTGGTGCCGCTTCAGCTCTTGCTCGCCATGTTTGGCATGGGCGCGACCCTCGGCGTCCGCGACTTTGCGGTGGTGCTCAAAGATCCACGCGGGCTTGCGCTCGGTCTCGCGCTCCAACTCTTCTTCGTTCCGCTGGTTGCGCTTCTTCTCATCACCGCCTTTCAGCTCGGACCCGGATGGGCCGTCGGACTCGTCCTCGTCGCTGCGGTTCCAGGAGGTGCGACCAGCAACCTCCTTACGTTTTTGGGAAAGGGGAGTGTCCCGCTTTCGATCGCGGTCACGACCGCGTCGACCCTCGGGTGCGTGCTGACCGTACCCCTCTTGCTGGAGCTCATGGCGTCGCAGGCGCTTCCCGCAGATTTCGTCTTTCCGATCGCGCGCGTCTTTCGGGACATCGGGCTTTATCTCTTCGCCCCGCTGGCCGTCGGAATGGTCGTCTATCGCTGGTCGCCCGAGCGGTCCAAGGTGCTCAGCACCTGGGCCATTCGCGGGAGCGTCGCCGTCGTCATCACCATTGCCGTTGCCGCCCTTGGAAGCGGACGCATCGAGCCCCTCGGCTACGGCCTCGGCCCGCCGGCCATTCTCGTCCTCTTCATGGCCGTGCTCTTTTTCGTCACGCCTCACCTCATTCGGCTCGCCGGGCGCAGCGACCCCGATGCCGTCGCCCTCACCATCGAGGTCGTCGTCCGGAACATCGGAATCGCCCTCCTCCTCGTCCACTACTTCTTCCCCACCCAGCTCGAGCTGCAGGGTCACGTCCTCTTCAGCTGCCTCTTTTTCTCGGGGCTGAGCGCACCCTTTGCGATTCCAATCATCGTCCGCCATCGGCTCGGGAAGAGCCCCGCGCTAGGTCGAAGGTAGCCGTCCGAGGTGCGCGCCGCCGTCGTCCGAGGTGCGCGCTGCCCGAGGTGCCGTCCGAGGTGCGCGTCGTCCGAGGCGCGTGCTGCCCAAGGTGCGCGCCGCCCGAGGTGCTAGGTCGGGGGTAGCCGTCCGAGGTGTGCCGTCAGAGGTGAGTGCCGCCCGAGGTGCCGTCCGAGGTGCGCGAGGTCGGGGTAGCCGTCCGAGGTGCGCGTCGTCCGAGGTGCGCGCCGTCCGAGGTGTGCCCGTGCGTGCCGTCCGAGGTGCCGTGCGAGGTGCGCGCCGTCCGAGGTGCGTGCCGCCGTCCGAGGTGCGTGCCGCCGTCCGAGGTCCGCGCCGTCCGCGGTGGCCGCCCGAGGTGCTTCCAGCCAAGTTACTCGAGGGTCCGAAGTGCTGGCGCTCGTGGCCGTTCCGGCCGTCCGACGTGATCCCGTCCAAGGTGCGGTCACCGGGCGCTTCAGCACTCAAGAGCAGTGCTTCCGGCTCCACCAAGGTGCTATTCCTGTCCGTCCGAGTCTCCGGTGTTTCCGCCTGCTCTCAACCACCGTTCGAGGTGCTCTCAACCACCGTTCGAGGTGCTCTCAACCGTCCGAGATGCTCACAACCGTCCGCGGAGACTCGGACCTTGGCGAGAACACCTGGAGCGCACTTCGGGCCCCGCACGGACGGAAGCACTTTGCACGGCACCTCGGACGGCTAGAGCGGCCGGGGGTCCGAGGTGCTCGGCTACCGCGGAGTGCCGCGGACCGTCCGAGGGCGGAGACGTTCTCGCCAGGCG
>JBCDAA010000344.1:0-9656 GCA_039186435.1 Myxococcota bacterium | reverse complement strand
CCGGCGTGTTGGTCGCCGCGTTTGGATTCGCCGCGTGGGTCATCCCCTTCGAGCTTGCCAGCGCCACCGTCCGACTCTTCCGTGGACGACGCGCTGTCCTCGGGGTCACGACGGTCGTTTCAACGCTGGTGATCGTTTTGATCGGCTGCGGCCTTCTGCATCTCGTTCTCAATGGAGAAGAGATCTACGGCGGACATTTGCCCGGCGGCGTGCTCGGAGAAGTCCTCGGCGAAGTGCTGCGGTCGCTCCTCGGCGAAGCCGGCGCCTACGTCGTCGGGGTTACCGTCCTCTTGATCACGCTGGTGCTCCGAACGCCCGTCTCGATCACGGACACATTTCGGCGAGGCGTTCAGTGGCTTCGTGAGAGCGCCAGCCGGGCGAGCGACGGACTTCACACGGTCGCCGACGCATGGCGCGAAGCACGCGAGCTCGAACAAGCGGAGCGCGACGCTGAACGTGATGACCCTCGCATCGTCGATGAACACGCAGACGACGAAGACGACGACGAGTACGAGGACGACGAGTACGAAGACGACGAAGAATACGAGGACGAAGAATACGAGGACGAAGAGTACGAGGACGACGAAGAGGAGTTCGACGAGGAAGACGACGAAGAGGAATGGGAGGACGAAGACGAAGTCGAAGAGCCCGCGCCGACCCCCAAAGCGAAAGCGCCAGCGCCGAAAGCGCCAGCGAAGAAACAAGCCGGCGGACCCAAGATCGTCGCGCCGCGCGACACCACGCAAAAGCCCAAAGCGCCCACCGAGCGCACGCGACCGCAGACCAACGGGAAGCCCTTCGAGCTCCCTTCCCTCGACCTTCTCGACTCGAGTTACGGCGGCCGGATTCGCGTCGACACCACAGTGCTTCGCGAAAACGCGCTTCGCCTCACCGAAAAGCTCGAGTCCTACGGCGTGAAGGGACGCGTCGACGAAATCCATCCGGGTCCCGTCGTCACGATGTACGAGTTCGAACCGAAGAGCGGCACCAAGATCTCCAAGATCGCTGGCCTCGAAAACGACCTCGCCCTGGCCCTCGCCGCGCAGAAAGTCCGCATCGTCGCGCCGATTCCTGGCAAAGCCCGAGTGGGCATCGAACTTCCCAACGAGGATCGGCAGACGGTGTACCTGCGCGAGATCCTCGAAGACGAGCGCTGGGAAAAGCACAAGGCCGCGCTCCCGATCGCCCTCGGCAAAGACATCGCTGGGCAGCCGGTTTACGGCGACCTCGCCAAGATGCCTCACCTCCTCGTGGCCGGTGCCACCGGCTCCGGTAAGTCCGTGGGTCTCAACGTGATGCTCGCCTCGCTGCTCTTCAAGAAGACGCCGGAAGAGGTGAAGTTCCTCATGATCGATCCGAAGGTGGTCGAGCTCGCGGTCTTCGACGGCATCCCGCACATGCTCCTCCCGGTCGTGACCGACATGAAGAAGGCGGCGCTTTCGCTGAAGTGGGCCGTCGACGAAATGGAGCGGCGCTACCAGCTCTTTGCGGACGCGGGCGCGCGCAGCATCTCGACCTACAACAAGCGCGTCGACAAGGTGATCGCGGGCGACCTCCCCATCGAAAAGCTGATGCCAAGCAAGGCCGGCAAAGTCCGCGGCGTCGACGAAAAGGGCAACGAGGTCTTTCACGACGCGACCGACGGGGAAAGCCCGAGCGAGCTGGTCCCCGAAAAACTCCCCTACGTGGTGGTCGTCGTCGACGAGTTCGCCGACCTCATGATGGTCGCCGCCAAGGACGTCGAAGCCTGCATCGCACGCCTTGCGCAGAAGGCACGTGCCGCCGGGATTCACGTCATTCTCGCGACGCAGCGTCCTTCGGTCGACGTCATCACCGGCATGATCAAGGCGAACTTTCCCGCGCGTATGGCCTTCAAGGTGAGCCAGCGGGAAGACAGCAAGACGATCCTCGGTCGCGTCGGCGCACAGAACCTCCTGGGACGTGGCGACATGCTGATGATCCCGCCGGGCTCCAGCGAGCTTCAGCGCGTGCACTCCGCGTTCATCAGCGAAGAAGAGGTCGCCGAAACGTGCGATGCGCTACGTGCGCAGGGCAAGCCGGTCTACGACCAGAACATTCTCAAACCCCGCGACGACGACGGCGGTCCTGGCGCCAAAACGGACGACCCGCTCTACGACAAGGCGGTCGCGATCGTCGCCCAAGCCCAGTACTGCTCCATCTCGCACCTCCAGCGGCAGCTCAGCATCGGTTACAACAAAGCCGCAAAGCTCGTGGAGAAGATGGAAAAGGAAGGCGTGGTCGGGCCGGCGAGTCGTAAAGCGGGCGGTCGCCGCGAAGTGTTGATTCAACCGATCTGAGTTCCTGCGCGACCGGCGACTTCGCGCGTGCGCAAAAGCGCCGCGATTTCCAACACAAAGAGCTGACCTCAGCGCGAGTGGAGAACCCTCCTGACCCAGGCCAATTTCGCCGTGGAGGTTGTCATGAAGGTACTCATCGCTGGCGCGCTCACCCTCGCATGTGTGGTGATGGCGGGGCTGCAGATCTCATCGCTCGTGGATGTCCGCAACGATGTGACCCGCGCCAGATCGCGCGCGACGGCGATCGGCGATCGCTATGGGCAGCAGGACCTTGGACAGCGCACCGCGCCAGAGATCGAAGACCTCGGCGACTACCTTCGGACCACGTCGTCGCTTGGGCCCGGTCGCCTTATCCACGCCGGTGATCTTGTGCGCGCCGCCGAAACGATCGAGCGCGGCGAAGCCGAAGCACAGCCCCATGCAATCGCCCTCGCCGTCTTCTCGGGGCTCGCGGTCATCTTCACGATCGTTCTGCTCGTGTTGCTCCGGCGCCGTCCTCGGGGAACGCCGGCGAACCTCCCGCAATCGACCTTGGCGTAACGTCTACTGCGGACCGAAACGGAGCGTGTACGCGAAGCGGACGTCGCCGCCCATGGCTGCCGTGCTCGCGCGAATGGACTGACCCGCCCGCCGCAGGCAGCGATGAAAACGTGAGTCGCCGAGGGTCACGCGCTCGGTGGTTACGCGACGGATGCGTCCAGAAGGCGTGACCGTAAAGGCCAAGATCGCAGTCCCTGTTTGCAGGGCGCCGCGCTCGACGAGCTGGCCGTAACAGCGGTCGAGTCGGCTCCCGATTCGGGACACCATTCGTCGAACCTCGGCAGCCGCAATGCTCCCATGACCGTCGACGCGCTCGCCAACCTCGACGTGCACGTTGCGTGTGAGGGCGGTGCCTCGCTCCGTCTCGCTCGTCGCCTGATTCTCCACTCCGACCCGGGCGTCGCTACCGGTCCGCTCCTGGATCACCGTGCGCGGCTCAAGACTCGCCTCCTCGGGAACACAGGATTGAATTCGCTCGGCCAACCGATGAAGGCGTTGCTCGAGAGCGCTCACCGCGCGAGCTGCGTCTTGCCGCGCCTCCGCGTCGGACGTGTTCATCTGATCGCGAGCCTCCCGCAGCAGCTGCACCGTCGTCCGAAGCTCCGACTGGAGCGGCCGCAGACAATCGATCGTCTGGGTGGCACGAGAACGCGCCGCCGAGACGTCAGGCTGCGCGAGGGCAGACGAGGAAAAAGCAAGGGCAAGAAGGATCAGAGGGAGCGATCGCATGGCTGCATCATACGACGCTTCGTCGCCCGTGATTGTTCACGGGATGTCGACGTTGACCCGAACGCTCCCGCCCGGACGAACGCGCACCCGCCGACGCACGCCGGCGCCCTGGCCCATAGGCTGGACCCGCAGGACGTGTCGACCGGCCGGAAGCGTAAAGCTTCCCGGGGCTTCGCCCAGACGCCGGCGTCCGAGGTAGACGTACGCCCAGCCCCGCGAAAGAACGACGCGCACCTGACCGCTTCCCCGCTCGACCGCACGCATCGCCACCGCCGTATCCATCGACGCCGTATCCATTGACGCCGGATCCATTGACGCCGCATCCATCGACGCCGTGTCCATCGACGCCGCATGCATCGACGCCGCATCCATCGTCGCCGTGTCCATCGACATCGAGGGTGCAGAATCCGTCTCCCCCGAGTTCACGCCGTCCATTCCGAGTTCCGCTTCGGTGGCTGTCGCAACCTGCATCGAGCCTTCCGGCTCCTCCTCCACTGGCGAACTTGGGGACGTGGCGACCGGAGGACTCGCGGGCTCGCGACCGAGAAGCGCCCAGGTCGTGCCAACCGACACGGCCACCAGCAACACCCCCGCGAGCGCTAGCCGAACTGTGCGCGACGACGAAGGCGGCGTGGCCTCCGCCGACACCTCGACCGGAACGACCGAACGACTCCCCTCCACCAGGGCACGCCGTTCTGTCATCCCGCTGGGAAACGCGTTCGTCATCCACTCCGCAACGTCCGCGTTCGTGACACTGTGGCCGAGTTCACCGAGGGCTGCCCCAAGGGCTTGGCCCATTTCTCGCGCCGTCGCGTAGCGCCGCTCCGGATCGCGATTGAGCGCTTTGAACACAACCTCTTCGAGCTCGAGCGGCACCTCGGCAAAGTCCCCGAGCGGCGGAATCGGCATCGTGGTCACGGCCATGACCGTTTCCCCAAGTCCACTCCGCCGAAAGAGACGCCGCCGGGTCAGACACTCCCAGAGCACGACGCCGAGCGACCACACATCCGCGCGGCGATCCACCGGCTGCGACTGCAGCTGCTCCGGCGCGCAATACCCGAACTTGCCTTTTACCTCGCCGGTCACGGTGCTGTAGAGACGCTCGCGGGCGCTTGCGACCCCAAAGTCGATGACCTGCAACGCTCCGTCGTAGCCCACCAGAAGATTGGCCGGACTCACGTCGCGGTGAACGACATGAAGCAACTCGCCCGCTTCGTCGCGGAGCTCATGTGCGGCATGCAAACCCTCGCAGGCATCGATCACCAGCTTGCAGGCCAGAAAGGGAAACGCGGTTTGCAGACCCGCCTCGAGATGACTCACCCGGCGAATCACGTGCGAGAGCGTTTCCCCCAACACGAAAGGCATCGCGAGGTAGTAGCTGCCCTCCGCCTCCCCAAAATCGATCACGCCCGCCACATGCGGATGCTGAATTCGAGCCGCGAGGCGCGCCTCATCGAGAAACATCGCGAGAAAGCGCGGATCTTTGGCGAGGTGCTCGTGGATTCGCTTGAGCGCCACCGGCTTCGAGTAACCGCCCGGCCCCTCCGCACGCGCCGCAAAAACCGTCCCCATGCCGCCGGACGCAAGTTCGGCACAAAGCTCGTAGCGTCCATAGCGCACGGGGGCCCCAAGCCGCGTCGGCCCAGGCGTCGGCGCGCCACTCATGAGACAAGTCTACCTCAAGCCGCACCAACCCGGCGCCGCAATCGGGTAGGCTGCGCCCCGTGGTCGACGAACCGAGTACCGTCGTAGTCACGCGACACGACGCGCGACCGATCAAACTCGAGGCGCCTCGCTTTTCCCTTACCCATGGCGAGACCACCCAGGTGTTCACCCAGCCCAAGTGCACCCTCGGCAGCCATCCCTCGAACGATTTCGTGATCGAGGACGAGACGGTGTCCCGGTTTCACTGCGTGATCCAGGTCGAAGCACGCGGCTTTCGGGTCATCGACGACGGAAGCCGCAACGGCACGTGGATCGACGGAGTCGAAGTCAACGACGGGTGGCTGCGCGACGCGACAACTCTTCGGCTAGGCACCGTCGAGGTGCGCTTCGCCATCGACCAAGCCCGCTACGAAATGCCTCTCGCGGAAGAGGATCGCTTCGGCGACCTGGTGGGTCGCTCGGTTCCCATGCGGCGGCTCTTTGCGCTTCTGTCCCGTGTTGCCCCTTCCGACGCCACGGTTCTGATCGAGGGGGAAACGGGCACTGGAAAAGAAGCCACCGCCGAGGCGATCCACGCCGCAAGCAAACGGCGAGAAGGTCCCTTCGTCGTGGTGGATGCCGGCGCGCTTCCTCCGACGCTTCTCGAAAGCGAGCTCTTCGGACACGAAAAAGGCGCGTTCACCGGCGCGATGGAACGAAGGATCGGCGCCTTCGAAGCCGCGAGCGGCGGTACGGTCTTTCTCGACGAAGTGGGCGAACTTCCGCCCGACCTCCAGCCCAAGCTCCTTCGCGTGCTGGAGCGGAAAACCGTACGCCGCGTCGGCGCCACCGCGCAGATTCCCGTGGATGTTCGCATCCTCGCGGCCACCCATCGAAACCTGCGAGAGGCGGTGAACCAAACGCATTTTCGCGCGGACCTCTTCTATCGCCTTGCGGTTGTTCAGCTCACGGTGCCGGCGCTGCGCGATCGCCTGGACGATCTTGAGCTCCTCGTGGCGAGCGCCCTCGAGCACCTCGGCGCGACGCCGGCGGAACGCGAGCGCTTCAAGCGGCCGGGCTTTCTCGACCATCTTCGACGGGCAAGCTGGCCTGGAAACGTCCGAGAGCTTCGCAACTACGTGGAGCGCTGCATGGTTCTCGACGATGTGCTTCCCATCGCGGAGCAACCCGTCAAAGCCGGTGTGGATCCCACGATCACGTACCCGGAAGCGCGACGCCGCGCCCTCGAACACTTCGAGCGCGAGTACCTGGAAGCGCTCCTCGCCCATCACGGCGGCAACGTGTCCCAGGCGGCCCGCTCCGCCGCGATGAATCGCCCCTACCTCTATCGGTTGCTAAGGCGTCACGGATTGAAGTGATACAATCGCCTGCAATGCGCCGCCCGCTGTTGGTCGCGATTGCCTTTCTTCTTGTTGCTTCGAACGTTGACGCGCAGTCCCTGGAGGACGCCGAGGCGAGCTATCGAAACGGCGAGTTCGAAGCCGCGGGTGCGACCCTCGATGCGCTTCTTGAGGGTGACAACCTCGACCGAAGCCAGGTCGTCGCCGTGTACGCGCTACGCGCGCGGGTTCACCACGCCGAGCGAAACGACGCCGGCGTCGAAGAGACCCTTTCGGCCCTTCTCTCGCTCGATCCCAATGCGACCCTCCGCGACGCGCCACCCTCGCTAAGCCGGCGCGTGGAAGCCCTGCGCGGCGAGGTTCGAACCCCCTTGGCGCTTGCGCTCGATCGACGTCGTGACGGGAACGACGAGGAGGTTTCCCTTCGAGTCACCGGCGACCTCGCGCGTATCGTGCGGCAGGTTCAGGTTCGCCTCGAGAGCGACGAGTGGCGTCCGCGCTCGGGAACGCAGCACCTGCTTGCGCCGGGAACTCGCTTCGTTGCGGAAGTGATCGGGCCCGGCGGCGCGGTGCTTGCGTTCGAGGGCACCCAGCAGGCGCCACTCTTCGTCGAAGGCGAGGTCACGCCCGCCACTCCGGTCGCGAGAATCGAAGAAGACGAAGAGCCGCGCAGCATCTGGCGCTGGCTCGCCCCGGTCTTACTCGTGGTGATCGCAGGCGCAGCTCTCGGCGTTGGCCTCGCCCTCCGCGACGATGGAGTCCGCACCGATCTCACGCCGCCCATGAGGGTGCCATGAGGCGCTCGCTGGTCGTTCTCCTCCTCCTTGCGAGCTGCGGCGAAAACTCGCGCTCCCTCACCTGGAACTATCGCTTTGCGGGCGACCCCGCGTCGGTCGAAGCGCGCGTTCGCGAAGGCGGATGCGACGGAACCGTGATCTTCGAGGACCGCTTTCGCGCCGACGGTTCCGGCATGACGCCGCCCGATCTCGGCCGCGGCGAGTATGGCTTTGAGATCGTACTTCGCGATGCCAGCTGCCAGGTCATCGGACGCGGGTGCTTGTCGGCGCAGCTTCCCCTTTCGGAGGATGCGATCGTCGTGGCGGTCGAGCCCGTCCTCGAACCGGCATGCATGGGTTGCGACGAGGGCCTTTGCACCGGCGCGGTTCGGGACGCCGGCATCGACGCGGCGGATACCGACGTCCCGCGCGATGCGGCCGAGTCCGACGGAGGAGATCCGTGCGGCGCGTGCGAGTGCGCTGGAGATCGATGCGTTGACGGAACGTGCATTCCGCAAACCCCTGCGACCTCGGTGCACACCGCGCAGTTTCACAGCTGCGCCCTCGCGGGCGACCGACTCTTTTGCTGGGGTCGCAGCTCCGTCGGCGAGCTCGGCACCGGCGGCTTCGACGACGCCTCCGTGGAACCGGCGCAGATCCTCGGTGCGGGCTGGGAGCGTGTTTCAACCGGGCTTCGCTCGACCTGCGGCGTACGTCGCGGCGAAACACTTTGCTGGGGATCCAACAACAGCGCGCAGCTCGGTCTCGGAGACGGTGCCGCTGAAAACGTTTTCGGTCCGCTCGCGCAACCTGCGGATCGCGCGTTTTCGTCCCTCGCGATCGCCCTGAGCGGCGGACTCGGCGTGGACGAAGGGGTGCTCTACGGCTGGGGAACGAACGCCAACTTCATGCTCGGCGCCGACATCCCGCGGAACGAGGTCCGGACGGAGCCGATCGTCTTCCCGGGAATCAGCAGGGTGGCCTCCGTCCACGCGTGGCAGTGGACCAGCGCCGTCGTTCGCACCGACGGCGAGCTTCTGACCTTCGGCTGGAACGCCGACGGGGAACTCGGTGCGGGTTCGAGCGGCAACTCGCTGCCCGGGCCGATCTCCCTCGGAACTGGATGGTCCGAAGCCGACGTTGGCATTCGGCATACCTGCGCCACGCAAACCGACGGCACCCTTTGGTGCTGGGGCAAAGGCCGCGGAACGAGCGACGCGCGCTTTACGGGATGCGAGCGCAAAACCGGCGCCCTCGGAATCGGCGACGTCGACGCGACCACCCCCGAACGGGTCGATGGAGTGACGGGTGTGCAAGCGATCGCCACCGGCTGCAGCACCTGCGCGATCGACGCGGAGGGCGCGCTCTTTTGTTTCGGTCCCAACGAAAGCGGCGAGCTCGGCCTCGGCGATCAAGAGCCCCGCACCACACCCACCGAGGTCGCGCCCGGCACGCGATGGATCGAGGTCGACCAGGCGCTCGTACAAACCTGCGCAATTCGCGAAGGCGGCGCGGTCTACTGCTGGGGCACCAACGCACGACTCGTCCTCGGCAGCGCCGCAGTCGCCGAAGACGCCGTGGCCCTCCGCCCCGAACGCGTCTGTCTGCCTTGAACGATGTATCCCTCGAGGCGACACCCGTCGTTTGCGGGGATACGGATCGTCGACCGCACCAACGACTTCCAACGTGATTTCATAGCGGTACGTCCTTTGCACAACGAGTGCGCATGCGTCTTCTCCTCTTCGGATGCATCACTCTCCTCGGCTGCAACGGAGTCATTGGCGACCCCGTCGGCGAACCGACTCTCACCGAACCGGACCCGCCCGCGGAACGCCCCACACTCCCGAGCCTCGACGAATGCGCGGACGCGCCCGTGGACAGCGGCGGCCGGCCGCTCTCGCGCCTCACGCGCGTGCAATATCAAAACACGCTCGCCGATCTTCTGAACGTCGACGCCGCGGTCGCCGAAGGCTTTGTCGAAGACGAGCGCGTCGCCGGTTTCGAAGCCGCGCGAACGATCAGCTCGCTCCACGTTGAAAAATATCTCGAAGCCGCGCGCGAGCTCGCCCGCGAAGCCGACCTCCCGATGACCTGCACCAGCGGCGAAGACTGCGCGCGCGGGTTCATCGCGGACTTTGGTCGCCGCGCCTTCCGCCGCGAACTCACGGGGGGCGACGTTGACGACCTCCTCGCAACCTGGCGCGTTGGCAACGAGAGCTCCTTCGACGACGGGATTCGCCTCGTCATCGAAGCGACCCTCGGTTCGCCGGACTTCCTCTACCACGTGG
>JBCDAA010000343.1:0-9668 GCA_039186435.1 Myxococcota bacterium | reverse complement strand
GTCCTAAGCCGGGCGTTCAGCCGCTGAACTTCCCCACGATGCGCGGCCTACCTTAAGTCCGTCGCCTGCCTGCGCAAGGATCGAAGTGGTACGTGGACGGGATGAATCGAGCGAAGCGACTCGGCCTCGGGTTTCTTTTCACGTTGGTCGTTCTCAGCATCCTCACCACGCTGACGCGACCTGCCACCTTCGGCGTGCTCACCTTTGTGGGACTCGGCCTTTGGATCGGAACCGTCCTCACCGCGCTCACGCTCGTTGGCGCGTATGCGGAAACGCGCGTGCGGCGCCCCTGGGCGCTCCTCCTCCTCCTCGCCCTCACTGCGGGCGCCGCGAGCGCCGCCATCAGCGTGTTGACCCATGCGATCGTCGCTGCGCTACCGGTCGCGTTTCCGGAGGGCGCCGAAGCGTGGACGGGCTTTGCGTCGCCCGCGGAAGCCGCGCTGATCGGCTTCTTCGACGGCGACGCGCTCTTTGGGTTCTGGGCGCTCTTGATCGAGCTTCCGCAGCGCTTCGCTCAGCAGGCAGAGCTCGCCAAACAGCGCAACGAGTGGAGACACGAAGCCGAGATCACGCGCATTCGGCGAGGGCTCGAGCCGCATTTTCTCCTCAACACGCTGAACACGATCTCGGCCACGGTGGTAAGCCACCCACAGCAGGCGCGGGAGCTGCTCGGGGTACTCGGCGATCTCCTCCGCGAGCTTCTCGAGGGCGCGGACGAGCCTTACCAGCGGGTTCTCGATCAGGTCGCGTGGCTCCAGGGTCTTTCGCAGATTCTTCAGAGTCGCCACGAAGGACGACTGAAGATTCACCGGGACATCGACGCGCGCGTGAGCGATGCGCTCCTGCCGGCGCTGCTTCTTCAGCCGCTCCTGGAAAACGCGGTCTCCCACGGCGCGCTTCGCCACAAAGAGGGTGGCGAGGTTGCGGTACGGATCGCGCCCGAAGGGGGGTCCATTCGCTGCGTCGTCGAGGACGATGGCCCGGGTTTTCAAGGCGAGCCCTCGTTTGGCCACGGGCTTTCCCTCGTCGAGCGGCGCATCGGCCTCGAGAAAGGGAGCCTCGACATCGATTCGTCGTCGACGCGAACGCGCGTGACCGTCATTCTGCCGCGGAGGACCGCGTGAACGGACTGACCGGATTGATCGTGGACGATGAGCTCCCCGCGCGGCGTTTTCTCGCGGAGCTTCTCGAAGGGACGGGCGCGTTTCGGGACACGCTCTCGACCGGCGATCCCGAAGAAGCGGCGCGCCTCGTGAAGGAGCGGCGCGTGGACGTCGCGTTCGTCGACATTCGCCTCGTCGATGCGCCGGGGGACACGTCCGGTCTCGACCTCGCCAAAACGCTCTCGGCGGCGACGAAGATCGTACTCGCCACCGCGTCGCCATCGCACGCCGTTCAGGGCTTCGAGCTCGGCGTCGTGGACTATCTACTCAAGCCCTTTCGCGGGGAGCGCGTGCAGCGCTGCGTCGACCGGATTCGCTCGCAACCACGCGAAGAGGGACCGGCGCGGCTGGTGGCGCGGGACGGAAACGCGCTTCGCTTTTTGGACATCGCGGGCGCGTACGCCTTTGAAGCGCGGGAGCGACTCACCTTTGTGCACCACCGCGAAGGGACTTTTGTCGTGGATCCCTCCCTCGCCAAACTCAGCGCTGCCCTCGGGCCGGACTTCCTTCGCGTTCATCGAAATTGGCTCGTGGCGCCCGCCCATGTGGAAGCGCTGCTTCGGCAGGAGGGAGCCGCGATCCTGCAGCTCGCCGGCGGGACCGAGGTCCCGGTGTCGCGGGAACGAACCCGCGAGGTTCGCCAGGCGCTGCTCCGGGAGACCGTCGGCCTCGCGGGCTCGTCGAGCTAGGGCGACGCCTCGTCCGAATTTTGTCCGGGCTCGTCGGAAGCGCGTGGTTTGGCACGCGGGCGGCTGCTTCCTTCGAAGCGATGAAAACAGCATGGCTTTGGTTGATCGTCGCGCTCGGATGCGGGGACGACGCGAGCGCAGTTCTCGACAGCGGCGCGGACACAAGCACGGACGCCGGCGCTGCAGACGTCGGAATCGACGCCGGCGCGCAGACGCCCCTCGAGCAGGCCTGGGCCGCGGCCGTGGACGACGGTTTCTCCGGCGTTGCGATCGTGCAGCGCGGCGACGAAACGCTCCTCGCGGAAGCTGCCGGTGAAGCGAACCGCGCGATGGGCATTCCCAACACCCGTGAGACCGTTTTCGACATGGGCTCGCTCTCCAAACAGTTCACCGGCGCGCTCCTCGCTCGACTCGCGGAACGTGGCGCACTCTCCGTCGAGGACACCATCGGCGACTTCTTTCCGGAGGCGCCCGCAGACAAAGCCGGGATCACCATTCACCAGCTGCTCACGCACACCTCCGGTTTTCCAGAGTCGCTCGGGTTCGACTACGACGCCCTCGATCGCGCCGGGTTTTTGGAGGACGCCTTTGCAGCCCCGCTCGAAGCCGAACCCGGCGAGGTGCACCTCTACTCCAACGTTGGCTACTCGATGGCAGCGGCGATCGCCGAGGTCGCAACCGGCGCAACCTACGAAGCGGCGCTTCGCACCGAGATCTTGGATCGCGCGGACCTCGCGTGGACCGGCTACCTCACGCCGGCGTGGAGCGAGCGCACGGTCGCGACGGCGTATCAGGGCGGCGTGGCCATCGTTGCCAACGAGCTCCCGTGGGGCGAGGAAGGCCCCTACTGGAACCTCCTCGGCAACGGGGGTCTCCTCACCACGGCGGACGATCTCGTGCGGTGGTCCGAAGCGCTCGCAGAGGAAGAAGTCCTCACCGCCGAAAGCCTTGCCCTCTACCAAGGGCGCCTCGTCGACGAAGGCTTCGGGGACACCTTCTACGGCTACGGCTGGGTGCAGCAAACGACGCCCGCTGGCGAGCTCAGCTGGCACGACGGGGGTAACGGATTCTACCTCGCCGAGGTCCTTCGCTTTCGCGACGCCGAACTCACGATCGTCATGCTCGCCAACGAGGACAACCGCGCGTCGGTTCGCCTCACCCGCTCCCTCGCGCGAGCGGCTCTCCCGGTCCTCGGCGGCTGGGACGGGTGAGACAGGCCTGCCACTTTTTTGCCGCCGATCCCGCACGTCCGTAGGGTCAGCGCATGCGCGTCCTTCTCGTCTGCCTCGCCCTCAGCTTTACCGGCTGCGTCTTCAACAACATCAGCGCGGAGGAAAAGCTCCGCGACTCGGTGGTGGGGCTCAACGACGAGGTTCGCTGGAACCGTCTGGACCTTGCCACCTTGCGCGTCGCGGCGCCCTACAAACTGCAGTTTCGCGCGACGCATCACGGGTGGCATCGTGATTTTCAGATCGCGGACTCCGAGATCATTCAGGTCGAGGTCGGCGACAACCGAGACAGCGCAACGTCCTTTGTGACGGTGTCCTGGTACGACCACGCGACGATGATCCTTCACGACACCACGCTTCGTCAGCGATGGAATCGCACCATCAACGGCTACATGCTCACCGAAGAAAAGGTGACCGACGGGAACGAGCGTCTCCTTGAGATTCCCGAAAGCCTGCAGAACGACGACAGTGACGACGAAGACGACGAAGAGGAAGAAGAAGCCGTCTAGAGTGCTCGTCGCCGAAGGGCGAGCAGAACAAGAAGCGCCCAGGTACCCGACGCGGCGCCGGCGACGGAGCAACCCGAGTCTTCCTCCTCCGCGGGCTGCGTTTGTGGCGGTGGCGGTCGGTGGCAGCGCGACTCGATGCTCGGCTCACCCTCGCTGCACGTTCCATCTGCGCTAGGGGTGCCAACGATCATGTCGACCTCCGCCAGTCGACCGGCGGCTCGCTTCGCGATGCAAAAACGGGTCGGAACACACTGCACACCCGGTGAAGCCGCGCAGCTCGCGGTGTTCTCGCAAACCTCGCCGGGGTGACACCCTGCGGGGCAGCTTCCGTGGCTGCCGCTCAGCGCGAAACTCCCGTCCGGACAGGTCATCGGCGGACAGGTCGGCGGCTCGTAGTTCTCGTCGATGACATCCGCCGACGCCGTGGATGCGAGTGCAAGGCAAACGATGGCGAGGCTCGTGCGCATGGAGAGAGACTCGGCGATGTCAGACCCGATGTCTATGTAGGGAGGGGGCAAGAACATTTGCAGTGTTCAACCGCCGCAGTTGGCGCTGAACTACCCCGGGGAACGAGTTCCAGCGGTCGACGCAAGGGAGGGTGCAGTGATTGTTCGAGTGATGGCATCGGGAAAGCCGGTTTCGGGAGCACTGGTACGCGCGGGCAAGGAGCTCTTGCGAACGAACGCGGATGGACGGGTGGCTCTCATCGAACCCGCGAAGGCGGTCGAGGTTCTGGACGATCGGGAACGGGTTCTCGGAACGTGCTCCCCGCAGAAGGGCGATGAAACGGTGGTCGAGATCGATCCCGCGTCGCTCCAAGGCACGGCGCTTTGTTCCGAGCCGGGCGCGTTTCCGCTTCCGGAGGGTCCGCTTGACGTGATCGGGGAAGCGGCCCGTGCGCTTCCCTTCGAGGCGGATGTGATGACGCTCGCCCTCGACCGGCTCACCTGCGCGCTTCCGCCGATCGCGCGAATTCCGGGCCTGGTCGAACTTGGACGGCGGGTTCTTCAAGGGCGCGAGCTCGATCGACAGCGCTTTCAGGACGAACTCGATCAGCTGGCCGCCTGGAACGCCGCACGACTCACCTTCGACGAGGTACCGATCGCGAGCGCGGGCGAACGGATCAAAGCGATGTCGGTCGGATCCAAAAATGCGCAGGCAGGGCAAGGCCTCGTCGGACCGACCGCGACGGCGATTCTCACGGCCGCGGCGGCTTACGCAGGCGCGGGAAATGAAAGCGCGATGGCGCGCAACCTCGAGACCGTCTACCAGCAGCTTCGCGCGCTCTCGCATCTCGAGCCGCTCGTTCGTGCAGCGGAGCGATCCCTTGCGGGAAGCGACGCGTCCTTTTCCCGCATGTTCGCGTCGTACGCCGGCTTTTGTCCGGACTTTGGACATCCCGGCAACTTTCCTCCCTTTCCGATTCCGCGAATCCCGCCCGTTCCCAATCCGTCGGTGCCGGACGTTCGCCATCACTGTCCGGAAGCTGCCGAAGCCATCGCGGAAGCCGCCGCGGCGGGCATGCTTCGCTTTCGCGTCACCAACATCGAGCCTCCCGACGCATGCCCTGGCGACGAGGTGACCTTCACGATCGATTGGGTCGGCCGCGGACCGGGCTCGGTCGACGTCACACCAAGCGTCGGCTTTCGCGGCCTTGGCCCCGAAGCCGCGCGCATCGCCACCGCGTCGGAACCGCTGGAGGGCAACCAGTTCACCGTCACGGTTCCGGACGGCGCTCTCTGCGGCCCCCTCGAGGTCTCCGTTCCCTCCCTTCCTGGACGGCGAGTGTGCGGGATCAACCTCGATCCGACCCTCGCCCAGCAAGACGGCGAAGTGATCTTCGAAGGCGGCGCAACGTACGTCCGCACGCTGACGCACGACGGCGGACGATGTGTTTCCGTAGGACAGCGCGTCACCGTCGAGTGGGAGGCGTGCAACGCCGAAGCGATCGAG
Source organism: Myxococcota bacterium (assembly GCA_039186435.1). Taxonomy (GTDB): domain Bacteria; phylum Myxococcota_A; class Polyangia; order Polyangiales; family Houyiibacteriaceae; genus JALVDI01. The sequence continues at coordinate 4,125 of JBCDAA010000343.1, read as the reverse complement.
ATCGCGATCGGGCGAACGCGTTCGGTTGGTGAGGGCAGCACCGAAGAAACCTCCCTCGAAACCGTCGCGAGCGAAACCTCGGCCACGTTCACGATCCCCGCGGACCACGCGTCCGTGCGCGTCACCGTGACCGCGATCGGACCCTGCGGCCGTCACAGTCGCTCCTTTCGCGTCGGCATCGAGCGCCCCGCGAGCACGGCGATCTCCTCCTTCTCGCCCGAGGGGTTCGAAAACTGGTACGGCAACCACCGTCGTCCCGCCGCAGGCGTGCATCGCCCCACATCCCTCGACGAGCTCGTCGACGCCGTTCGAAGCGCCGAGCGCCTCAACGTGAAACTTGGCGTGACCGGGAGTGGCTGGTCCTACTCCGACTGTGTGATCGCGCGTCCGACGCCGCTCTTTGTCGACATCGCACGGCTCAACAGCGTGCTCACGCACGTGCTTCCGGAAGCGCTCGGCACGTTTCGCTCGGTCCTCAACGCGCGCACCATCAACACCCTCGACGGCATGGGACGACGACGCGTCGACCTCTTGGGCACGGACGAAAACCGCCTTCGCTTGCGCCCGGAAGAGCGCCTCGTGCACGTCGAAGCCGGCATCAACCTCATCGATCTCAACTGCTTTCTCGATACCTCCGAGCCGCCCCGCGCCATCGCCACCCTCGGCGGCAGCAACGGGCAAACCATCGCGGGTGCGATCAACACCAGCACCCACGGCGCGAACGCGGACATGCCGCCCATCCCCGATCTCGTGCGCGCGATTCATCTCGTGGGCCCCGGGGGCAAGCAGTGGTGGATCGAACCGGACCGAATGCGCATTACCCGCGAAGACGCGATGCGCGATCTCATGGCGCGCGGCGTGCTCGATCCTTGTCTGGAGCTTCGCTACGACGACGAGCTCTTCGATGCGGCGCTCGTCTCCATGGGCACTGCAGGGGTGGTCTACTCGTATGTCGTTGAGGTCGTGCAGCGGCACGTGCTCCAGCAGGAGACAACGCTCATGCCCTGGCCGGCGGTGCAGGACCGAATACGAACGGAAGTCCTCGCGCCGGGCGTGACGCCCCCGTGGGTGCTCGAGATCTCCATGAACCCCACGTCGCCGCGGTGCTGGGTCACCACGCGCGAACCGAGCCGTCTCGAGGTGGACCCGCGACCACCGCCCTCGACGTCGTCGGGGATCAGTCCTGTCGGCGCTGCAGCGCTGGGCAGCTTGTTGGGGGTCGCGCTTCCTCTTCTTCCGGGTGCGACCCTCGCCGTCGGTGGGGCGATCGGGGCCGTCCTCGGTGGCTTTGCGGTCTACTTTGCCCGGCGAAGCGCGGAGCTCGCGCGCATCTTTACCAACCCTTTCGAGTGGTGGCGCATCCCGGAAATCGAGCGCGAGATCGCGCTGGTCCGCGACCTCTTCAACGCCGTGGAGGACATCGTGGAGGTGATCCGCCGCGCTGCCGATGGAAGCGACGCCGAGGACGTGGAGCGCGCCTTCGCCGACGCCATGCCGCACCTTCTTTCGGTGATGTGGCGCGCCGGGTTCTACGGCATCGATGGCCGCGTGATCGTCGACACGATTCAAAACCTCTTCACGAACCTCGACCAGCGACCCCCGGGGATCACCCGCGCGAAGAGCTATCAGATCATGACGCAGCAGGACGACTGCACTGCGCCCGGCTACACGCCGCCGGTGCACACGCCGCCCAATCAGCATCCGCCGCTGATTCGTCTGATTCACAGCCAGGAGCTGATCGTGCGCGCCGACGAACTCATCCCCTTTACAGACGAGGTGCTCGCGGTCGCGCGGGAAATTCGCGAGGCGCATCCCTTTATTTTGATCATCAACCTGCGCTTTACGCAGGCCACCCGCGCCTCCCTCGGGGTGCAGCAGCATCCGCTCTCAGGACACGTCGAGCTTTGGACCATTCGGGACATGCCCGGCAACGAAGTCTTCTTTGAGCGCGTCCAATCGATCATCGACGACTACGAAGCGATCCCGCACTGGGGGCATGTGCACCGCGCGGAAGATCTTCGCGGACGCTATCGCCGGCATCGCGAATGGGCGCGTGCGATCAACGAGATCGCGCGCGCTGCAGGCAACCCGAACACCTTTCGGGATCGCTTTGCCGAACGCCGGCGCCTGCTCGAAGACCTCTGACGCCCTGACGCCAAAGAGGGGGCAAGAACTCTTGCAGTTCTCAGCCTGAATTCACCGCCCTAGTTTGTCCGCACGTCGACACGACAAACAGGGGAGGTTGAGGTGTCCGTTCAAAAACGACAGGTGCTACTAGAGTCGAGCCCGTTACTAGAGCAGGCCTTCCGGCCATCGGGCGTCGCTCGCTTTGACGGAGTCATTCCGTTCACGCCGCCGTGTCTCCAGCAGGTGCAGGGAGCGGGCTACGACGCGCTCATTCAGTCGAGTTCCCGCGCGATGCTGCTCGCCCTCCGGCGCGACCTCGAAGAGAGCCGCGTTTCTACCCAGACCACCGTGTCGGCGGCCGCACTCACCTCGGAAGAGGAGACCGCGGTGCAAACGGTGGTGGCTGCGATCGACCGCCGCGAGCCGGTCATCGCTTGGCCTCCTCTGCCGCGACAAGTGCGCGTCGAGTTTGCGGCCGAGTCGATCCGCGTGCGGCTTCGCCCCCTGAGCGTTTCGGTAACCAGCGGGGTCGATCCCAAAGTCACGGTGACCTGCCGTGCCGAGCTACGCGTTCTCGCCCACGAAACGCCCGAGAGCCACGCCGCGAGAGTGGACCGCGAGAGCTTTCGAGACGCGTCACCTCCGTTTCGAAATCAGGTTCCGGTCGACTCGGGCCCCGTCAGTGAAGAAGTCACGGTGTCCTCGACCACGGTGAGGGTCTCCGGGCCGGTCCACGTCGACGCCGACGCCGCGCGCTTTCGAGCTGACGCCAGGGTTCGTTTCGCGGATGCCTCCTTGCAGATCGAAGACGTGCAGATCGAAGACGTGCATCTTCGCAGCGCGCATCCAGACCGAAGCGGAGGACATCGCTCGCGGCTGGGGCGCACGACGGGTTGTGCCCACGGCGCAGTTCTTCGGTGAAGGATCGGTCACACCGCCAACCATGACGCGCTTCGAAGTCACCGCGATCGGTACGAGCTCCATCCTTTGGAACGGTTCCTGGCTCACGCTGGCCTTCCTCCTCACACCGGGCGATCGCGCTCCATCCCGGGCGCCGATTGAACCTTTTACCGGCGCGAAGTCCATGGGCGTCTTTCTGACCGAAAGCGTCGTGGTCGCCACCATCCTCGCGCGTTGGCCATCGATCCCCCGGCCCTCCGTCGACGTCGCCGTGCCCCTTCGACTCGTTGGCGAAGACGTCGTTCCGGGAACCGCTCGCATTCGCTACCGCGTACGCGACGCCGCCAGCGCTTCGTTTCACTACGGAACCGACACCATCGCCGACAACGTAGGCGTGCAAGCGGTGGTGGAATCCCAGGCCCTCGCCGGCGAGATCGCCGGCGAAGACATCACGGAGGAACTCGGTGATCTTCGAAACCCCACGCGAAACCCGCAGCTCTTTCGCGTCTTCGCGCAGAGCTCCGGCGTCAGCCAAGCCTTCGACGAACTCGAGGCGTGGCTCCAACGAATCGGCCGGCACGTTCTCGGCCCAGCCCTCCGGCCTCTCGCGTCGCCGTGGCGTCTGGACCGCAACTTCGAAGCGTCGCTCTCCGCGCCTCTCTCTTCTCTGATCTGCCAAGGAGATCTGCTGTGAGCTGTTCCTGCAACGAACCCTGTGCATCCGACACGGAGCTTCCGCCGCGCGCGCTCGGTGCCCACGCGCTGCGCATCTTTGAGTACCTCGAGCTCCGCGAAAAGGCCGAGTCCTGGCCCGAGGCGCAGTACGATCCTGACGTCGTCGAAGAGCTCCTCGCCCACGCGAAAGCCGCTCGGCAGAGCTTTCGCGTTGTGGCGACCCCGGCTCTTCGAACGTTTCGACTCCTGGAAGGCCGAGGACGACTCAACGACCTCTTCGACGGAGCGCTCAAGGAAGTCGGCAAAGGCGCAAGCGTCCTCGAACTCGCCGAGCGCGCCGTGGCCTCGAAGGAAGTCCAGGCGCTTCTGAAGCGAGACGCGATCTCGGAGCAGCGCCTCGAACAGCTTCGGGACGCGCTGAAG
>JBCDAA010000342.1:0-9703 GCA_039186435.1 Myxococcota bacterium | reverse complement strand
GGGCTCGCGATACGCGCCAAGGTGCTTCGCGCGCTGCGCGAGTTCTTCTGGCAGCACGATTTCCTCGAGGTGGAGACGCCGACGCGGGTCCCGTCCCCCGGCCTCGATCTTCATCTCGACGCGTTCCCATCGGAGGATCGGTGGCTGATCACCAGCCCCGAGTATCAGATGAAGCGGCTGCTCGCGGCCGGGGCAACGCGCATCGTGCAGGTCGGTCGCTGCTTTCGAAAAGGCGAGATCGGTGCTCACCACGAACCGGAGTTCACGATGGCGGAGTGGTATCGCGCCTCCGCCTCGATGAGCGACGTGATGGCCGACACCGAAGCGCTCGTCGCGTTCGTGACGAAGAGCGTCCTCGGCACGACCGTACTTCCCTGCGGGGCAGACGTCGCGTCGCCGTGGGAACGCCTTCGGGTGGAGGACGCCTTTCGTCGCTACGCGCAGGTGGAGGTTCGCGCCGTCCTGCCAGACGAGGAGCGATTCTTTCGTCTCCTCATTGAGAAAGTGGAGCCGGCGCTCCTCGACCGCCCCGTGTTCCTCACGCACTGGCCCGCGTCGATGGCGTCGCTCGCGCGCATCGATCCGAATGACCCCAACGTCTGCGAGCGCTTTGAGGCGTACGTCGGCGGTCTCGAGCTCTGCAACGGCTTCGGCGAGCTCGTCGATCCGGTGGAGCAGCGCGCGCGCCTCGAACGGGATCAGGAAGCGCGCCGGCGCGCCGGCCAGGTGGTCTACCCCCACGACGAGCGTTTTCTCGGTGCCCTCGAAAAGGGGATTCCCCCCTCGGGCGGCAACGCGCTCGGCGTTGATCGACTCGCGATGCTGGTCGCGGGCGCGTCCTGCATCCAGGACGTCGTCGCGATCTCCGACCGCGACCTTTAGGGTTTACTGCCCGTAGCCGGGCGGCGGCGTCGGAAGCGTTTCGGGTGGCGGAATCGTGGTCTGTCCCCGCAGCTGGTAGTTGTGCTCCGCCGCCTGCTCCTGTTCCTGCAGCACGACAAAGTGCGAGCGGTGTCGCCGGAGCGCCCGGAGTGCCTCGTCGTAAAGGGGCGCCGGATCGAGACGAATCGCGCGTTGCAGCGGCGCTTCGGCGGCCTGAAAATGACGTTCCGGATCCCTCTCCAGGCTCACCGGATCAAAGCGGCGCGCCATCGCGAGGTCGTAGTACACCCGGGCCCGGTCCGAGCTGGAGAGCGGCGAAAGACCGTCCCCGCGCACGAAGCGCTCCAGACGCACGCGGCCTTCTCGCCAGCGACCCTCTTCCATCTCGAGGAGCGCTTGTTCGACCGCGGGCGTGTTCACGTCGAGGAGTCGCACCCGCACTTGCTCCACGCGGGCGTCGACGAGGTTCTTCAGCCGAACGGCGAGGCGCCGAACCGCGCGATCGCGCATGCGATCGTACCCGCGTCCTTCTTCGGTGACGTCGAGACTGAGTCGCTGAAGCACCCGCGCCGACGGCCCCTCAAAGACCGTGATTCGAGTCTGCGCGAAGAGCGTCGGCACGTCGTAGCTGTCAGTTCGGTTGCGGGTGAAACACCCGGTCGGTCCACACACCGTTTCCGGGCGCGTGCTGAACCGCGTTCGAGTTCGCGAGCGAGCGTCGAGCTCCACCAGCACCACGACGCTCGCGACGGGAATCTCGCCCCGCTGGCGCATGGGCTCGAGCTGGTCGCGTGAAACACGCCGCACGTCTTGATCGGACCGCGCACTTTGCAGATGGGCAACGAGCTCGGAGGCGAGGAGGATCTCAGAGGGCTGATGACCGCTCGCGACGAGGATGTGCGGAAAGGTCCGAAGAGGAACCGTCGCCGGAACCTGCACCGTTCCAACGACGGTGCGGCTCGCGCAGCCAAGCACACAGAGCGCCGGCAGCATCCACGCGATCGTTCGACCCAGCACCCTTCGAGCATAAGGACGAATCGAAAGCGGGGCGAGAGCGTTCAGCTCGACTCGGCGGCCTTGGCGTCGTCCCACAACGCGTCACGTGCTTCGTCGTCGAGCTCGCGTAGCCCGCCACGCTCTTGCGCCGCTAGCTCCGCATGCCGAAACCGCCGGGAAAAACGTCCCAAGCTGCCGCGAAGCGCAGCTTCCGGGTCGAGGCTGTGTTTTCGCGCGAGGCTCGAAAGCGCAAAGAGAAGATCCCCGAGCTCGGCCTCCATCGCCTCACGGTCGTCCGCGCGCACGGCTTCGTCAAACTCCGCGAGCTCCTCGTCGACCTTCGCGCGCGCCCCCGCTGCCTCCGGCCAGTCGTAGCCCACCGCCGCGGCCTTTTCGCCGACTCGAAGGGCGCGCAAGAGCGCGGGCAACGCGACAGGAACGCCGCCGAGCGCGCCCCGATCCTTCTTCTCCTTCGCCTTCATCGCTTCCCAGCGATCGAGGGCACCCTCCGCGGTGTCGATGGTCTGATCCCCAAACACCCACGGGTGACGGCGCACCATCTTGTCGCGAATCGCGGCGACGACGTCGTCGATGCCGAACCACTCCTGCGCTGCGGCGAGCTCACTTTGAAAGACGATCTGAAAGAGGAGGTCGCCGAGCTCTTCGCGAAGACCCTCCGCGTCGCCTTTGTCGATCGCATCGACCACCTCGTGCGCTTCTTCCACGACGTAGGGCCGTAGCGATTCGAGGGTCTGCTCCTTGTCCCAGGGGCAGCCTTTCGGCCCGAGGAGGGTCCGCATGATCGCGACGAGCTCGGGCAACGTCTCACCGCTCATCGAATGCTTCCGATCTCCGCGAAGAGCGGGGCTTGCTCGCCCAAGACGGCGAGGGAACGCCGAGCGCGACCGCGCCAGTTGGGACGCTCGCGGTGCGTTCCAGGAATGTTCTGGGGCCGAACCTCGCCCATGAGATCCTCCAGGGTGATGAGCAAGAGCTGACCTGGCCCCGAGGCGAGGAGGGGAAGAAGTCGCTCCACGATTTGCTGCGGCGACGCGTCCTCCCCCGCCTGGGCGGCGCGGCGAAGCGCGGCGAGAACGTGGCCGCGGGCTTGTTTCTCGTGGTCGGCCCGAGCCTCGTCGTAGAGCCCGAGAGCGACCCATTCATCGATGTCGCCCATCGTCCACCACCCCGCGAACGTGGGCAGGTCGTGCGTGTTCACCGTCACCGCGGCGGCATCGGGCGGCGCATCCCACCCGCCACCGTGCGCGAAGAGCTGCTGCACCCACGTACGCCAGAGGTTGTGCTCCCCCATCGCGTGCCGAACCGCGTCCGGCACCGTGCCAAGATCCTCGCCGATGATGCGGCACTGGTGCCGATGGGAAAGAAGCGACAGGAGCGCGTAGAGCTCTTCCGGATGCGGATGATTCACATACGCGCCGTCGGTCGGCGCCGCGTGCTGCGGAATCCAGTAGAGCCGATGAAGCCACGCGACATGGTCGATCCGCAGCACGTCCGCCACGCGCATGTGGTGCTCGAGGCAGGCCCGAAGGTACGCGTAGCCCGAAGCGCGTTCGTGCTCCGGGTGCATCGGCGGAAAGCCCCAGTTTTGGCCGCCGGCAAAAAGAGGATCCGGCGGCGCCCCCGCCGAACAGCCTTCGACAAAGAGATCGCCGAAGTGCGCAACGTCGAAGCCTTCATGGTGAACCCCGAGGGGAAGATCGAGGTAGAGCCCGTCGATGTTCGCGAGCTGCGTTTCAGCCCGCCACTGCGCGTACACCAGCGCACGAACCATGGCCTCGTCGCCTCCATACGCTCGTGCGGCGCGATGACGCGCGTACGCTTCGATGAGCGGATGCGCCTGGCGCCAGACGTCCAGCGCGTCGTCGCTGCAGCGCGCCGCGAAATCGCGAAGAAGCGCGAAACGTGCGTCGGCTTCCGCGTCCCAGTCCACGTAGGCGCCCACCTTCGGCAACAACGTCTCGCCGCGCGCCTCCGGAAGCGCGCGAAGATCGAGGTAGAGTTCGTTCCACGCCAGCCGACTGCTCGGCGCGTAGGGACTCGGTTCGCGGGTGGGCGCGTCCGCAAGCGTGGGGAGGAGCGGCAGCGTCGCGAAGTAGCGCCCTCCGTGAGCGCGCGTTGCCGCCGCTGCGGCGCGCAGCGTTCCGAAGTGGCCGAGATCTTCGCAGCCCTCTTCGAAGATGGCGTAGAGCGGCGCAAAGAGACCCCACGCGCGCTCCGCGTCCCCATACGCGCGCCGCGGCGCTGCGATGATCCACGCGTGGCCACCGGCCCAGTGAACGTCGTGAACCCCGAACGGGCAGCGAAGCGCTTCCCCGGGTCGCACGAGGGCGCTCCACGTCTCCCCGCTGTCGGAGCGGCCCTCGACGCGGATTTCCCGGGAGAACGGCGGATGCAGCTCTCCGTCCCAGGCAATCCACACCGTCGCATGCGAAACCGGCCGCGCGAGCGCATCCCAGGCGTCTTCCGCCCGCTCGAGGGGCTCCCCGAGGGCACGAAGAACCGCCACGAGGGAATCCGGTGACGTCCGCCGATGTTCTCCCAGTGCGTCAACCAGGGTGGTTTGCACGCCGCGGGCACGGGCCAAGGCTTCGAGGGCGTCCACGGCGTGCTCCTAGGAGATCTCGCCCCGCCCGTCCAGCGGCATGGACCCAGGCGGACGAACCGGAGAGGATACGGCGATGGCCCGGGGTGAATCCGAGACCCGACAGGAACGAACGAGTGGACTCGCGATCTGGGCGGTCTTCGGTGTCGCCTGCCTCGCGGCCGCATTGATGGTCGTGTGGGCCACCGCGACCCCCGACGAGGATCCCTACGTCGTCGCGACCCAGGAACCCTTCCCCGGCGCGGAAGCCGCCATGTCCCCGCTCATGTGGCGAGGGTGCCTCCGCGCCGGAGGCCCTGCCCTGCCCGGTCCACACGTTCCCGAACCGGAACTCGCCAGCCGACTTCACGACGATCTTGCAGCGCGCGGCTACGAAGCGGTGGGGGAGTGGAAAGACGTCGCGCTCCCCTACACCGGCATGGACGATCGCTTGGACGGGGGCTGCGGCGTGATCGCAGCGATCGGCGAACCTGGCAGCGTTCTCTCGGGCGCAGGCGCACGCGATGCGAGTGGGGCCTTCGCCGCGTGGACCCCCTGCCATCCGGAGGTGACCACCGTTGGCGTCTGCGGAACCACCGACGTGCAACTCGGCGGAACGGGGCTCGCCCGCATTCGCGTCTATGTCTTCCCCGGCCTCACCGAGCGAGATGCTCGGGCGACCACCATGCCCGCAGAAGCCGTCCTCGCGCACGCCGAAGCCGAAACACTTCTCTCTCGCGTGGGTTGGCGCGGAAGCGAAATGCTCGTTGAAGTGACAATGCCGCCTTCGTTGACCAGCCGGCCGGTTTCTCCACCCCCTGCGCCGACCGCCGACTGCGTTCCCTGGGTTGCGGTGGGCGTCGGTGTCGGCCCCTCGCAGGTAACCTGGCTCGGCCGAAACGTGTATTGGGGAACCACCGCAGAACGATTTCTAACCGGCGTGATCACCTGCGGCGGAAGTCACGGCACGCGGCATTCAGAGCTCTTGGTTGGGGACGCCAACGACGGAGGAAGCGTCTGGTATCGCCCTTACGACGCGACCCGCGCTGGCCCGGTTGTCGGAGCCCGGCGCGCAACTGAAATTGGGCTGGCACGCCCGAGCACCGGGCCCCTCCCCGACGCCGTCGAGGACCGGCTGGACGACTGAGAGCGTTGACGCTCGACGTCAGCTCCGGCATCTTCGCGCCGCGCCTATGCGCTACAAGAAATCCGAAATCAGCGCCGGCCAGATCGTGCAAGCCGCGATTCGTGTCCTCGCCAAACAAGGGTATGCGCGCACCAGCCTGATGGACATCGCCCGCGAAGCCGGGATGAGCAAAGGTGCGGTGCACTATCACTTCCCGACGAAGGAAGCGCTCATCCAGGTTGTCCTCAAGACCGCCTGTGACGCGGTGCAGGCGCGGACGATCGAAGCCTGGGGCGTCGGCAACCAACCCTTTGTCTCGCTTCGCAAATCGCTCGAGACCCTCTGGGGCGTTCGGGCGACGCGCACCGACGAAGCACTCGTGGTCGCCGACCTTCTTGCCCAAGCGCTCTACGACGACAAACTGCGCCCGCAGCTGGCGGAGTACTACGAGCTCGCCGCGACCCAGATTCGCGACTACCTCCTTCCGCAGCTCACCGCCGCCGGCATCGAACCGGCCATCGATCCGGCGATCCTTCCGCGCATCGTGATCGGACTGCTCGACGGGCTGGTGATGCAGGCCTTCGTCGACCCGGAAGCGCTCAGTCCCGACCAGGTCGTTTCGGCCATCGAAGCCATGGCGATGAGCCTACTTCGCGTAGGGCAGTGAGCGTCGATGAGCGCGTTTTCGTCGATTCGCTGTCAGGAGATCGCCGTGGGCGTGCTCGAACGCGCCCTTCAAGGGCGCCTCGCGAGCGCCTACCTCTTTGAAGGACCGAGCGGCGTGGGCAAAGAGCGCGCGGCCCTCGCCCTCGCGAAAGAAGCGATCGGCCCGTCCGCCGGTGCGCGCATCGACCACGGGACGCATCCCGATGTTCGGATCTTTCGACCCCGCGACGAAGGCCACCGCAACATCAAGGTCGAGGTTCTTCGCGAAGAGATCCTTCGCTATGCGGAGTTTGCGCCCTTCGAAAGCGACGCGGCGTTTCTGATCTTTCCGGAAGCGGACATAAGCTTTCCCGAAGCGCACGCGGAAGGCGCCAACGCGCTCCTAAAAACCCTTGAGGAACCGAAAAAGGGCGTGACCTTCGTCATGCTCTCGGAGCGCCCGGACCGATTGCTCCCCACGATTCGTTCTCGCTGTCAGCGGCTTCGCTTTTCGCGTCTCACCACCGAGGTCGTGGAAGAGATTCTCGAAGCCGAAGGCGTCGAGGACGACGAAGTGCGGGCCACCGCCGCCGCGCTCGCCGACGGCCGCGCGGACCGCGCGCTCAAGCTCGCCACCGACGGCGCAGCCACGGAACTCTTTGAACTCGCGCTCCGCGTCGACAAAGCGGCCCAGGGAAATCGACCTGGCGCGCTCATCGCGGCCGCAGAAGAGCTCGCGCGCCACGATGACCTCCTCCTCGCCCTCGACACGCTCTGCCTCTTTTACCGGGACGTCGCCGCCGCAGCGCTCGGCATGGGCGAGAGCGCTCTCCGATTTCGACGGCAGGCCTCGGTGATTCGCGAGCGCGCCTGCATTGGTGCTCGCCGGGCGTCCGAACGGGTAGCGCTCATGCAGCAGGTCCTCCTCGACCTGGAAGCCAACGGTCAAAAGCAGATGACCATGGACGCGCTCCTCCACCGCATGCGTGCGGCCTAAAGCGGTGCGAAAATTGGGCTCTTGTCCTGAACGCCACGCGCGTTAGGGTGCGCCGCACACCATGAAGAGCTTCTACGTCACCACGCCGATCTACTACGTCAACGACCGGCCCCACATCGGACACGCCTACTCGACAGTCGCCGCCGATGTGCTCGCTCGCTACGCGCGACTTCGCGGACGCAAGACCCGGTTCCTCACGGGAACCGACGAACACGGCCAGAAGATCGAAGACCGCGCCAAAGAGCTGGGCAAAGACACGCAGGCCTTCGTGGACGAGATGTCGCCGCCCTTTCGCGAAGCCTTCGAGCAGCTCGACTGCTCCTTCGACGACTACATTCGCACCACCGAGGCGCGCCACGAAGCGCGCGTTGCCGCGCTTTGGAAGATCCTCGAGGAGAAAGGCGACATCTACCTTGGCGCCTACGAGGGCTGGTACGCCGTCGCCGACGAGGCCTACATCACCGACCTCGAATACAAAGAGCTGAGCGACGACGAGAAGAAGAAGCGGAAAGTCGAGCGCAAGAAAGAGGAAAGCTACTTCTTTCGCCTCAGCAACTACACCGAGCCCCTTCTCGCGTTCTACGAAAAGAACCCGACCTTCGTGCAGCCGGAAGGTCGCTTCAACGAGGTTAAGGCGTTCGTACGCGGCGGGCTTCAGGACCTTTCGATCTCCCGAACGAGCTTTCGTTGGGGCGTGCCGGTACCGGACAACGACGACCACGTGATGTACGTCTGGCTCGACGCCCTCACGAACTACATCAGCGCGCTCGGCGGCCCGGCGGACGCGGAAGCGAGCCCCCTCTTCGACGAGTTTTGGGGACCGAACGCGGACGTCGTCCACATCGTCGGCAAGGACATCCTGCGCTTTCACGCTGTTTATTGGCCCGCGTTCCTCTTGAGCGCCGGCATCGAACCACCCGGGCAGGTCTGGGCTCACGGCTGGCTCACCATCAACGGCGAAAAGATGAGCAAGCGGAGCGGAAACTTCATCCCGCCTGGGCCTCTCGTCGACGCGTTCGGTCCGGACGTCGTGCGCTACTACCTGATGCGCGAGGTCGGGTTCGGACAGGACGGAGACTTCGCCCACAAGAACCTTCTCGCCCGCTACAACGGGGAGCTCGCCAACGGGCTCGGCAACCTCCTCAACCGCATGGTGACGAGCATCGTGAAGCGGAGCTTCGAAGGCGTGGTGCCGGCGCCGGCGGAGGCGACCGAGCTCGATTTGGCGCTCGTGAAGACCGCGAAGGAGAGCGCGGAGAAGGCGGCCGGTCACCTCGACAACATCGCGCCCCATCGAAGCCTCGACGCGATCTGGGAGCTCGTGGCCGCGGCGAATCGCTACATCGATCAGACGGCGCCCTGGGCGCTCGCAAAAGAAGGAAACACCGAGCGACTCGGTCAGGTGGCGTACACGGTGCTCGAGGCGCTTCGCTGGCTGAGCGTGATGATCGCGCCCTTCATGCCGCAGAAGTCGGCGGCGCTTCGGGAGCAGCTCGGACTTAGGGCGCTCGCGGCGGAGGGTGCGGATCGGTGGCCTTCCGAATGGGGCGGCCTCGAAGCCGGCACCCAGACCGCACCTGGGACCGCGCTTTTTCCGCGGATCGACAAGAAGCAGGAGAAGGCGCTCCTTGCGCGTTTCGGCGTGGAAGAGGTGGCCGAGAAGCCCGCGAAAAAGAAGAAGGCGAAGAAGGAGAAGGACGGCACCATCGCCTTCGACGACTTTGTGAAGGTCGACCTTCGCCTCGGCCTGATTCGTGAAGCGGAAGCGGTGGAAAAGAGCGACAAGCTCGTAAAGCTTCAGATCGACATCGGCGAAGCGTCGCCGCGGCAGGTTCTCGCTGGGATTCGAAAGCACTACGCGCCCGCGGACCTGGTGGGGAAGCGCGTGGTGGTGGTGGCGAACCTGGCGCCGCGAAAGATCATGGGCATCGAGTCGCAGGGAATGGTGCTGGCGGCGAGCGATGACGAGGGGCTTAGCGTGCTTGGCGTGGATAAGGAGATCACGCCGGGCGTAAAGGTCAGCTGAGTCGCTTCGGCTTGGTTCGGTTCGGCTGGGTTCGGTTCGGTTCGCGATCTTGAGCGGCCGGTCGGGAGCGGGGCGGGGGGTTCCCTCCTACTGGAGCCTTCGCTTCGCTTCGGCTGCGCGACGCGCACGAGCTCTGCTCGTCGCGACGCTGGCCAGACAGTCGGTCACCCCCCGCCCCGCTCCCTCCCTTCAGGTCTTGTGTTCCGTTTCCGCTCGCTGGCTGAGACTTCCCGAAGCGGGGGTTGGTCACTGCCGGGCGATGCACCGCCACTGCTACGCAGTGTCGTCGTCTCGATTTGCGAGTCGTCTTCGCTGCTTCGCAGCGTTGACGTTTCGCGGGTCCGCTGAGTGCGAGTGCGAGTGCGAGGCACGAGTGCGCGTGCGCAGCGAACGCCGACCCGGCGACCGGCGACCGGCGACCGGCGACCG
>JBCDAA010000341.1:0-9783 GCA_039186435.1 Myxococcota bacterium | reverse complement strand
TGGGCACGGGCATGGGCACGAATGCACTCGGGCCGCTGCTGTCCGAAGCGCAACTATGGACACGGGCACGAATACTCGGGCCGCCGCTCCGTGGCCATGCCCTTGCCCATGCCCGTGCCCGTGCCGCTCTCGCGTCACCGAAACGAGGGCGGGCACGGGCAAGGGCATGGGCACGGTCGATCTTCTTCCGTGGTGCGGGAATCCCGACGCAGCTCCGCCTATCCCCCACTTTCTTGGCGTCCCCAACTCGCCCGTGCTAGCCGAGCTAACAAGATCGTGAGCCCAGGGCGATGGGTTTAGTGATCGATGTCTGACGTTTCAAAAGAGAGGGCGACCGTGGTCCGACGTGGGATCCAAAGCAGTCTTGCAACACTGTTGGCGCTAGCCATCGGTTGCGGTGATGACACCGAAACGATCGAGCCGGAGAGCCAAGCGGCAGGCGAGGACGGACAGGTCACGCACCTCGACCTCCTAGCCCTGGCGCACATGGCCGACGTGGACCACCACGGGCTCTACATCGACTTCGGAACGGCCGCGCAGGCCAAGTACACCGTCGGCGACTGGAACAGCGGCTACGGAAGTCGCGGGAGCGATGGCGATACCACCTTCACCAACGTGGGTCGCCGTGGCCGCGTCTACTTCTACGCCGAAGAAGCCGGTCCGATGCACGTGCAGCTTCGGCTTCGTCCGCGGGGAACGCGCGCTCTGAGCCCCTACATCAACGGGGAGCAGGTTCAGGCGGTCTTCTTCGAGGGCGAAGGCTGGCAGACGGTGAACTTCACGCTTCCGGCCGAAGCGATGAAGGAAGGCGAGAACTACCTTCTGCTCACCTTCGGCGGCGTTGCGGTCGTCGGCGGCGAAGACGTTTCGGTCCAGCTCGCCTCCGCGCGCATCACCGAAGGCGCCGACGCACCCTCCGGGGACTACGAAGCGCCGGAGTGGGGAACGACGGTCTCCACGGTTTCCCTCGGCGGCAACGAGCGTGAGGCGGTGGTCTACAGCGCGCCCGTTAGCTTCACCTGGTACACCGAGGTCCCGGACAACGGCATGCTCGTCTTCTCGGTGGGCCAGGAAGGCGAGACCGGCGGCACCGGACGCATCTTTGCGCGCGCGGAAGGTGGCTCGTCGTCAAAGATCTTCGAGGGCGCGCTGACGAACCGCTGGAGCGACCAGCGCATCGACCTTTCGAGCTATGCCGGCAAGGTGGTGCAGCTTCGCTTCGAGGCGGAAGGCGGCAGCGGCCGCGTGGCCTGGGCGACGCCGCGGGTAACCCGCCCGGCGCAGGCGGCTCCCGAGGTGGACCCAGCGCAGAACGTCGTCGTGGTGCTCGTCGACACGCTTCGCGCCAGCAAGCTTCGCACGTGGAACCCCGAGAGCCGGGTGCAGACGCCGGTCCTCGACGCGCTTGCGGGCCAGAGCGCTGTGTTCGAGCACGGCCAGTCCACGGAGAACTGGACCAAGCCGGCAGTCGGCGCGATTTTGACCGGCCTTCACCCCATCGATCACCAGGCGCGCACGCAGTCGGCGGTGCTCAGCGACTCCGCGCTTATGATCAGCGAGCACTTCAAGACGAACGGTTTTGCCACCGGTGGGTTCATTGCCAACGGCTACATCTCCGACCGCTTCGGTTTTGACCAGGGCTGGGATCGCTACAAGAACTTCATCCGTGAAGAAGGCGCGAGCAGCGAGGCGGAGGTCGTCTTTCGCGAAGCCGCCGACTGGGCCATCGAGCACAAGGACGAGCGTTTCTTCCTCTACGTGCACACCATCGATCCGCACGTGCCCTACGATCCGGAAGACGAGTTCGTGTCGATGTACGACTCGCGGCAGCACTACGAAGGCCAGGTGCGTCCGCGCATGACCGGTGAGCTCCTCGCGAACGCGAAGAAGAACCCGCCGACCGTGACCTTCAACCAGAGCGATGTGATTCGTCTTCAGGCGCTTCATGACGGAGAGATCACCCAGCACGATCGCCACATGGGCACGTTCATCGAGCGCATGAAGGAAGCCGGCATCTGGGACAACACCGTCTTCGTCTTCGTTTCGGACCACGGCGAGGAATTCAACGAGCACGGCTCCTGGGGCCACGGTCACTCGATCTACCAAGAGCTTCTGCACGTGCCTTTCCTGATTCACCGGGAAGGTGTTCCGTCGGGCCGCATCGCGACGACCGTCAGCACCATGGACATCGGCCCCACCGTTTGCGAGCTCGCGGGCATTGACGTCATGCCGAACACGGCCGCGCGCAGTCTCGTGCCGCTGCTCTACGGACAGCCCCGCAACGGTCCGGCCGTCGCGATGAGCGAGTTCCTCGACGAGCGCCGCGTGATGGTCGCGGGTCGCTACAAGTTCTTCGTGCGGGGCAACCTCACCGTCAGCATGTTCGACCTCGAGGCGGATCCCGGCGAACGAAACCAGCTTTCGCCGGCGGACTTTCCGATCGCAGGTCGCTACCTTCGAACCCTTCAAGGGCAGTTCCTTGGTGCGGGCAATCGCGCGCAGTGGCTCGACGCGGAGCAGGCACGCGGTCCGAGTCTTCGCGCCGGCGAAGTTCAGATGGACGACGAGCTTCAGCAGCAGCTCCGCGAGCTCGGCTACCTGAACTAGTTCTTCACAGACGATTCGCCCTCGAGGCGGAATGCGGCGAGCTCGCGAACTTCGTGAGACTCGCCGTTTGTCTATTCGCCGTACGTGACGCTTACGCGAGGAAAGTCGTCCTTGGCGGGCCAGTCCACGCCGACCGCGCTCGCGACGTCAACATCCCTGAACGTGCCGGATACGACCACCACGAACCCGGCGTCGGCGGAGCACCAGCCGATGGTGGGCGTGTCCGCAGGACTCTCGTCGTACTCGTCGTCGCGGCTCAACTCCACGATCGAGCAAAGCCCCCGGTCTTCTTCCACTCGGCAGCGTCCCCAACCCTGGCTGTTGAAGGTCTGGAGGATGCGGTTGTCGCCGCGGAGCGCAGCGCCAAGGAGATCGATCAGCGCCTGGGCGACTTCGTCCGGACTCGCGCTGGCCCACTTCGGGGCTTCGCCAGACACCAACGCGGTAAGGCGTTCCTTTCGGAAGAGTCGCCACTCCAGCATCTGTTCATCGCGGCCGGTTTGTTCGAGGTCGTTCCACTCGTCCAGGTTCATCGTGCTCTTGTCTCATCGAGGCGATGGCAAGGCAAGGCCGTGCTAAGGAGTCCCGAGGTCCACGCCAAGGCAATCTTCGATCGCGAGCGCGATGCCGAGGAGTCGCTCTTCGCTGTGCGGCGGACCGATCAGCTGAAGACCCACCGGCATGCCTGCGGCGTCCCTTCCGCAGGGCAGGGTCACCGCGCAAAGCCCAAGGTAGCTTGCGATGCAGGTGTTGCGCAGACAGAGCAGGTTCTGCGGCGCGTAGGTTTCCGGCGTGGCGATGTCCACCAGGCGCGGCGGGGTATTCGCGACGGTGGGGGCAAGGAGAACGTCGACCTCTGCGAGCCGTTCGACGATCGACGCGGAGAGTGAAGCCATCGTCTTGAGCCGCCGAAGATACTCGTGCGCAGGAAGGTTGCCGGCATTGCCGACGCGCGCCTGGACGTTCGGATCGAGACCTTCGTACCACGCGGGAAGTTCGTCCTGGAGAAAGAGATAGAGCTCCGTGGAGACCGGGCCGCCGACGTTGAAGAGGGCGCGCGTGGGTTCGAGTTCGGGGAGCTCGAGGGAAAGACGAATCGCACCGGCATTTGCGAGCGCGCCGATCGCCTGGTCGACCGCTTCCGCCACGCCGGGCGAGCAGTCCTCGAAGAAAAGCCCCGGCGCGCGGCCAATGCGCAGGCCGTGAAGCGCAGCCTCCGAAATCGGGCGCGCGTGCGGATCGAGGGCCCGAAACGCAAACGCCGCGTCGCGGACCGTCCGCGTCAGGATGCCGGCCGTGTCGAGGCTGCTGCTCAGGGGCACGATGCCTTTTGTCGACCAGCGTCCCTTCGTGGTTTTGATCGCCACGTTGCCGGTCCAGCTCGCGGGAATGCGAACCGAGCCCGCGGTGTCGGTGCCGAAGGCGACAAACGCCGAGCCCTCCGAGAGAGAAACGCCCGCGCCGGAGCTGCTTCCGCCCGGCGCGCGGGGATGCTCGAGGTCCCAGGGGTTACGCGGCGTTTCGTAGTGCGGGTTGGTGCCGATGCCGCCGAAGGCAAACTCGACCGTGTGGGTCTTTCCGGTCACGACGGCGAGCTGTTTGAGGCAGCGCTGAACGACGGGTCCTGCCGCCTCGAAGCGTTCCGGAAGTCGTTTGGGGCTTCCCGCGAATACCGGAAAGCCGGGCACGCCATAAAGGTCTTTGATCGAAACCGGGATGCCCTGGAGCGCTCCGGTGTCGACCCCCGCGTCAAAGGCCGCGTCCGCCGCGCGCGCCATCGCCAGCGTTCGCTCGGCGTCGACACTTCGATAGGCACCAAGGCGATTGGCCGCGAGGGCGCGCTCGGCGAGTTCTTCCGCGCGAAGGGTGCGAGCGCGAAGGGCGTCAGCGATTTCGTCGAGGGTCATCGTTCTCCAAGGAGCCACCAGGCGACGGCGCCGAGGACCAGGGTGCCTCCCGCGTACGCCGCGACGATCGGTCGCTCGATCAGCGAGTGCACGATCATCCAGCTCGTGAGCAAGAGAAAAACGATCGTGCTGAAGGGATGGCCCGAGGTTCGGTAGGGTCGGGGGAGGTCCGGTTCTCTCGCCCGCAAGACGAACACACCGGCGGCCGTAAGCGCCGCGAAGAGCGAAAGCGAGGCGCCTGCGTAGATCAAAAGAGCATCAAAGCTCGCGCTCAACGCCATCGCGATCGAGAGCGCGGCCTGAAGGAGCGTCGCCCAAATCGGGCCGCCTCCTTCGCGCCGTTTTGCCAGGATGCCAAGGCGCGGGTGGTCGTGCCCCATCGCTTCGTAGATGCGCGGGCCGGTCATGATCTGCGCGCCGACCGTGCTGATAAGGCCCCAGGCGATCACCGCGCTGAGAATGCGTCCGGCGGTCGTGCCGAACATCGCTTCGGCGGCGACGTGTGCGACATCGACGCGGCCGGAGAGCGCGTCCATCGGCGCGGCGGCGACGAAGACAACGTTGAGGGCGAGGTAGAGGACGGTGACGATTCCGGTGCCGATGGCGAGGGCGCGCGGAAGACTTCGCCCGGGGTTTTCCGTTTCGCCCGCGACGTACGCGGCGGCGTTCCACCCCGTGTAGGCGAAGCTCACAAAGACGAGTCCAACGGCGAAGGCGCCGCTGAAGGTTGCGTCGACCCACGAGGATCCTTCGCCGAGGCGCGAGAGGTCGCCCTGACCGAGGGACGCGACGACCAGGGCGACGATGAGCCCGACTTTGAGGAGCGTGAAGATGTCCTGAAAGCGACTGCCGCGCCGAACCGTGGCGATGTGGATCGCGGTCACGCCGACGATCAGAAGCACGCCGAGCAGATCGGGCCACCACCCTGGATTGCCCGGAATCGGAAAGGCGCGCTCCGCGTAGACGCCAAAGGCGATGGCGCTGGCCGCAGTTGGCGCCGCAAAGCCGACGAAGAGCGAAACAAAGCCCGCAATGAAGCCGACCCCAGGGTGATAGATTCGGCTGAGGAGCGCGTACTCGCCGCCGTTGTTCGGCAGGGCAGCGGCCAGCTCGCCGTACGCGAGCGACCCGAAGAGCGCGATGACGCCGCCCACCGCCCAGCAGAGGAGCACGGCGGAGTTCGAGCCGAGGTCGCGCGCCAGAAAGCCGCTCGTTGTAAACACACCGGTGCCCACCATGCTGGCGACGACCAGCAGCGTTGCGGTACGAAGGCTAAGGGCGCGCTCGGGATGGCTCACGGCGCTCGTACGGGGACTTCACGGTTAACTTCGGCGCGGCATTCGGGGCCGAGATGTCCGGTGGAGTGGTCGATGGTGGCGATGGTTCCGTGGGCATCGTTCATGACGCAGCGCGCTTCGGTGCAGTGTGCGAGGCCGAGAGTGTGTCCGATCTCATGAATCGCGGTGCTGACGACGCGAAAGCGAAAGTGTGCGTCGTTGCGGGCGCGGCGCCGGAGTCGAAAGGTGCTGATCACGCTTGCGCGGCCGCCGAGGTCGCCGAGACCGAAGATGCCCCAGTCGAAACGTCCTCGTGCGGAGGTTGAAATGTCCACGGACGTAAATCCGATCACTTTGACGTCGTTCGGCTCTCCGCGAAGGTGCGTGCGCAGGTGGTCGAGCAGTTTGTCTGCGCGGTAGCGACGCCGAGGCGGGTAGTACGCATCCTCGGGGAGCGGCAACGAGGGAAGGGGTTCGACGGCGACCTGGAGTTCGCTTCGAAGGCCCTCGGCGATCGCCTCTTTGAGCTCTTCCGGGAAGTCACCAAGAACGATCATCTTGACGCGGGCACGCGTGCCGGTAGGGGGCTGCGCCGAAACGCTTGCGACCACCAGCGCCGAGAGAACCGTCCATGTGCGCATCTCACCTCCGTCGACGCCTCCAGAGAAGCACACCCAAGGCGCTTAGCCAAAGGGGCGAAGGTGCGGATGAGGGCGCGCCAGGAACACGGCAGCCGCACCCCTGGTCCGGACGCGGAACGGCGCGGGAGGCATCGACACCCGTGTCGGGGACACCTGCGTCGGGAAGTGCGGCGTCGGTGCCGCCGCCAGCGTCCATCATCGGGCCGGGTCCGCTGTCGGGAACGCCCGCATCCGGCATCGGCGCCGGAACGCATTCGCCCACCTGGCAGATTTCGCCCATCGGACAGACCGCGCCCGCGCAGGCGTCGGTGCACGCGCCGCCCACGCAGGCTTGACCCGCCGGGCAGGTCATCGATTCGCAGCCCGCGTCGACGCAGCGACCGTCGTCCGCGCACGCCTGGCCGGCTTCGCAAGGCTCGAAGTCGCAGCGCGGAACGCACGCCCCCTCGACGCAGGCGGTGCAGTCGTCGCAGGCCTCGCCCGCGCAGAGGTCCACGCAGCGACCTCCGCGACAGGAGAGTCCGGCCGGGCAGGTCACCCCGTCGCAGGCGCCGACGCATTCGCCGGCCCGGCAGCGCTCGCCTTCGGGGCACTCCACTCCGTCGCAGCCTTCGTCGACGCAGCGTCCGGTCGCTTCGCTGCAGACTTCACCCGCGGGACAGCCGCCTTCGAAGCAGTTGCCGATGCAGACGCCTCGGTCGCAGATTTCGTCCGCGGCGCAAAGGGACCCTTCGTCCACCATTCCATCGCAGTCGTTGTCGAGCGCATCGCAGCGCTCATCGGAGCTTTCGACCTCGGGACGACACTCGGTTCCGCCGCCCACACACTGCGTTCGGCCCGCGCCGCATACGCCCATCATGCCGGTGTCGCAGGCTTCTCCCGCGTCCGGGCACACGACGACGCCGCTGCGGATTTGAAAGCGCCAGATGCCGGGTTCGCCGACGTTCGACATCGTGCAGAGGATGGTGTGAATCTCGTTGGTGCGAGAGCCCATGATCTCGACGAAGTCGCGCTCGTTGCCCGCGTCGAAACCCGACTGGGCCGCAATGCCGCCGCAGGTTCCGCCCATGCACGGAAAGAGCGGGTTGATCGGGCAGATGCCGATGAAGCACGCCTCGCGCTCGCCGGCGAGTCCGTTCATGCCGCCGCTCGCGTCGCCGGTGTTCCACTCGCAGGTGTTGAAGCGAAACTCCACGTCGAAGTCGCCGCCTGTACCGCAGGCGCTCGTTTCTGCGGGAGTGAGCACAAGCTGAAAGCTCATGTCGCGGTCTTCGTTGCAGTTGTAGTAGCCGACGCGATCCCAGGTCACGATCACGCGCTGCTCTTCCGTGTCGAGGTGCCACCAGACGCCGTTCGAGGTCGGGTTGTGGCAGTCGCCGGCGAAACCCGTTCCGCCATCCGGTTCCGCGCAGGCCGTTCCGCGAATGTCCACGTCGGCCCAGAAGGGGGCGATCATGGGCCGATCGGCGACCGGAAACGCTTCGGGCGTAAAGCTCGCGAGGTCGTCACTGAAGGTGATGTTGCCGTTCGTGTTGACGAACATCGAGGTATGCACTTCGTCGAAGAACTGAATCCCGGTGGGAAACACCGACGTAAGCGAGATCTCCCGCGATGAACCATCATCGTTACGTCCAAGGCAGTCGGCGCCAAAGCCTGCGGTTCCGCCGAGACCGTCGATAAGCGGCACCTGCGCGCTCGCAAAAGAACACACCAGTACTGCGGCGAGTACCAACCCACGCGAAACCAACTTCACCACAACCTCTCCTCGAACTCCCTCGATCCGGCTCCTGAACGGAGTGTCCGTCGGATCGATCCGGCCTCGCATGCGCGCGCCGAAATCCCTAGCGCGCTCTCTTAGGCCACAACCTTGGGGAAGTCGAAGACCCCTATTGTACGACGACGACGCAGAAGTCTTCCTTCGGTGATCTCGCGCACTTACCTTCGTTGACGGAAACCCCTCGGTGATTAGATCGAAAGCGATGCGAACATGGGTGGTGCTCCTCGCGCTTGGGTGTGGGTCGACGGCGTGCTCGTCGACCACAACGCTTACAGCAAACGTTGACGACTCCGAAGGCCTTGCGCCGGGCTCGACGGTGACGGTTGCCGGCGTTCACGTCGGTCAGGTCACGGAGGTGGGCGTGGTCGATGGCCGCGCGCAGGTGACCATCGCGGTCGACGACGGCCAGGACGTTGCGCTTCACCAAGGCGCGTGCGCCCGCGTCGAAGGTTCGTCCCTTGTTCTCGACACGGGGGGCACCGGTGAGTTCGGGGCGGCGGTTGTGCCGCCTTGTCCGCGGTCGCTTTCGGATCAAGCCCACGAACACCCCGGACGTCGTCTCCATGGGGTTGCCGGCGGCGCGCGCGAAGTGGGACGACGACTGAGTAAGACCGCCGCGGAGTTCAGTCGCGGTCTCGCCGAAAACCCGGACGACCTTCGGGAGACCGGCAGCAACCTCACGATGGCGGGGCGCGCGTTTGCGGAGGGCGTGGAGGAAGCGGCGAACGAACGCTAGGGGACGCGGCGGGCTTGCGTAGGAAGCGGTTGGGAATCGGAGCACGAACCAGTCAGCGTGCCGTTCATTTCATGCCTTTTCGTCACCGCGAGTACGCTTAGCCCTCCATGGGACGGTGGCTTGGGTGGTGGATTTTGTTCGGCGCTTGCGGAAGTCCGCCGGCCGCCCCGCCGGAACCCATCCGAGAGCCCGTCCCAGCGCCTGACGTCGAAGCTGCAGACGAACCCGCGACCGTTCTTTGGATCGGCGGCGACGTTCTTCTCTCGGAAGCGATTCGCGACTACGCGCAGCTCTCGGACGACCCTGCGCAGGGGATGGCGTCGATCCTCGCGCCGATGGCCGCGCGGTGGCAGCGCGACGAGGGGGCGTTCGTTCTCGTCAATCTCGAAACCCCCGTGGCGAATCGGCGTCGCTACGCGTTGAACGCCGAGCCGACGAACCCCCATGGCTACACGGCGGTGCATCTTCACGGACCGCGCTGGCTGCTTCCGGCGCTCGCGCAAACCGGTATCGACGCGGTGAGTCTCGCGAACAACCACGCGCTGGACCAGGATCGCGAAGGCCTCGGCGAAACGATTCGGAACGCCAAGGAAGCGGGTCTCCTCGTCACGGGCGCCGGCGTTTATCCGCGCGAACGCTGGCCCTTGGTCCTTGGTGACGAGCGCACGATGGCGGTGGTTGCGCTCTACGACGGCCGTGGACGCGGGTACGTCGAAGACGGGGATCCCGCGCTCAGCTTCCTGGACGATGATTCCTTCACCTTGGTCGAAGCCCTCGACGCAGAGCACGACGCGGTGGTCGTCACGGTGCACGTCCTCGGCGAGCTCGTCGACGAGCC
>JBCDAA010000340.1:0-9785 GCA_039186435.1 Myxococcota bacterium | reverse complement strand
GGTGACGAGACCCTCCACTATTCCCGCGGGTGGCCGCGCCCTCCGCCCTGAAGAACAGCAAGGTCTCGTCGAGGAGATGGCGCAGATCATCGAGAAGAGTCACCTCTTCAAGTCGCTCGGCCCGGACGGTCGACGCGAGGTGCTCGAGTCTGGCTACGTGATGAGCTTCGGCGATGGCGACCTGCTGATGCGCCAGGGCGATCGCGGTGATGTCATGTACCTCATCATGCGCGGCAAGGTTCGCGTGGAGACCGAAACGCCAGCCGGGAAGGTCGCCCTCGCGGAGCTCGGTCGCGACGCCTGCGTCGGTGAGGTCTCGGTGATCTCGGGACAGGACCGCACGGCCTCGGTCACCGCCGTGGGCGACGTCGACGTGGTGGCGTTCGTGCGCCACCGAATCGAGCGCGTGCTCGAAAGCCACCCGAAGGTTCGTGAGATTCTCGAGAACATCGTGCAGGCGCGCGCGCAGGACACGATCGAAAAGATCATCGGCTAGGGGCTGTTCCTATCTTCCTCGTGCTCGGCCCGCAGATGATCGGGATTGCTGGTGTGTTGAGCGTGAAGAGTCATAGCGGGGTTATGGCGATGAGGGATCGGGATGCTAGCGATTTCGAGGGCTTCGGGATGAGTGCGAGGAAGATAGGAACAGGCCCTAGATGCACGTTCACCTGATTGGGGTTGCCGGCACCGGAATGGGGGCGCTGGCGGGACTGCTCAAAGAACAAGGACATCGGGTCAGCGGAAGCGACACCGCGTTTCATCCGCCGATGGGTCCCGCGCTCGAGCGCTGGGGCGTGGAAACGATGCCCGGCTGGAACGCGTCGAATCTCGAACCGGCGCCTGACCTGGTGGTGGTGGGCAACGTCTGCCGATCGAACAACCCGGAAGCGCGCGCGGCGATCGATGGCGGACTGCGCACGCTTTCGCTCCCCGGTGCCCTCGAGGAGATGTTCCTTCCGAAGCGACCCGGGTTTGTGGTCGCGGGAACGCACGGAAAGACCACAACGAGCAGCCTGCTGGCGCTCTTGCTTCGGGAGAGCGGCAAGAACCCGGGGATGTTTGTCGGCGGGATTCCGCGCAACTTCGACGTGAGCTTTCGCCTCGGCGGGGAGGACGCGCCCTTTGTGCTCGAGGGCGACGAGTACGACAGCGCCTTCTTCGAAAAGCGTCCGAAGTTCTGGCGCTACAACCCGTGGGCCGTGATCCTCACGTCGATCGAACACGATCACATCGACATTTACCCCGACGAGGCGAGCTATCTCGCGGCCTTCGAAGGACTGGTCGAGCGGATTCCCGAGGAAGGGATCCTGGTGGCGTGGGCGGGCGATCCGCGCGTGCGCGAAGTGGCGAAGAAGGCGCGCTGCCGGGTTCGCTTTTACGGGCTGGAGGGTGACGACTGCGGCGATGTGTCGCCGATTTGGAGCGCGGCCCTGGGCAAACCAGGCCTGCAGATCACGCCGCTCGATCTCTATGGCGGAGGAACCTACCTCGGCCGCGTGAACAGCCCGCTTTCGGGCGCGCACAACGCGCGAAATGTGCTCGCGGCGATCGCCTTGGCGGCGGAAGGTGCCGGCGCCGAAGTGAGTGATCTGATGAACGCCGTCGGCGTCTTCGCGGGGGTTCGGCGGCGGCAGGAGCTTCTTGCGGTGGCGGGCGGCGTGCACATCTACGAGGACTTTGCGCATCACCCGACGGCGGTTCGGGAGACGCTTCGCGGTCTGAAGGCGCGGCACCCTGAGGGGCGGCTCTTTGCGGCGTTCGAACCGCGGAGTGCGACGGCATCCCGCAACCTTCATCAGGCGGAGTATCCGGACGCGTTTCGCGCGGCGGACGTCGCGATTCTTGCGCCGGTCGGTCGCGCGATCGAGGCGGAGGAGCGCCTCGACATCGACGCGATCGCGCAGGTGATTCGGGACAACGGGCGCGCAGCAAAAGCGTGCGCGACCATGGACGCGGTGGTGGAGGCGCTTCAGGACGCGAAACCGGGCGACGCGGTGGTGCTCATGAGCAACGGTCATTTCGGCGCGATCTACGACCGGGTGATCCTCTCGTTGACGCGGCAGGCGACGTGCTGACGACCGCCCTTTCCATCGCGGAGGAGGCCGCCGCAATCGCGCTCGAAGGGTTTCGGCGAAAGCCGTCCGTGACGAAGAAGGGCACGATCGATCTTCTGACCGAATACGATCTTCGTTCGGAGGCGCTCATTCGGAAGCGCCTCGCCGACGCATTTCCCGATCACGCGATCGTGGGCGAAGAGGGGGACAACGAAGCGATCGACGGGCGCCCGGTGTGGTACGTCGACCCGATCGACGGCACGACGAATTTTGCCCACGGGCATCCGTTCTTTTGTGTGTCGATGGCGCTCTGGGTCGAGGGCCGCGGGGAACTCGGCGTGGTCGTCGCGCCGGCGCTCGGCGTGGTTTGGTCGGCGGAGCGAGGCAAGGGTGCGCTCCGAAACGGGGAGCCGTGCCGGGTCTCCGAACGCAGTACGCTCGAGGACGCGCTCTGCGCCACCGGCTTTCCCTACGATCGCTTTGACGACCACGAGGAGGACAACCTCCGTGAGCACCGCGCGTTTCTGAAGCGTACTCGCGGCATTCGGCGCTGCGGGTCGGCGGCGATCGACCTCTGCAGCGTCGCGGACGGCACCTACGACCTCTACTGGGAGCAGAAGCTGAGCCCTTGGGATATGTGCGGGGGCGCTCTGATCGTCGAGGAGTCGGGCGGCCGGCTGAGCGACTACGAAGGCCAAAAGGCCGATCCCCGGGAGGGAAGGCTCGTCGCGAGCAACGGCCGCCTCCACGACGCGGCGCTGAAGGTCCTCGCGGAGGCGCGGGGCGTTCGACGAGACCCGGTCGGCGCCTCAAGATAGCGCCCATGCGTTCTCTTTGGATTTTGATCCTGGCCGGTTGTCTGGCTGCCTGTACGGACTCCACCCCACCGAGCTGGGGGTCGGGCGAACTGGAAGTCGTCGAGGTGGGCTCCACGACCGCGCGAGTCCGCTGGTCCGAGGCGACCGATGACGACGCGATCGAGCTCTACCGCGTGCGCAACGAGGGCGCGGTGGTCGCGGAGCTTGGGCCCTCCGTCACTCAGGTCGAGATCGGCGATCTGGAGGATGCGACTGAGATCCGCGTGTCGGTCGAAGCGCTCGACCGCGCCGGCAACGCGAGCGAACCGCTTTACGTCGAGCTGACGACCACCGACGGAACGCCGCCCGCGTGGCCGTCGGGTGCGGCGCTTCGTGCGACGACGGCCGAAGAGACCCTGACGCTCACCTGGCCTTCCGCGGAGGACAACAACGCCGTGACGAGCTACCGACTGATGCGCGGGGGCGAGGTGATCGCAGAACCGGAAGCGGGCGCGACGACCTTCGAGACCACCGGCGGCTGGGAGGGCGTTCACCTGGTGGCGTTCGACGAGGCGGGAAATCGCTCGCCCTCACTCCGCGCGATCATCGCGGGCGTAGAGCCCGTCGTGGAAGCGGCTCCGACGGCTGCACCGGTGGCGCAGCCCGTTCGCATTCCTCTTTCGCCCTCGATTCAGCGCTCGCTCGGGGCGGCGATCATGCGGATGCCCGCCGACCGACCGCTGCAGATTCCGCAGGGCGTAGCGTCGATGGCGCTCGAGCGGAGGTAGCGCGTAAAGGGTGGTGGACGCGCCCCTTCGGTTACATGGAGAGAAGGCACGGGACGCGCCCACCCCTGGCCTACGAATCGCGCGCCCAAGTGGATCGAGAGAAAGTTCGCGCGGACTCGGGTTCACTTCGACCAGGGAGTTAGGATCGCAGGATCGCTGGCCTTTCTAAGCAGGCTCCGATCGTCACTGCCGACTCTTTGTCACTTCATGACTTCTCGAACTGCCGAAATCCCGGCGTTCCGAGTTGCGCTTCGGAAGAAACCGCAGCCTTCTCGGGTATGGTTGATCGTGCTCTATCTGGTCGCCCTTGCCGCCCTCACCGCTGGCTGCGTCGTCGCGACGCGGGCTGCCGGCGCCTGGGGCTCAACGCTCGTTTCGGCAGGACCCACCCTCTACCGAGACTCCGCGCGAGGCGTTCGCGAAGCACGCCCGACACCGCTCTGGGTCCGCGGCGTCGCTTTTGCCGGCGCGGCGTGGTCGGTCTGTATGGGTAGCCTCTCGGTCGTCGGCGGCGTGATGGCGCTCTACGCGCTCGAGTACCAGTCGATGTGCTCCGTCGCGACGCTTCTCGGGATCGCGCTCGCCTTCCTCGTCTTGGGCCTTCGTCAACTGCGTGCGTCCTGGCATCTGGTCGGTGGCGTCCGCCTCGACGAGGTGCGCGACTGGGCGCTCTGGTCGTTCGGGCTGCATCTTGCCCTTCCAGTCCTCGCTGTCTTCGTTTGGCCGCCCACCGACCTCGCGCGCTTCGTCGTCGTCTCCGTCGTCGGTCAGGCCGTCGCGCTCGCGATGCTCTCCACGCGACGCTGGGCCGAACAGCTGCGCTGGTCCCTCTCAGCCTAGACGGCGCTGGTCCCTCTCGGCTTAGACGGCTTCGCGCGCGGTTCGCAGAAGGTCCTCGACCGGCGCGAGGCGCTCGGTGAGTTCCGCGACTACCGCGCCCATCTCAACACCGAGCCGCTCACCGTAGAGCGTCAGGTCGAGCACCAGGTTGCTCGTCGCCATTTCGATTAGCGACGGCTCATCGGTGACGACCGCGCGGTTGTCGTGGGTTTGCTGCGCGGCGCCGACCAAAAGCTGTGAGCGATCGACCATCAAAATGATTCGGTGCTCCCAGTGCGCGGACAGCGCATCCGGCTCAATCCCGTAGGAGTACGTGCGCCCAACTTCCGGAAGCGGCGTGAACGAAAAGAGGGTGATCTCCACCCCGCGTGCGTCCGCGTCCCGAAGGGTCTGTTCGAGTGCCGTGGCCTCGCGTCCCCAGAGAGACGCTACCACCGTGGACTTCGCCCCGCCGATGATCTGCTGGGCTTGCTCGAGCATCGCCTCGTACCCCTCGACCGTCCAGGTCACGGAACCATCAGGGCGATCCGACAAACGCTGCAGCCCATCGCGCAGGGAGTCGAGGCTCCGCGCAAAGCGCGTCTCGAGGAGCTGAAAGAGTTTTTGCGGCGGCAGCGGGACGTAGCGCGCGGGTTTGTCTTGCACCGCGTTGATCAACCCGAGGCTCTGCAGCCGCTTCAGCACGTTGTAGATCGCCGAACGAGGCACGCCCGAGCGCGTCGCGAGCTCGTAGCCGGTCGCGGGATGCGATTTGAGAAGCGCGACGTACGCCTTCGCATCCGTCGCTGTGAAGCCGAGCTGCTTCATCGCGCTCACGACGCGTTCTTCGATCTCCTCGCCCACAGCGGAGGTCTACCACTCACCTCCCTGGTCGTCACGCAGTCATGAGTCACGTGTTCGAAGTACGCTAGAATCCGAGGATGTCGCCTTCTGATGGGGACCGAATACGAATGCCGCGCCCAAGAGCAAATCCGATCGCGCAAGGCAGGAGCACCCAGGCCGTCCTCCTGTCGTCGGCGATCAGCATCTGAACGACCGCGGCGATGAGGAGCGCGCTGTGGTGGATGCTGGTCCACAGTCCGGCCCTAAGCGCTCGATGAGGACCTAGAAAGGGTGCGTGCTCTTGGGAACGAACTGCAACCGAAGCCATAGACTTCGCGCGAGCGCCATCCCGATGGCGCAGGGGACTGCGACCCAGGCGAGTTCGGGCACGTCGTACTTGAGTCCGAAGACGAAAAAGACGAGGAGTACCGCGGTGTGGTGCGCGGCCGTCCAGAGACTGATGATCTTTCGAGTCTTGGGAACGAATGCCGCGACGAAAAGCGCGAAGCCGAGGAGTGCCCCGCTGATACAAACCGCGACGACGCCATAGTAGAGGCCTCGCCAGTTTCCGATCATCCCGGCCGCTGAAAAGAGCCAGGTGAAGAGGGCCCAGGTGCAGGCGGAAAAACGAAGCCAGCGCTCGTCTCGTGCCGGATCGCGCGAGGGCTTTCCCATCAGGGCGAACGACGCGATCGCCACGATGAAAAAGAGAACCACCACGAGGCCGAAGACGACGACGCCCATCTCTTCTTGGTAACGCACCGGCGATGGCGGGTCCATTCCGCCGTTTGTCGCTATGCTTGGAGTCGATGGTTCCGGCGCGTGGCTTTGTTCATTGGCTTTTCGAGGCGTGGGCGTGGCTTCAGAGTGCGCATGGACAGCCGCGCCGAAGCATCGTGGCACCCTGTGACGAGGACTTTCCGGTCGATCTCGCGCTCCAGGGCGCTGATCTCGGGGACGACTACTTCCTCTTTGTGTGTGAGCACGCCGGCCTTAGCGAATGGCCGCTCATCGCGGTGCCTCAAAACGAAGACGCCGACGATGGCTTTCCGGTGCCCTACGATCTCGAGCTCTTGAAATCGCCCGCGCAACTCGTCACACACTTCGCGCGCGGCGTTGGGTACTACGCGGTGCAGGCGTCGGGGGTCGTCCCGACCGTGGACGAAGACGACTACCTGGTGGACGCGTCGACCGTCTTTTTGGGGTTTGGAATCTTTCTCGCGAACGCCTCCGGGCGACCGGCGGAACCATGGCTACGAGGTCGGTGCGCGATGGCTGAGCATGAGCTCGCGTACGCGCTCGCGCTCTTTGGCATTCTTGGTGAGATTCCCGACCGAATGATCGAGCCTCACCTCAACGCAAACCCGCGCGCGTTCTATCGTAAGGCGGTGAAGCACCTCCTGCGTCATCACGCGCACGGGCTCCATCGACTTCAGGGTCGAATGCCCTCGGGCGTTGGGCCCTATCGCTAGCCGGAAGTTGGGATCAAAAGGGGTGGACCTCTTTGGGTCGCACGGTCGAGCGCACCAGAAGGCTGCGCGCGAGCGCGAATCCGATGCTGCAGGGTACGAGGACCAGGGCGACACCGGGCCAGCTGAACGCGACTCCAATACCGACGAAGACCAGAAGCACCACAGCGTGGTGAATCGTCGTCCACCGGCTGACGAGCCTTCGGGCGGAGTCTTCCAACGCCGCGACGAAGAGCCCGATGCCGAGGAGCCCGCCGCTAATGCAGACGACGACGACCGGTGCGTAAAAGTGTCTCCATATCGCCGCTCCCGCAGCGAACGCGGCCCAGGCGAAGAGCCACGTGAAGAGCGCCCAGCTGCACAGAGCGAAGCGGAGCCAGGCTTCATGGCGCCGAGGACTCGGGCGGCTCATGAGGGCGAACGAGACGACCGCGGTGGCTAGAAAGAGGAGAGCGACGAGGCCTAGAAAGACAACAGCCATCGGTGGTCGTACGCATGAGCGCGCAAAAACATTTCCCGCGCTCGCGCTTCGACCAACTACACCTGGGGCGGCGGTGCGGGAGGCACCGGAAGTGGCGTGCTCGACTGCCGTCGCGGTCGCGCTTCGCGTTCGTCTTCAAAGCCGCGCTGGTCGTTGCCCGCGTTGCCTCGATTGCTCGGATCGCGCGGCGCTGTTTGCCTCGGCGGCTCGCCGCGGACGAGGCAGCCGTGGGAGAGCGTGCAGACCCATGCACCGTCGGGACACTGCCGGCAATCCTCGGTGCAGTCGGTGGCGAGTTCGGTCGCCAGTTCGGTGGGACCGAGGACGATGCCCGCTTCGACGTCGAGGGGGAGTTCTAGCGCGTCGCGCTGATGCTCGACCCAGGTGCGAAGGTCCATTTCGGTGCCGTCGGGGCACACCAGCTCGACTTCGCGCATGCGGTACGCGAGAAGACCGCTGACCTGCCAGGTTCGCGTTGGATCCTGAAGATCGATGCGCCACTCGGACGCGTCGAGGTCGTTGAGATTGACGAGCTCGGATTCGAGCGCGCCTTCCGTTGTCGTTTCTGCGACGCACCCCGCAAGGAGCATCACCACCCAAACACCCTGAGTTTTCATGACTCCACGATTTCGCCCGCAGCTGAGCGAAGGGCGCCGAAAACCCTGCCGCGATCGGCGAAGACCGAGCGCGCGGCACCAAAGACCCGGTCCGAAGTTCGGAAGTTACTCGGGGGTGGCCGAACGAGCTTCGGGGGCGGAGAGAATGAGCAGGCGGTCTTCGCTCAGCACCCAGAGCCGGCCGCCGGCGTCGCTTTCGACGTCCACGAAACGCTGCGTCGGCAGCCCGGCGTCCTCGCCGAAAACCGACCAGTTCGAACCATCGAAGCGAATCAAGCCGTTGGGTCCAGCGCCCCAGACGTTGCCCTGGCTGTCGACGGCAAGGTTCACCGGCTGCGCCGCGCGCACCGCCGGCGGCATGCGGAACTCAAAGGAACGGTTTTGGTAGTAGCCGGGGCCCTCCGCCGCCGCGAGCCAAACGCGTCCACTCGAGCCCACGAGCACATCGCTGACGACTTCACCGCGGACGCCGCGCGCTTCGCCAAAGACGATCGCCTGGTGGTTGCCGAGACGAACCGCCCCGCTCAGGGCCGCGAGCCAGACCATGCCCGACTCGTTGAGATCCATCGCGCTGAAGTCGTCCGGGATCTGTAGCGCGCCTTCGCCATCCTTTTCGGGCGTCGCGTAGTAGTGGTGGTAGGTCGTGCTTTCGCCTGCGAGCTGCACAAGACCCCGAAGGCGAGGGCCGCTTCCGTCGGGCATGCGCACCCGCACCGCGAGCCACGCTTCCTCGTTGTCGCGCACGCCGAGCATGGGAATCTCGACCACCTCCGGCGCGGGCTCTTCCTCGGCGACGCCAAAGGTAAGCTGCCGTTCGAGCGCGATCGCCCAGCCGTCGTCCGTGCGGCGATAGACGCGCACGAGGTTTCGCGTGTCGGTGGTGCAGCCGAGGTAGACGCCCCGCGAAGCCGCGGTCAGCGACCGGCAGGAGGCGCCCTCGGGCCCGGCGACGCGCTGAAGACGACCCTCGTTGTACTGCGCGACGGAACCACCTTCGGCGAGAATCCAGGTTCGTCCGCGCGGGTCGCTCGCGATCTGAAGGTCGCGCGGTCCCACCAAATCCTGGCTGCTGAAACGTCGCCCGGGTCCCTGCGTTCCCACCGCGACGACGCCGCGGTTTTGCTCGGCCGCAAAGACGGTGCCGCCGCTGCCACGGATCGCGTACACGGACTCGCCGATGGGTCCGAGGGGGCGGATCACAAAGCCCGGTGCTTCGAGGGTTGGATGGTTCGGCGGAACCGCGGCCAAACGCGCCGGCGCTCGCGGCGGAAGTGGTTCAGTATTCGACGGCGCCACCCCCTCCGGCGTGATGCGCGCACGGTAGCTGAGCACCCGAAGACGCTCCCCGCGGTTTAAGGGTCGAAGAGGCACGCCCGATCCGCGCGCCGCGTCCTGAATCACAAACGCGTAGCCGCTCGTGAAAAGAACGGTGTCCGAACCGACGCGCCCAAGGCCCACCAGCGGTCGCTGAAAGTCGGGGATCGTGTAGCCATACCAGCGGTTGCCGTCGAACCAGGCGAGGTGGCTTTCGGTGGCGTTTTGCACGAGGACGAACGCTTGCCCGGGCTGCGCCGGAACCACGCCGCGCACCCAGCCGGCCGGAAGACCGCGTCCTTCGCCGTGCTCGCGAATCACATCGTCCGCGTCGACGTAGAGCAGGCCGCGCGTCGTTCCGATCCAAAGGCGTCCTTCCGGCGTCGGCCACAGACCGGTGCACTGAAACGCTTCGCCGTAGCCTTCCCAGCGTCCTTCGCGAAGACGTGCCACGCCGCCTTCACCGCAGGCCCAGCGAACCCCATCGTCGGTGACGACCACGCCGATCACAGTGCCGACCGGCGCGGGGGGAATGACCGCTTCCTGCACCTGATTGCCGCGTACCTCGGCCCAGCCGCCGGCGGTTGCGACCGTCGCGGTGCC
>JBCDAA010000339.1:0-9810 GCA_039186435.1 Myxococcota bacterium | reverse complement strand
GACGCCGGGTTCGACGCGAGGCCAAGCGAGTCGCCCTTCGCCACCATGCCTCGCAGTGAAACACGCTGCGACCCTCGTTTTCCTGACTTTGCGGGCGTCGAAATCCCCGACGAAGGCGGAGTCTTTACGGGCGATACCGCGGAGGGTGAAACCGCGTTTCCGTGTCCCGAGGGAGGGCGAAGCGACCTCTACCGCATCCAAGGGAGCCTGACTCGGTACTACCGGGTCGTCCTCACGCCCGCGAATCCCACGGTCGACGTGAACCTGCAGTTCTTCAACTCCTGTCGCGACTCGGGAGCGTGCGGTTCGCCGGCGGGAGCTGCCGGCCCGGGCGAAGTTGAGATGCGCGAGATCTTCGTCGTCGGTCACGACGAGGACGCCTACATTCTGGTGTCGAGTCCGCCCGGCTTTGAGGGCGCCTACGAGCTCCAGGTCGAAGATCTTGGTGCGGTTCTTCAGTTTGTCGCGGAGGAGATCGAGCTCCCGCTCATCGAGGCGGAGGCGACCGAAAGCGTTGGTCTCGATGTGGACGGGGTCGTCTCGGAAGGGGGCGACGCGTGCCACGAGCGAGCGGACCGAACGAGCGAGGATGTACCCGGGGGCGGCGTCGACAACGAAGCTGCGGCCGTGCTCTTTCTGATCAACGATCTTCTCGAAGGGACCTTCGACCCCAACCGCGATATCGCGGACGTGATCGCCAACGGGCGGTACTTCGGGATCGAGCTCACCGGCGTTCACAGCCTCGAAAACGACGATGATGTGGGCGTTACGGTGGCGCGCGTTCACAGCACCGAGCGAAACCGCCTCGACGATATCTACCTTCCCCTCGAGGCCGATGAAGACGGCTTCATTCTGCCGGGACAGGGAATCATCGTTCGCGAGCCGGCGACGCCCTCGCCCTCGCGCGGGCGGATCGTGGACGGAGTGCTCGAAGCCGAGATCAGTCTTCTGCTTTCGGACGCGCGCACCGAAACTGACGTGAGCTACATGCAGCTCTCCATCCCCGGGCAGGAGCTCATCGTGCGACGTGCCCTCCTTCGGATGCCGATCGCCGACAACTACATTCGCAACGCGACGCTGGCCGTGGAGCTGCCGCTCGAGGAGCTGATCGACTCGCTTCCTGACATCGATTTCCTCGCGACGACGCTCGGTGAGGCAGCGGACCTTCTTCCAGAAGGAGGCGAGTGTCGCGCACTCTCCGGGGCACTTCGCTTTCGCGGTCCGTGGGTGGACTACCGCTTCTACTTCGGCTTCGACGCCGACTGCGAGAAGTTCTGCGACCGGAGCGTGGTCGAGTGCGAGATCGAGTCGCGAAGCGAATGCATGACTCGGTGCAGCGGCTCTCGCGAGAGGGAGCGCCGCTGCGCGTTTAGCGCGACAACCTGCGAAGAAGTCGCGGCCTGCGAGCTGTAGCCGGCTAGGAGTCCGGCTGGGACTCGCTCAGCGCAGCGAGGTTCGCCACGAGCCAGGAGGACGCGGCCACCAGCTGGAGCCAGTCGCCGGCGGAGCTGACCCCGTAGGTGAAGACGCTCCCAATCCAGCAAAGGCTCGCGACCGTTTGCCCGAGCCATTCGACCCGAAGCGCCTTGGCAAGGACGCCCCGTCGCTCGTTGGTGGTTGCCGCTTTCAACAGACGCACTCCTCACCGCAGCAGGAGAGGTCGTCCAGGAACATTCCCCACATGCGGTAGTACGATTCCAGTTCCTCGGTTGGCATTCCCAAGGACGTGGCGATCGCCTTTGCGACCACGCCGAAGCGTTGCCGATACTTGTAGATGAAACAGAAACTCTGATCGTCATGACGAACCGCGGGACCGCAGAGAAAGATCCCCGGGACGATCGTGGATTCGTCGTGTTCGCTGAGCAACGGAAAGCCGTCGGCTCTTCGATCAAAGAGGTCTTCGATGAGTTTGTGGCTGCCGTCAAAGCCGCCGGCGAGGAGGGGCTTCACGGGGGTGTAGGATCGCCGACCGTCAAGGGTTTGCACTTCGTACCGATCTTCGACCCGATCGACGGAGACAACGGGGTTGAAGGGGGAGAGCTGGACGTGGCGCGTAAACCAGAGCTGCCTCATCCGCTCGAGCGAATACGTGGACAAGGCAACGCTCGGGTCTGAGGTCTTGGACTCCCATGGACAGCCGCGATCGAGCAGCCTGACTTTCTTGCCGCGAAGCGCGAGGTGGTACGCCGCGTCGATGCCACTTTCGTAGCCGCCGATGACGATGAAGTCGTCCCCTTCAAGTTCGCCGTAGCTCGCGATTGTGGCGGTATGGCGGCAAAGTTCGCTCCCGGAAAATCCGTTCAAGTTCGGGTACTGGAACTCTCCGGCGGCCCAGATGACGTGCTTCGTCAGGAGGGTGTCGTTGTTCGTGTGGACGCGGAAGAGGTTGTCGACCTTTTCGATCCCTTCGACATCGGTGCGCTCGCGAACCGGCAGCTGGAAGAGTTGAGCTACGCCCGCGAGATGCGCGGCGTACTGGGTGCCCGTCGGATGCTCTTCTTGAAGCGCAAAGGCAGGCGACACCCCAATCGCGATCGAGTTCAGGTCGAGCATGCCGATCGAGTTGGTGGGGAACGACGGCGTGATGAAGCGCGTTTCAACGGGCCAGGCGCGAAACGAAGCTCCGACAGTATGACGCTCGAGGACAATGAAGTTCTCGATCTCTGCGTGCCGAAGAGAAGCACCGACTCCTACGCCGGTGGCGCCC
Source organism: Myxococcota bacterium (assembly GCA_039186435.1). Taxonomy (GTDB): domain Bacteria; phylum Myxococcota_A; class Polyangia; order Polyangiales; family Houyiibacteriaceae; genus JALVDI01. The sequence goes on along the minus strand of JBCDAA010000339.1, from coordinate 7,103 downwards.
GCGCCGATGACGATGACATCGAAGACGTGGCTCATGAGAGTTCCGTCTCCGGGACGAGGCTCGCCTTGTTTCCTTCCATACCGAGGCTTATCGCAGTCGACTTGCGTTTGCAACTAGATCGCGTTGGTGAGTGGGCACCCAGAAAGCGCATCTTTTCAGGTGTTTACGCTCAGATTCGGGTCGGCGCCGAAACCGTGGACGAACTTGTTTCCTTTGGGAGGTCTATGCCTAGACCTCCCCCCACGGAGTGAATCCCCGCGGGTCCCCCCACCCATGACGCTTCGCGCCACGCTTCGCTCGGAGGTTCGCGCTCTGGTCGCTGAGACGAAGAAGAACGTCGACGTGGACGAACCCGATGCTAGTTCGCCCGGGAGCCTGGACCCATCCGCGCCCGGGATTCAAGGCGGTCTCTTCGAAGTGCGCGCGGACTAGGAGGGCGTGTTCAGCTTCGGGAAGGGGTTGTGACGTCCCTTCCACGATTTGCTGTCCGCGGCAGCGAGACGCTCATCCAGAAGACAGCTGTCGAGGCGCGCGCGCAAGGTTGCTTCGTCCAGTCCTTGGCCGATGAACACCAGCTGCTGCGCGCGGTCCCCAAAACGCCGATGCCAGCCCGGCTGTTGGTCGGGTCGAAGGCCCTCCGGCTGCGGCCAGTGTTTTCGCGGGACGGCGGCCCACCACATTCCTGCGGCGTTCACACGGCTGATTCCGCCCGCTTGGGCCCACTCGTACGCGACCCGATGGTCGGCTGCGACCCAGAAGAACCCCTTGGACCGGAGCATTCCTTGCCAGGTCGGCTGATCGTTCAGAAGCGCGTAGAGTTTTTCGGCGTCGAAGGGATGTGCCGTTCGATAGGTGAAGCTTCCGATTCCGTACTCTTCGGTTTCCGGCGTGTGCTCTCCCTCCAGCTCGCGAATCCAGCCCGCGGAGCTTGCGGCCTTTTCGTAGTCGAAGAGGCCGGTGTCGAGTACGGCTTCGAGGGGAACCTTGCTGAAGGTCGCGGGGACGATCTTGGCTCCCGGATTGAGCGCCTTGATGATCGCTTCAACCTCGAGGGCCTGCGCGTCGGTCACGAGATCGAGCTTGTTGAGGACGATGACGTTTGCGAATTCGATCTGCTCGATGAGGAGGTCGGTGACCGTTCGGTGATCGTCCTCGCCGAGGGACTCGCCACGGTCTTTGAGCGCCTCGGCGGCGTTGTAGTCGCGGAGAAAGCTCGCTGCGTCGACCACCGTCACCATCGTATCGAGGCGCGAGACGTGGCTAAGGCTCACGCCTTCTTCGTCCTCGAAGGTGAAGGTCTGTGCGACCGGAATCGGCTCGGAGATGCCCGTGGACTCGATGAGCAGGTAGTCGAAGCGCTGCTCGCGCGCGAGACGGGAGACTTCCGCCAGCAGGTCGTCGCGAAGCGTGCAGCAAATGCAGCCGTTCGACATTTCGACCAGCTTTTCTTCCGTCCGCGAGAGCTCGGCGCCACCGCGTTCCACGAGCGCAGCGTCGATGTTCACCTCGCTCATGTCGTTGACGATCACCGCGACGCGCCGGCCCTCGCGGTTGTTGAGCACCTGGTTGAGCAGTGTGGTCTTGCCCGCGCCAAGGAAGCCTGAGAGGACGGTGACGGGGAGGCGTTGCGCCACTTCGAGCGGTTCCATGACCTATGAGCTAACGCATACAGATTGCTATTGCAACTCTATTGCGTTTACTGGTTTCTCGACGCGGGTGTCGAGGTCGCTCTGCGGCGCGTGCCGAGCGCATCGAGGAGCTCCAAGTCGTCGACCATGGAGGTGAGCTTGGCGTGTTGCCTAGGCGCACATCCGCAGCGAGGTTCGCGAACCTTGCCGATAGCGGCCGGGGGCAACCCCGTAACGCCGTTTGAACGCGCGGCTGAAAGCGAACTCCGACGAGTAGCCCGCATCGGCAGCGATCGCGGCGAGCCCGTCGTCGGTGACGAGGAGTCGGCGCGCTGCTTCCCGAAGGCGAAGGCCCGTGAGGTAGCGGCTTGGAGACTCGCCGACCGCCGCACGAAAACGGCGTACGAGGGACGCTCGCGAGACCCCTACCTGACGCGCGAGCTCAGGAACGGAGGGAAGCACTCGGCTGTCGTTCGCGCGGACGATCGCTCTGCGGACCACAGAGTCCATCCCCACAGTGTCCATCCCCTGCCGCGTCGGCGCGGACAGCTCACGCACCCGCTCGACGAAGGCGATGACCAGAGGAACGCTCACTTCGGGCGAGGTCTGCTCGCTTTGAAGGAGAGGCGCGATCTTCTTGAGCACCGGGTCGTTCTGCATCACGCCAGAAAGCACGAGAGCGTCGGCCGGGAGGGGGGTCTCGAAGAAAAACGCGACGGCTCGCGAACCGACAGATCGCGACGCGAGCGCCGCCGGACGGCAAAAGGTGGCGATCGATCCCGCTTCCAGCGTTCGGTTCCCGAGCTCGACCCTGCCTCGTTGCACGACGAGGAGGCCCGATTGCCCGGGAAGCTCCAACGGTCGAAAGGTGGGGCCGACGTGCACGAGGCGAGTTACCCGAGGTTGCATCCTCCAACGATGGACGGGACGAGGGCGCGCGTAAACCGTTCGAGTCGATCGGTCATGGTTCTGAGTCAAAGGGTGCATGCGCGATCTTCGAGGGCATGGGGTTGAGCGAGATGGCCATGGCCACGTTCGCGCTCGCGCGCCAAGACCATTTCGATGCTTCGTACGGACCCCGTCGATGAAGGGCTAATGCGCTCGAGGACCGTCCTGGTGTTTGGCGAGATCAATGCTGCGCTCGCCGAGCGAACCAACGGTCATCTCTTTGCGTTGGCCGGAGTGAGCGATGAACCGATCACGATGGTGATCTGTTCCCCGGGCGGACACGTGGAGTCCGGAGACGCGATTCACGACGTTGTCCGCTTTATCGCACCGGAAGTTCGCGTCGTCGGCACGGGCTGGGTCGCGAGCGCGGCGGCCCTCGTCTACGTTGCGGTCCCGCGAGCGCGCCGTTTCGCCACGCCGAACACCCGGTTTCTTTTGCATCAACCGCTTGGGGGCTACCAAGGCTCCGCGAGCGACATCGAGATCGAAGCGGAACAGATCCTCGCGGTTCATCGCCGACTCAACGCACTCTTTGCCGCCGCGACGGGCCAATCGGTCGAGCGAATTGCGCGCGATACCGAGCGGAACCACTGGCTCACCGCGGCGATGGCGGTGGACTACGGGCTGGTGGGGGCGATCGCCGAACGGGGGGGCGAGATCTTCGCGAGCCCGCACTCGCGTCGCTAGGGATGCTCCTCGTACCCGTCTGCCTGCCGCGTTGTTGGCTGTCCCCCCGGGTATTCATCGAGCTCGATGACATTGCCGTCGGGGTCCCGGATGAAGAGGGCGCGCAGATCGCCGAACGAGAACTGACCGGTGATGGCGATGCCGTGGTCGGCCAGGAACGCGCGCGCGTCATCCAGCGAGGAGACACGGAGCGCCATGTGTGTGTAGCCGGAGTGCTTCGCTTCGACGTCCATGAGCACATTGGGCCCCTCGGGCGTCGTCGCGGGGCCCAAGAGATTGATCACCACTCCGCTGGGGTCCTCCATGATGATCGGATGCCCCCGCTCAAAGCCACCGTCGGCCCTCACTTCGAAACCCAGCTGCTCGTAGAAGGCGATTGCGCGTGTGCGCTGTCGTACCCGGATGCCGACGTGATCGACTTTGACGATTCCGATCGTCACGACGCGCCCTCCGCCAGGAGCGAGGTCCAGTCCTGACTTTCCACCCAACGGGAGAAGGGTGTCCACTCGACCTCCGGGAACTCTGTTTTGAGCGCGTCGATCTCCGCGCTGTAGCCCACCCGGTCGAACCACTCGTACATCGCGCCCATCTCGTCGAGCGTTGCGCGGACCTCCTCGAGCGGCTGCTGCTCGTACACGATGGTTCGGCCGATCGCCGCGCTTAGCGCATCCGTCATTTGCGTTGGCGAGAGCTCGTCGCTTGCGTAGTTGATGCGTCGACCGACGAGATTTGAGCGCCGCTGGATCACCGCCGCATTGAAGCGACCGATGTCCTCCAGGGGGACGACCTGCAGCACGCGATCTGCGGGCAGTGCCTGACGGAATTTGCCTTTCTTCAAGTCGGGGAGGTTCCAGGGAAGCGCGACGTTGTCCGCAAAGTAGACCGGCGCAGTGATTGTGAACGGAATGCCCGAAGCGGCCAGGTAGCCTTCCGCGTCCGCCTTGCTGTCGAAGTGCGGGATGCTCGTGTGCTGATCGGCGTCGCTTACCGACGAGTAGACGATGTGGCCGATCGATGCGCGGGCAAGCCCGTCGATCACGGTGCGCCCCCGGCGGATTTCGCCTTCGATGTCGACACCGCCGGCGAAAGGAGTGGTGAGGACAAACGCGACGTCCACGCCCCGCGCGGCGGCCTCAACGCTCGCCCCATCGTCGAGGTCGCCGAGCACAACCTCGACGCCCCGTGCCGCGAGAGTTCGCGCCTTGGGCTTGCTGGTGTCGCGGACCATCGCGCGCACGCTCAATCCTGCGGCCATCGCGGCGTCGACGACCGCGCGTCCTTGGTTCCCTGTCGCGCCGGTTATGAGGACTTTGGTGTTGCTCATCTCGCCTCCTTCCTCGTTCAGAATGAGGTTGGCGATCACGCATAGAAATAAGTATGTTTGCAATCTATATTGGCAAAAACGCATAGACTGGGTAACTGGGACGACCTTCGGTTTTTTCTCGCGATCTCGCGTAGTGGCAGCCTTTCCGCGGCGGCACGCGCCCTTGGCGTGAACCAGTCGACTGTGTTTCGCCGAATCGGTCAGCTCGAAGAGCGACTCGGAGCTCGCGTGTTTGATCGGCGGCCGCGCGGGTATGTGCTGACCGCGGTCGGCGAGCTCATGCAGAACCACGCCTTGAGGGTCGAGGATGATGTCATCGCGCTGACGCGCGCCGTTGTGGGCGCGGACGCGTCGCCGCGGGGTACGGTGACACTCACCACCGTGGACGAGGTGCTGCGCATCGTCGCGCCGCATCTTCGCGTGTTTCAGCAGCAGCATGCTCACATCGAGCTCCACATCGACACGCGCCTTCGAGTTTTCAGCCTTACCCGTCGCGAGGCCGACGTGGCGATCCGCCCGGGCAGGCGTCCGGTCGAACCCGACGTGGTCGCGCGCTCCCTCGTGTCGCTTTCGATGGCCGCGTACGCATCCCCTTCCTACCTCGAGGGTCGTAGCCCTGTTCGTCGCACCCGAGACCTTCGAGGACACGACTTGCTCGCCCTTCGCAGCGAGCGTGACGAAGGCGTCTTTTCGACACTACCTAACCCTCGGATCGTCTGCCGCACGACCTCCATGAGCGCGTTGGCCGTCGCCGCGCGCGCCGGCATGGGAGTCGCCGTGCTTCCGACGTTCATCGGCGATCATGAACCTGGGCTCACCCGTCTCGTTCGCGTTCCGGCCCCCGACGACCTTCGGTTGTGGATCCTGATTCACGCTGACCTCCGCCAGACTGCCCGCGTTCGCGCTTTCGTCGACTTCATGTCCGACGCGATTCGCGCGAGCCGTGAGCTCTTCGAGCGACCGAAGCGCAAAGGACGTTTGCCGTAGAGGCGTCCCGTCCGTATCTCATCGGTTGTGCATTCGTTGAATGATGGTGGCGTTGCGCGAACGATTCGGCGGGGTACGGTGCGCCCGTGATTCTGTCGGATACGGATTTGAAGAAGCGTTTGGCGAAGGGCGACCTCATCGTCGACCCCATCGACGATCCCGAGCTGCAGATTCAGCCGGCGAGTATCGACCTTCGCCTGGGCGACGAATTTGTTCTCTACCGGCAGCCGCTGGTTCCTTTTCTCGATTCCGCCGACGCGGAGAGCATTGAGCGGCACGTGGAGAAAATTCAGATTCCGGCGAACGAGGGGTTCATCCTTCAGCCGGGCGCGTTTGCCTTGGGCACGACCCTGGAGCGCGTGCGCGTGCCGCCCGACCTGGTGGCGCGCGTCGAGGGTCGAAGCAGCGTGGGGCGGCTCGCGATCGTCGTTCACGCCACCGCAGGTTTCATCGATCCGGGTTTTGAGGGGCAGATCACCCTCGAGCTTTCGAACCTTGGACGCTGCGCGGTGAAGCTCTATCCAGGAATGCGGATCAGCCAGATCGTCTTTCACGAGATGAAGAGTCCCGCGGAGCGTCCCTACGGTTCGGACCGCGGAAGCAAATACCAGGGGCAGTCCGGGCCGGTGGCATCGCGCATCGGAAAGGACCGCTGAGGCGCTACTCGATCCGCACCAGGTCCCGCGTCGAGGTGTTGATCGTCCACAGATGTCCGGTGACCGGGTCGGTCGCCATGCCCCGAAGGCCGATCGTACCGCTCCCCCAGCGGGCAAAGACCTGAGCGAACTGGATTCCAGGATCCTGAGGCGAGCAGATGAGGTACGCCTCGTTCCCTCCGGTTTGAACGTAGAGCGCATCCGCTTCCCCGTCGTTGTCGGGGTCCGCGATCTCGACCGCGATCGAGATGCTCGCGTAGTTGATCGTGTTCTCAATGATGTCGAGATCGCCGGTCTCGCGATCAACTCGAACCAGGGCGTCGCTCGTCGGCGGCCCGCAGGCGAGGTAGTAAAAGGAGTTGTCTGCGGCCAGTCCTTTGCAGGTCGTGAATCCGTCGACGTTGGTTTCGACAGCCGCGATCTGAGGTGCACCGAGCCCGGCTCCCACGCTCCAGATCTGCGTAGGCACGCTGCTGCTTGTTTCGTAGGTCACGAGAAAGATGGTTCCGTCGCGAAGGTGTGCGCGGCGGAACTCGTCACCGTCCGGAAGCGCAAACGGAGCGTAGCTCTCAAGAAGCCAGGTCGCGCCCGCGTCTCGAGAGATTCGGTACACGGCGTTTTCGGTGTCGACGGTGTAGATGTCGTCACCGTCGACGATCATGTCGTAGCCGAGTTCATCCGTCGACAGTCCTGCGGCGAGCGCGACGTCTTCGAACGCGCCGCCGGTCTTCGGGATGCGGTAGAGCTGGCTCGTGCCGCCTACGTAGACGAATCCGTCCGGATCGTCGTCGACGGCAACGTAGCGCGGCACGGTGGGGAGCCCCGTCGCTGAGACCACCGTGGTGTCGCCGCTGAGAAGACCATCCTCCCCCG
>JBCDAA010000338.1:0-9831 GCA_039186435.1 Myxococcota bacterium | reverse complement strand
CTGCGAATGCAACGACGATTGCTCGAGCGACTCCGTCTGCGTTGACGGCAGCGAAGGTCGTCGGGTCTGCTGCCCGGAAGGCATCGAAGGCTGCCCCTCCGATCCAGGCCCAGGAATCGTCTGCGAACCCCCCGATGCCGCAGTCCCCGACACGGGGCCACCGGACGCAGCCCTTCCGGACGCAGCCCTTCCGGATGCCGCGCGCCCTGATGTAGGTCGACCCGACTCATCGCCGCTCCGCGACGCAGCGACCACCGGCGGCGACGAGGGGGGGAACCGGCTGCAGCACGTCGGGTGCAGGCGCGAGTACTTTCGCCACCTTTCTCCTCTTCCTCGCGCTGGGCGTTCGCGCGGGGCGCCAGCAGCGCAACCACGCCTGACCCGATCACAGGAGTGAAATCGATACCTCGACTCCAGCGTGATCGCTCGCGCGGCCAGCTTTTCGAGTCTTGAACGCATCGAGACGCCACCCTTCGGTGAGCCAAACTCGATCGAAGCGATACCCGGGCGGCCCCGCCTCCGGCCACCAGGTCGCGGCTGAAGCCCGAGGTTCTCCGGCAAGATGAAACGCGTCGCGCGCCTGAAACCCGCGCCGTAGCGCACTCCACTCCCCCTGCCTAAGGTTGGTGTCCCCAGCGAAGACGGCGGGCGTTGATTCCGCGAGCCACTCGTCCACCTCCCGCGCCTGCGAAAGGCGCGACTCCCGTCCGCTCCGCAAACTCTCGAGGTGACCGGTGAGGACGCGAACCTTCACCGGTCCATCAAGCCTTGCCACAAGACAGCCGCGCCGAAGAGGACTGTCCGAAAAGGGACGCCACTCGCACTCGTCCAAACGCCACGGCGACCGGAGTGCGATGAGCACGTAGTCCTCGCGATCCTCGAGGGGCGCCTCGGGCCAGGTCACAAACCCCGCCGCGCGAAGGTGCTGCCGAAGCGCTCCATGCGCGAGGCGCGTCATCTCCTGAAAGACGAGCACCTCGGGCATCGGTGGCAGCGCGCGCCCCTCAAGCGCCGCACGCATGTCCCCGCCGAGAAAGATCTCGACGCAGAGCTTCTCCATTCGCGTACCGATCCGCTTGTGATCGAGACCGTTGATATTCCAGGTCAGCAGTCGCACGCGCGAACCGTAGCGCCCGAAGCGACCCGTCAACAATCAGTGCGCGCTGCCCGTCACCTTCAAACCGACGAGAGCCGCCACAAGCAGCGTCAGAAAGAGGCCGCGAAGCGACGTCAGCGGCTCGTCGAAACACACCGCCCCGAGAACGGTCGAGCCCACCGCACCGATCCCAACCCACACCGAGTAGGCGGTCCCGATCGGCAACGACTTCGTCGCCAGCCCCAGCAGCCACATGCTCGCGACGATCGCCCCGCCCGTGAGCAGCGAAGGAAGCGGTTTCGTAAAACCCGCCGTGTAGCGGAGGCCCACCGACCAGGCGACTTCCAGCAATCCGGCGACGACAACCAGCATCCAGCTCATAGGAACCTCCGACCCTCAGCGTAGCGCGCAATCGGAGACGCCACTCGCGGTCGTTGATGATCGCGGCTAGGCGCGCAGCGTGGCGAGCGCGCGTTGAAAGTCCGGCGGCGGTTCGGCTTCGAAACGCATCGACTCCTTCGTCACCGGATGAACGAACCCAAGCAACGCGGCATGAAGCGCTTGGCGCCCAAGATCCTCGTGCGCGGCGCGCAGCCGTTCGTCCTTGGGCGCCTTGGCATAATAAGGATCCCCGAGGACCGGTGTGCCGGCGTCCGCGAGGTGGACGCGAATCTGGTGCGTTCGGCCCGTCTCGAGCGTGCACGCGACCAGCGCGGCGCCGTGGAGTCGCTCCTGAACGCGGACGTGCGTCACCGCTCGCTTTCCTCGCGCCAGCCGAGACGTGAACCGCTTTCGGTGCACTGGATGGCGGCCGTGCAGCGTGTCGTGGGTCGCCTGCTCCGGCGGGTTGCCGATCGCGATCGCGTCGTAGCGCCGCTCGATGGTGTGCGCCTGAAAGAGCGCGACCAACCCCTCCCGGGCCGCCACCGTTCGCGCAACGACCATCACCCCGCTCGTGTCCTTGTCGAGACGATGCACGATCCCCGGTCGCATCGGATCCCCTCGATCCGAAAAGGTTGTGTGAAAGAGAAGCGCGTTGACGAGCGTCCCCGTGGGATGGCCCGGCGCCGGGTGCACGACCATTCCGGGCGCCTTATTCACCACGAGAAGGTGCTCGTCCTGATGCAGGATCGAAACGGGAAGGTCTTCGGGAATCGCATCGCTCGGCGGGGGCGGCGCCGGCGTCAGGACGATCGTCTGCCCTTCCGCAATCCGCGTGCGCGTCACACGAACTTCCACGCCGTCGATCGCGACGCGACCTTCGCTGATCCACCGCTGAAGGGCGCTCCGGGTAAACGAGGACTTCTGCGAAAGAAAGCGATCGAGTCGCTCCTTCGCATTCTCCGCTTCCACGACAAAGCGAATCGCTTCGCTCACCGCTGGCCTCCCTCGACGCCAACGCGCCGAAGGTGGTTCACCACATCACGGACTGAACATGACCCTTGGAGCGAACCAAGATGTCGATGATCGCGCGATCGTAGTAGTTCTTCGCGTAGAGATCCGGCGCCACGCGACTCTTAAAGAGCGCGCGACCCTCCTCGATTTCGTCCGCGAGGACGTCAAAGAGGTTGTCGCCGGTGATCCCCTCGACGATTTTGTCTTCGTTGTAGAGGGAGAGGTCGCTGGCAATGGCTCGCGCCAGGCGTCGGGCCGCCTCTTCCGTCTCGATGAGCGCCATGGGGGCATGATCGCTCGCACGCCCCGACGTGTCAAAACCCTCGCGGAAATCGGCTCCAGAAGCCGTCGCGTGCCCCAGCTCACATGTCTCATCCCCACTTGCGTGTAAGGCCTACCCGGTTGGTATCTGCGGGTTTTTCTCGGGATCCTGATCTAGGGTTTGGGTTTACGGAGGCTTTGATGGCTCGGACGCTTTTCTTGGCAATGATCGCGCTTGGGGTTGCGTGTGGCGACGACGACGGCACGCCTGGCATGGACGCGGCAACGGGGGACTCGGGAGGAGACGATGACTCCGGAGTCCCCGACAACGGCGTGGTCGGAGACGACTTCTACGACGAGAGCTGCCTGGAGGCGCGCCGCTGTCGCGCCGGTCAGCTGGAGAGCGCCTGCGTCTGCGTTCCCGAGCCGGCGATGACGCCGGAGGGGATGCCGGACGTCTTTGACATCAACCTTGTGGGATGTGGCCAGCTGGAAGCGACCGGCGAGGTCGTTCGGACGCCAGACATCGACTTCTGCGACGGCGAGGGCAACAACACCGCCGTCAACACAGCCTGCCTCCAGGATGGCGGGTTCCGAACCCGCGGTGAGGTGCAGATGGTCACCTTCTTCGGCGTGGTCGACGTTTTCGGCAACGGCGGCGACGCAGAGAACATCACCGTTGAGATCTTTGAAGAAGGCCCCGACGGAATGCTTGGACCCATGCTCGGCAGCGCCACCGCGCTCATTTCCGATCCCTGCTCCGAGCAGGAGGACGAAATCGAGAACGACATGGTCGTCGGCACCCGCCAGCTTGGGTTCTACGCGATTCCGAACATTCCCACCGAGACGCCGCTCATCATTCGCACCAGCGGCGACCGCGATTTCTGGCGCGACATCTACGCCTACAACATTCAGGCGGAGAACGAAGAGCTGATCACCGACCCGCCGGCTGCGGATGCCTGTGAGACCCTGCGCACGAGCCCGATGTTCGACGGCGTTCCCCGCTACGACTACCGCGCGCGCATTCTCTCGAGCTCGGACTACACCTCCATCCCGCTGACCTCCGGCCTCGTGGACGGCATTCGCCCGACGAGTGGCGCGGTCGCGGGCGAGGTTCACGACTGCGACGATGTCCGCATCGAGTTTGCGCAGGCCGCGACGCTCCCCGAGCCCGAAGTCTTCACCTACTTCAACGACAACCCCGACAACCCCATCCCGGACACCGGTCGGATGGTCGGCACGAGCCTTCTCGGCCTCTACGCTGCGCTCGACATTCCCGCGGGACCTGTCGACATCGCGGCGGTAGGCCGAAGCGGTGATCAAACGGTCACGCTCGGGTGGTACCGCGCGCGCGTCTTTGAAGGCTCGGTCACCTCGGTGACGCTCCGCGGCTTTCGCTGGCAGCAGATCCCCGGCGCGTCCTCCGAGTAGTCTTCCTACATCGAGATCATTCCATCAGGCTGGCGAGGCGGGAGCAGTTCCGTCTCGCCGACCATTTGGAGGATGTCGCGTTCGATGCCGCGGGACATCGAGGTGATCGGGACGTCGTTCGCAAGCCCTTCGAAGGGATTCTCGCTCCAGTCGCCGATTTGATCGGTCGTGAGAAAGACCCAGCTGACCACCGTCGCGAACGGAACCGTCAGCCAAATCAGGTACTGCCACTCGACTACGCCTGCGAGCTTTGCAAACTCGGGGAGAAGCCCAAAGGGCACGAGGAACGCGAACGTGGCCGCGAAGAAGGTGTTCACGGTCGCGTACTGCCTCGGAAAGGGGAAGTTCTTGATGCGCTCTGCCTTTCCCTGCTGCGTCATGAGCTCCTGAAGCAGCTCCTGAAGATGCAGGTGCGCAAATCCGTCGATCACCTTTCCGGCGCGAAGCTCCGCCAGGCGCCGGGACTGAAACCCGATGAGGTGCGCGGCCGGGTTGATGGTCGCTAGGGCTGCCTCGCGTTCACTCTTGGAGAGGTTTGGTGCCAACACCTCCTTCAGGTCCTCTTTGAGTTCCGGCACCATCGCGTTTCGCAGCCGGTCCACCGTCGGCCCGGTGTGTTCCCAACTCTTGATGCGGCGCAGCTGGTGACGAAGCGCGTCCATCCACGCCACGTGGCGGCGCACCATCTCCGTTCGAATCGCATCGAGTTCATCCGCGGTGAACTCTCCCTCGTACGCGTTTCCGATCAGATCGCGCGTCCCGTACGCCCAGCTCCGGCTCGCGTTGACGATCGCGCCATAGATCTTCCGCGCCTCCCAGAGCCGGTCGTAGGACGCGTTGTTCTTAAACCCGAGGTAGAACGCGACGGCGATGCCGATCAGCGACATCGGAAGCGTGGGAATGCCCAGAAAAGTGAGCTTGCCGAGGTCGTACGCCGCCGTGGCCGCGATCGACCACACGAGCGGCAGGAGAAAGTTGCGCCGTGACCAGGAGAGGGTTTGCAGGAGGCGGTAACGTCGTCCGATGTGCATGGGGCGACGGTACCAGCTCTCGGTCCGGCTACGGCGCTGGGTGATCCATCGCGAGGCGCGAACCAGACGCGCCGCGGACGAGGGTGTTTCCGTGGCCGAGATGAATCGTGTAGCGCTGCCACTCCCAGAGGCTGTACGTATCCGCCGATCGCACGAGCAGGTCGTCGGTGCCGTCGCCGTTTAGATCGCCGACCCAAAGGCGAACCGGGCGGGCTTGTTCCGAAAGCTCTTCCTCAAGAACGCGGCTGTTCCAGCGAAGAACACGCAGCCGGCGCATCGCATCCCAACGATGGGAGATCAGGCCCAGCGAACTCTCCCGCTCGTCTCCTGGCACCAGCGTCATGGGTTCGAGGCGCAGCGGACCCACCGCGGGAAGCTGGTCACCGCGCAATCGAAACTCCGCGAGGCAGCTCCCGGGACGCGCCCACCGACCACAGAACACGATGTCGTCTGCGCTCGCACCCTCCTCGGGATGCTCCGCAATGAGCTCCCACCCGACGCTCGCTGGCACCGATGCATCCTCCGCGAGCACCTCCGAGGAAGCGCACTGCGTTCCTTGGATCCCGCCAAGCGAGAGCCCCACGGCGCAGAGAGGAACCAAGAGAACCACGAAGCGCGAAAAGGGTCGGAGCCGTTTCCAGCGAAGAACGATCAGTTGGCGAAGAAGACCGGTGATGGATTGAGGGCGCACCTCCTCAATGTACACAGGCCATCCGGGTACGGCGAACGCGTCTAGAACGTGAGTTTCACGCCCAGGTGCACCGAAAACGGGCGCAAGGGGCGCGCGCCAAAGGGCCTTGTGGCGACGACGGGCTGCTGATTGAGGAGATTTTCGAGCCGGGTGTAGACGCGAAGCTCGTCTCGCAGCTGCCACCAGCCCACCAGGTCCATCATCACGAAGTCGTCGGTTCGCAGGCCGTCCCCGCCCTGACTCGCTTCCTCGCGCATCTCGCCGACGTAGGTAGCGACCGCACGCGCTCCGCCCTTCGGATGCTCCACGCCAATCTGGAGCTGCCCCTGATGTTCGGGAACATACGGGAGCTCATCGCCTTCCTGCACCGATCCAAAGGTTGGGTCATCCGAATCGAAGTCCGATCGAAAGCTCGACCCCGTGTACGTGTAGGTGGCGCGAACAGGAATCTGCCAGCGGTCGATCTCGAACGTCCAAGAGATGATGGATTCAATGCCCCATACGAAGACATCGCCACCGTTGAACTGGCGGTCGAGCATCTCAGGCGTGCAGCCAGTCGAAAATGCGCACTGCCCAGTAAGATTCGAGTAGTTGTTGAAGAACCCGACGAGTTCGACCAGGCGACCCTCCTCGGGCGCCGAGTAGCGAACACCCAGTTCGTAGTTCACCGAGAGCTCCGGATCGACTTCCGCTTCCTGGCCCGGAGACACCGGGCTGTACCCACGGTGAACGCCCGCGAGAATGCCAAACTCCGGAGTGAGGGAGTACTGCGCGCCGATCCCCGGAAGTACCACGGAGCGCGTTTCTTCCTGCTCCGTTCCGGCGATGTCGTTTTCGAGCCTCGTCTTCACGACCTCTGTGCGGATTCCCGGAGTCACCGTGAGGCCAGCAACTTCGACTCCGTAAACGAGATACCCCGCGAAGGCGAAGGCCCACCCAAAGTTGTCCGTCACCTGGTTCGGGTCGTCGCCGTTCGGCACGAGGGACCCCTCGACCATGCGAAAGCCCTCCTCCGCGTGGTCACGGTCGATCTGATCCTGATGAAAGCGAAAGCCCGCTTCGACGTGGTGCTCCACCGGACCCGTCTCGAAATCGAGCTGAACCCGAGTCTGTCCCCCCTGTGAGACGAAGCGACGATCATTGTCGATGAGGAAGAGTTCTTCCCGCGGCGATGAGCTGTCCTGGGCCCCGCTTAACACGTCGTAAAAGATGGCGCGACGCCCGGTCGGATCCTGAAGCACTGCACGCAGCGAAGTCGCCTCATCCCCGAAGCGATTCAAGCGTCGCCAGGACCGCTCGAAGTCATGCCGGTACACCTGCGTGTTCACAGTTACGTGATCGCCGACGTCGAGGCGCCAGTTGAGCTGCACCGAGGTGCGCCACCAGCGCATGCGGTCTCGCTCGGTGGACGCGTAGCGACGATAGGGATCGTCGTCGAAGTCTTCCCGGGTGAGTCCGGTATAGGTTTCGTTGCTACGCTCGCGGCCAAACCCAAGCTTGAGTTCGAAGCGATTGTAGATATCGGCATTCGGGTCGGTCTGGAGAAACCCGCGAAGAAGAAAGTCCGTGCGGTGGAATCCCGTCGTTCGCGTCGAGTTGTCGATGTCCTTGAAGCCTTGCGTTCCGATGTCCAGTCCCTCGAAGAGAAACCCACCCCACCGATTGGACGCTCCGTAGTGAAAATGCGCCTTGCGGGTTCGAAAGCGGCCGTAGCTGAGATCCAAGCCGCCCGCGGACCGGACTGGGATCTGACGTGCTTGGAGGTTGACCGCGCCACCGATCGTTTGCGGGCCGTAGAGAAGCGCCGCCGGTCCCTTAAAGACCTCGACGCCCGTAATCCGCGTCATCAGCGGGAAGTAGTAGGCCGCAGGTGCCGCGTAGGGTGCGGGACCAAAGAGTACGCCCTCTTCCATGAGGGTCACCTTCCGGCTTCGCTCCGGGTTGCCACCGCGCAACCCAATGTTGGGCCGCAGACCGAACCCATCTTCGGTGCGAACGTAGAGCCCCGGAACGGACAACAGCACCGAGTGGGGATCGTCGTACTCAAGGGTCTCTAGCTCCTCTTCGCCAATGAGCGTTGCAGAGCCACCGAGACGAAAAATCTCATTTGGGGTGTACGCAACGACGACCTCCCGAAGCGTCAGGTCCCCGTCGTTGAACCAGCCGTCCGACTCGCGCGCCGCAGCCGCGCGCTCCTCGGCTTCCGGCGCGGCGTCTTCGTCCAGGGTGAACATCTCGGCGTCGCCGACATCGGCCCCGTTGCCTTCCGCCGCTGGTTCCTCGGCTGGATCGGAGGGCGCCTGCTCGCTTCCTTCCTCTCCGGGCGCGGGCGATTCCGGCGCGGGCGATGGCGACTCCGGCGACTCGGGCGCGGGCGGTTCCGGTGCGGGCGATTCCGGCGCGGGCGATTCCGGCGTGGGCGGTTCCGGCGCGGGCGACTCCGGCGATTCAGGTTCATCGGACGGCTGCGGCGCGAGGTCGGGGTCGTCTACCCCCGGCTGGTTCGGAACGCTGTCCGGCGCGTCGGTCTGTGCGAGCGCGGCGCTGCGCAGAACGAAACAAGCGAGAAAGGCCACTAGAAAATATCGAGTCATTCTTTGTTCGCGAAATGAGGGGGACTGTCAGTGGGCGCGGGGAGGATCCAATCGGCGCGGCCAATACCGTCCTCGATGCGTGCGAGGTCTGCGTCGGGATCGATCATGCGGGCGGGACGTCGGCCGTTGAGGGACACCAGCGCGTCCACCCGGACCTCGACGCCTTCATACCCACGTCTGCGAAAGTCGCCAGCAATATGGTGTGCGAGCTGTAAAATCAGATCCGGCTGAGAGGACATCTCGCGCTCTTGCTGCGCGGTGAGATAGCGACTGGGGGGCACCTGAAACTCCCGTCGGCGCCCATCAACCTGAACGCGGTAGGAAACCGAACCGTTCTTTTCCCGGCAAAGGACGCGCCAGCTCCAGCGCATTCCTTGCTCGTGCCAGAGGACGTTGCCGCCATACGCAAAGGTGCGCAGCGGCATGAGAAACTGGAAGAGAGCGAACACGGTCAGGCCGGCGATGAGCACCCGTGAAGTCCGCACCGGCCTCGCATCATCTTCCTTCTTTGCTCGCCCGAAGCGAGGCCAGGACGCCGGGAAGAACACCGTCGCCGATGCGATCATGATCCACGGGAAGAGCCCGATCGGGAAGAGGTAGCCCACCGCCACGTGAAAGCCGACGAGGACCGCGTACGCGTAACGCCGGGTGCGTCCCCAAAGCAGCCAACCCGCGATGGTTGTGTCGAAGAAGAAGCCTCCCCAGCTCATCGCGTAGGCGACCCACGTCTGGTCGAAGAACGAACCGACGAAAGGGGTATCGGTCCGCGCGTGGAGCCAGATCGCGAGCGGCTGCGCGTGAAGAAGCCAGTCGCCCGTTAGCTTTGCAATTCCGGCGTAGAAGTAGACGCATCCCACCTGAAAGCGAAGTGCGGTGATCATCCACGTCGGCAGGGTCGTCCTCGCACCAAAGAACTTCCCGTCCAGCCCGTAGGTTCGCCCCAGGGGCATAAAGCACATCCAGAACCCAAGGACGCTGAGCAGGTAGTAGTGGTTGAGGTAGTTGGTGACGTCGAGCGCTTCGACGTACGAGAACACCACAAGCCAGAGCACGATCGCGACGCGATAGAAGAGCCCGAGCGCGACGAGCATCGAAAGAGCCGCCAAGACGACGAAGACGACCTTCAGCTGCGACGGCGGCAGCACCGGAACAAACTCAAGTCCCCAGTACGAGAAGAAGAAGCTCGGCTCGCCGAAGAACTGGTCGATCCATCCGTAGACGAGGAAGCGAAGCGCTCCGAAGAAACCGAGCAGTCCAAAAAAAACGCGGAACGCAGCAAGTGAAGCTGCGTCCCGCGGTTCGTTCGCCAGGACCCACAGCCGCGCGAATGCG
>JBCDAA010000337.1:0-9866 GCA_039186435.1 Myxococcota bacterium | reverse complement strand
TTGCTCTTGGCGGCCCAAGGTTGGTCCGTACCGCGAATCGCGGAAGCCGTGGGTTGCGGAACGGCCACGGTAAAGCGGGTCAAAGCGCGGTTTCGGAAAGAGGGTTGGGAGGCTGCGATCACCCGAAAACACGGGGGAGGAATGCCGCACCGACTGGGGCCTCTTGAGCAACGTCGTCTCATCGCGCTCGCGTGCTCCGAACGGCCCGGAGGAGGTCGATGGACAATACGCGCGCTTGCCGCCGCAACGGGAATCAGTCGAATGACGGTTCAGCGAACACTCGAACGCGATGGCATCAAGCCATGGCGGGAAAAAAATGTGGTGCGTTCCGACTCTTGATGAGGAGTACGTCGAACGAATGACGGAGGTCGTGGAGCTCTACGAGCAACCCTACGACGAGCGGCTTCCGGTCGTCTGTCTCGACGAGAAGTTAGTCGAGCTTCGAGAAGACGTGAGACCTCCGAAACGTGTGAAGGGTGTGGTCTATCGAGACCACGAGTATCGACGCCGCGGGACCGCCAATCTTTTCATGCTCACCGAGCCGAAGGGTGGGCGGCACTACGTACGAGTCACCCGACGTCGAACTGCGGTGGACTTCGCAAAGTGCTTACGGTTTTTAGCGAAGCGTTATCCGGACGCGATCACAATCCATCTCGTCATGGACAACCTCAACACCCATTGCGAGAAGTCCCTCATCGCCGCGTTTGGTGTCGTGGAGGGAAGGCGCCTTTGGGGACGCTTCACGGTTCACTACACCCCTAAGCATGGGAGTTGGTTGAATCAGGCCGAAATCGCACTGTGCGTCATGACTCGCGCTTGCCTCGCTCGGCAACGCATCCCTTCCATCGACGCTCTCCGAAACCGAGTCGTTCCCTTTTGGGCGCAACGTCGACGTGACCGATGGACCATCGATTGGCGTTGGACCACCCAACACATGAGAGATTGGGTCAACTCATCTGGGACTCAGCACTAGCAAGATCGCCAGCCCTTCGTTCAGAGCGACTTCGCCCGTCGTCGACGAATCACGAGCGCGAGCAGCAACACAAGCGACCAGCCTTCGCGCGAGCTCGTCGTCGCGCACCCACCACCGCCGCTGCAGTCGGGGTCGGGCGCGCCGCAGCCGGTATCGCAGCCGTCGCCGGTGGCGTAGTAGTTCGGTAAGCAGGTCCAGCTGTCTGGGATCGGCATGTCGCAGTCTTCGGACGCTTCTTCACCCGGCTCGCAGAGGTTGTCGCCCTCCATCGCGGCAGGGCAGTCCGCCGGGCATTCGCTCGCGGACTCGCCGCTGCAGACTCCGTCGCCGCATTCGTCGGACCGGCCGCACAAAGATGAGGGGAAGTTCTCGTCGCACAGCGCGGTGATCGCCTGCTCGGCGTAGTTGATCGTCTCGGCGTCTCCGTCGACGCCGCCCGCGTCGTAGGTCGCCTCCACCCGGCACTCGCCTTCCGCGACGAAATCCGTTTGGCCGGAGATCAAAAGACCGACGAGCGCGCCCTCGCTAAGCACCGCGCCGCCGGAGCTGCCGCCGATCGCGTCCACGGTGGCGACAAAGAACTGGCCACTTCCGAGATCGAGGATCACGCCGCCGTCGTCGAGCTTGAGGGGAAGTCCCGCGGGGTGGCTCGCGAGAAGAATCGTGGCGTCCATGGTGAGGTCGCTCGCGGGCATGATGGGAAGCGGCGCGCGACCCACGACCGGGCGATCGAGGTGAACGATGGCGTAGTCGACCGCTGCGTTTCGAACGACGACGTCGCGGCAATGGTAGACGTCGTCGCGGGCGAGGGTGCCGCGCTCACCGTCCCCGGCCATGCGATAGCCGAAGACAAAGGCGCTCCGTTCACAGTCCGCGTTCGTGGGAACGCAATGGGCGGCGGTGAGAATCAGGTCGTCGTCGATCAGCGAACCGGAGCAAAAGCCAACGGCCGGCTGGTCTTCAAAGGCCTCGCCTTCGCAGAGGGATGCGTTTTCGCTGTGGGTTGCTGTTTGTAGGCTGAGGTCCGACGGGTTTTCGTAGCCGAGCAGGTGCTTTGAAACGATGACGACCGTGGACTCAAGGGCGCGCGCTTCCGAAAGGCTGTCGGATGCCTGGTAGGCGTCGCGGCGACTGTCCTCGCCGTAGACCGCCGCCGAACGGACCGACCCGACGTCGCTCGTTTGGCACCCGGCGAGCACCAGCGCGGCGACCGTTAGTTCGGCACTCAGGAATCGATTCCAAGTCATGCAAAATCCCTCCGCCAATTGGGGGCGCGATTCCCCTGGATCGTGACATCTTTTTCGCGGAAGGCCGACGATCTTGCGGGGTGCACCCCGCAGGCTGCGGAATCGACACGGCAAGCGCATCGTGAAGCATCGCGGAACGACTCGTTTTCTACGGCGGCACGCCCCTTGCGTAGTTCCTTCGCATGCGATGGAAGTACGCGCTCGTCGGAATGGCGATGCTTTGGGCGTCGAGTGCCCTCGCGCTGCCGAGCGCCCCCGCGATCCTTTGCGAGATGCTTCCGGACGCCGCTGATTGTGTCGGTCGCGTGGCGGGCTGCGAGACCTGCCACACGTCGACCTGGCCCGCGTCCTGGAATGCATACGGCGTTGACGTTGGGCAGGCGCTGGAAGACCCCGACGACTTTGCAGGGTCGCTTCCGGCCGCACTCCTCGTGCTTTCGAGTCGCGATGCGGATGGCGACGGAGTGGCGAACGGGGACGAGCTTCTTCAGGGAACGAACCCGGGCGACCGCGACGACGCGTGGCCCTATTGTGCGCCGGCGCCCGTGCTTCGAGACGAGGCGCCGCTCTCCGAGGCCTTCGACATGGATCGCGCGCTACGCCGCCTGAGCATTCTCTACTGCGGTCGCTCGCCGACCTACGAGGAGCGGAGGGCGTTCGCCGGTGAGGTTCCCGCAGCCCAGTACGCGCGCATGCACGAGGCCCTCGATGCGTGTCTCGCGTCGACGTATTGGCGCGACGAGGGGCTGCCGCGCATCGCCGACGCGAAGATTCGTCCCATCGCTTCCGTTGGCATCGACTCGCCGGTCGGCATCGTGATCGGCGACTACGAGTGGGACTATCGGCTCTTCAGCTACGTCCTAACTGAGGACCGCGACGCGCGGGACCTCCTGCTCGCGGACTATCACGTCGACGTCGTCGACGGTCGGCTGGTGCGGGTGGACGGATTGGTTTCGCAAGATTCGGGCTCCGGTCCGCAGCCGCTCGTGGTGGATCGCCGCGCCGGCATGCTGACAACGCAGTGGTTTCTATCGGTGAACACGATGTTCTCGGCGCTGCCGCGCACCACCGCCGCGCAGGCCTATCGCGCATACCTCGGGATGGACATCGCGCGGCTTGAGGGCATCGTTCCGGTCGCGGGTGAACCTCTCGATGTGGACGACAAAGGTGTGCAGCGCGCGGAATGCGCGAGCTGCCACAGCACCCTCGATCCTCTCAGCTACGCATTCGCCTCCTACAACGGCATCGGCGGTGGGCTCGATCGCATCGGCACCTACGACCCCGCGCGGCCGACGCGAATGATCGACGATTGGGAGGCGCCGGCGACGTTTGTGTTCGGGCAGCCGGTGGAGGGAGTCCGCGGCTGGGCGGAAGTCGCCGCGGAAAGTGAGGCCTTTCAACGGACTCTTGCGTTGATGTTCTTTCGGCATGCGCTCGAGCGTGAGCCGAGCGTCGACGAGCTCTCGGCGCTTGCGGCGGCGTGGCGCGCGCTTCCGGAGGACGGCTATTCGGCGAACCGTTTTCTGCATCGCCTCATCGACCAAGACGCCTTCGGGAGGCCGCAATGAGGCGCGCACTTTTCTGGGTTCTTCTGGCGGCGTGTCAGTCCGGTGGTCAGCCCGCGGGTCCGCTGCCGCTGCCGCCTCGGAGCGAAGTCTGTACGCCCGTGCAGGACGCGCCGCTGCCGGAGGCCCTGCAGTGGAAGCGCGTCGCGGCGTTTGAAACCGACCTGCTTACCGCGCTCGCGCTTCCCCGCGAGAGTGGCTGTCTTGAACTCGGTTCGTACGTCTGCGGCGAGGTTCATCGCGTCGCCCTCGGCGGCCAAGACGTGGAGGGGTCCGCGCAATACGAGCCGGCAGCGTCGCCCCTCGCAACCACGCCGCTCGTCGTCGATCGAGTCGTTCTCGGTGCGTGCGCAGAACGCGTCCGTCGCGACCAAGACGTGCCGGTGGTGTTTGAGGAGGTCGACTTTGCGGCCGAGCGCGTACCGGCCGCGCAGGTCGAGGTGCAGGCGATCGCGCTTTATCGCCGGCTTCTCACTCGGGACCCCAACCCTGACGAGGTTGCGGTGCTTCAGGCGCTAGCGCGGGATCTCTCGCCAACCGACTGGGCGGTCGCCAGCTGTTTTGCCATTGGCACGACCACGGAAGCGGTGATGTTTTGAGTACTCGATCCTCTCGACGTGGGTTTCTGCGCGGCATGGGTGCGGCGGCGCTTGCAACGCTTCCCGGCGGCATGCTCGTCGCCCGCTCACAGCCGCGTGCGCCGGAGCGTTTCCTCTTCGTCATTTCGGCGGCGGGCGGAGGGAGCATCATCGACAGCTTTCTCCCGGTGTGGGAGGGCGATGTTTCGACGCCCGCAAAAGCGCGCGGGCTTGTCACCTACCCGGAACTTGCCCTCGCGCAGCCCGCGGGGTCGGCGCTCCGCTGCGTTCGCAACCTCGGGATTGGCGGGCTTTTTCGAAACGACTACGACGTAGCGGACTTTCTGCAGCGGCACGCGCGAGACACCTGCGTCGTCACGGTCGAGAACACCAGCGTCAATCACGTCGTCGCCCAAAAACGCGCGATCAACGGTGCGGGCATCGACGGTGGGCGGACGCTCATGGAAGCGATGGCCATGGCGCATGGGGACGGGCTTCTCTTGCCGAACTGCAACATGAGCACGGGCGGCTACCTTGAGCCGGGCGACGCGGCCGTGCCTGCTGCGGTGCGATCCGAGATCATCACGGACCCATCGCTTTTTGCGATCGGTACGCACGGGAGTCGCGGTGTGCGCAGTGCCCCCGGGAGCGACGTCATCGCCCGCGCTCGAGGAGCGCGTTCGGAGCTCGAGGCGGCATCCGGTTTTGGGGCAGGCAGCGCTCTTCGTGACCGCTACCTCAGTCTGCGGGATGCACTCGGTCCACGCCTCGAATCGGAAGATCTGATTCGAAAGCTAATGCTCATCGAGGAAGGGGAGGACGCCCCGCTCACGGAGTTTGATCTGGCGTCGAGTCCCGACGGCCCGGCGCTGCGGGAGCGCTTTCGCTTTCTCGGAGACGACACGCTTCATACCCAGGCGGCGCTGGCGTTCCTGCTCGCAAAATACGGTGTGGCCTGCGCGTTGACCTTTGGTCCGAAGTTTCAGCCCTCGATTCTCACCGGCGGACAGATCGTCGATACGCCGCTCGCCTTCGACTACAGCCACACAAACCATGTCGAATCGCAAAACGTGATGTGGAGCCGGATTATGGAAGCGGCCGACGGGCTGATTCGCATGCTCCAAGACACGCCCCACGGTGAAGGCACCATGTGGGACCGAAGCCTGATCTACATCGCGACGGATTTTGGCCGCAGCAAGACGCGCCCCAACGGCTCGCTCGCCTTTGGGAGCGGTCATCATCTGAACAACGGCAACGTCTTCATCTCACCGCTTCTCCGCGGAAACCGCGTGTTCGGCTGGGTCGATCCCGAAACCTGCCTGACCTGGGGGTTCGATCCCACGAGTGGAGAACCGGCGCCGGAGGGCGAGGTGATGCGCGAAGGACATCTCTACAGCCTCGTGTGCGATGCGATGGGCATCGACTTCGACGGTAAGATCGACATGCGAGGGCTTCTTCGATAGCAACGCAAAGCAGGGTAGGGTCGGGCGCGATGGATGAGCGCACCCGCGAGCGGACGACGCAGGGGATTCCGGTGCAGGGCATCGCCGTTCGCGTGGAAGCGGGGCCTGATGCGGGCAACACAGCGAGTTCCGAGGACCGGCTTACGATCGGCACCGCCCACGACAACGACCTCGTGCTCACCGACCCGACGGTGTCGCGCTATCACCTGGAGCTTCGCCGCGACGGTGCCTCCATTGGTGTGCGCGATCTGGAGTCGACCAACGGGACCTTCGTGGGGTCGGTGCAGCTTCGCGAGGGCAAGGTGGCGCCGGGGACAACGCTCACCCTCGGCGATAGCCAGGTGCGGATCGGTGACGGCGCCAGGGGCTCGGTGGATCTGCACGCGGGGTCCGAGTCGCTAGGCGGTCTCTACGGGGTCTCCGCCGTCATGCGCCGCTTGATGGCGAAGATCGAGCGCGCGTCGGCGTCGGACGTTGCGGTCCTGCTGACCGGTGAATCGGGAACCGGCAAAGAGCGAGTCGCGCGCGCGCTCCATACCCTCGGCACCCGGAGCAAAGGACCCTTCGTTACCGTGGACTGCGGCGCGCTGGCGCCGACCTTGGTGGCGAGTGAGCTCTTTGGGCATGAGCCTGGCGCCTTTACCGGCGCGACCCATCAACATCAGGGAGCCTTCGAGCGCGCGAACGGCGGAACCCTTTTCCTCGACGAGATCGGTGAGCTTCCGGAAGCACTCCAGCCCGTGCTGCTCGGGGCGCTAGAGCGCCGGCGCTTTCGCCGGGTGGGCGGCCGAAGCGAGATCGCGGTGGACGTCCGCGTTGTGTCGGCGACGCACCGGGAGATTCGCTCGGACGTCAACCGCGGGCGCTTTCGTCTCGACCTTTTCTATCGGCTTGCTGTGGTGCACCTCGAGGTTCCGCCTCTCCGCGAACGCGTCGACGACATCCCGCTCCTGCTTCAGCACTTTCTTCGCGAGCTCGGCGCGGATGGAACGCTCTTCGACGCCAGCGCCATGGCGGCGCTCGAGCGCCATCGCTGGCCGGGCAACGTGCGTGAGCTTCGGAACTTCGTGGAAGCCACGGTGGCGATGGGCGAGGCACCCCTGCTCGATGACCGTGTGGATGGACAGGGAGACCTGATCGCGTCGGTTCTCGATCAGCCGTGGCGGTCCGCGCGCGCCGCGGTCGTTCACGCGCTGGAGGCCCGCTACCTCCCGCATCTGATGAAGCGCGCGAAGAACAACATCTCGGCCGGCGCGCGCCTTGCGAAGATGGATCGCGGGCACCTGACGGATCTTCTAAAACGTCACGGTCTCAAAGAGCCGTAGTCACTGCTCGAGATTCGCGCAGCCGCGAACTTCGGCGATGTCGCAGGGGCTGCTCAACGTCGGGAGGTCCAGCTCGAGCTGACCCTCGAAGGAGCGCAGGTCCACCGGCGCGCTGACGGCGCAGGCGATGAGATCGTCGTTTTCAAAGGGGCGTTCCGGGTCGAGGGATTCGCATGGCGCGGTGGTAAATACGGCGCGCACCATCGACCCACCCGGCGGAACGGTTTCGAGGACCGTGCCGACCTGCGCGGTGAGCGCTTCGTTGACGGCGCGTGCGATCACCACGTCGTTCGGGCTTCGTTCAGGGGGAATCTCCACGTCGAGGCTTGCGCAAAGGCGAGCCTCGGGACGAACGGGGCATCCTGGATCGCGGCAGGTGCGAAGGATGTCGGCGACTTGAACGATGCGTACCGGGAGCTCGAGAAAGTCGATGACGACCTGGACGGAGTAGGGCGGCTCGCCCGCGCGGTTGACGAGGGGCCCGTCCCGGTCGACGCAGGAGAACACCGTCGGCGCTTCTTCGACGATCTGCAGATCGATTCGCTCGGTGACGGCGCATCCGGCGAGGAGCGCCAGGGTGGTGATCGCCTTCAAAAACCGACCTCCACGTCGACCGGGCGCTCGTAGAGCGCAGCAAAGGTGATCGCGGCGGCGAGGAGTGCGGCGCCGACGACCGCGAGGGCGATTTTCCATCGCTTGCGCGGGAGGACAACGACCTCCGCTTCGACCAAGAGGTCGCGGAGGACGTCCTCGGTCACGTCGTCCGCGTCGCCAGCGTCCTCCGCGCGGGCCACCACTTCTTCGTCGACCGACGCGACGCCGCGAAGACGAAGCTCGCCTCGAAGTTGCTCCGCGCGGAGAAAGACGAGGTTGTTTGCCCGAAGCGCTCGTGCGAGGAGCGAGACCGACTCCCTCGATTCGGCGCTGCTCGGGTCGCGCGCGTAGCGCTCGGCCCATTGTGCGGCGGCGACGTCGGGCGGTGCGCGCTCGGGGGCGAAGCGAACCTCTCGGTCGTCATCCGTGACCCGGCGTGTTTCCGTCACCAAGCCGAGGCCCTCGACGCGCGCGATGTGGGTTCCCGGCGGTAGGTCGAGATGACACGGCAGCACGCAGCGCTCCCGGCCGTCGATGGACACAACCGCGCGGGGTGGTCCCTCGAAGCGCACGCGCCGGCGGGGTTCGGCCGAGAGGGTTTCGATCGCTTGGCCCAAGAGGCGTTCGACCGCAGGGGTTGCAAGCTCGATCTCGACGGGAACGCGAAGCCGAAGCGCGGCGAACTCTCGCGCGGTGCGCCCGGCGCCGCCGTTGTCGCCGGTCGCGGCGGCGCACGCCATTCGCCAGAAGAGCAGTCGAGCGGCCTGGCTCGATTCGCCCCGCGCGACGAGGTCGAGCACCCGGTCGAGGTTGCCTACGGCGGCGGTGCACTCCTCGAACTCGGCGGCGATGTAGTGCTCGCGGGCGGCGGCGAGCTCCGGGAGCGTTTCTACGGCGGCGACTTCCTGTGGTGCGGGAAGGGCTTCGACTCGGAGTTCGATCGGGAGGTCGCTTTGCGCGATGGCAGCCTCGACTTCGCCCTCGGGGTCGCCGGTGACCACAACGGTGACGGTCGGCTGGGCGGAAGCGACCCGGGATAGTAGAAGCACGGCAACCGCGGACCAGCGCACCAGCGGATCTTACCTCAATCGACGGGTCACGCTGCTACGCTCCGTCTTGGTGCAGCGCTTCGGCCGATACACGGTGGTCCGTCAGCTTGGGAGCGGCGGCATGGCAGACGTGTTCGAGGCGGTCGCGGTGGGTGCGGAAGGCTTTGAGCGTCGGGTCGCGATCAAACGGATTCGGCCCGACCAGCACGACGCGCGGCACGGGCGGATGTTCGTCGACGAGGCGCGTCTCGCCGGCCGATTGCATCACGGAAATATCGTTGCGGTCCTCGACTATGGATTCGATGGGGACGCCCCCTTTCAGGTACTCGAGCTCGTGGACGGGCCGGATCTGGCGGCGCTTCTCCGAGAGGGGCCGATTCCACTCGGTCTTGCCCTTCACATCGGTCGCGAGATCGCCTGGGCGCTCGACCACGCGCATCGCGCCGCGGACGACGAGGGACGCTCCCTCGGGATCGTGCATCGCGACGTGAGTGCCTCCAATGTGCTTCTCTCGCGCGATGGCGACGTCAAACTCACGGACTTCGGCATCGCCTTCGCGACCGAGCGTTCGGAGGCGACGCAGGCGGGAACGGTCAAGGGCAAAGCGGCGTACATGGCGCCTGAGCAGCTTACCGGTGCGCCGGTAGACGGGCGCAGCGATCTCTTCGGTCTTGCGTGTCTGATTCATCGGGCGACGACGGGCGCCACGCCGCTGCAGGAGGAAGACCGAATGATGCGGCTGCTCGCCGGGGAGCCGCTGCCGCTTCATCCAACCTTGCCGGAGGACGTGCGAGGCGTTCTCGCGCAGGCGCTTTCGCTTTCGCGTTCGGATCGCCCTCGCGACGCAGCGTCCTTCGCGGCGTCGCTCGCAGAGCTCGTGAGCGCACATCTCACTGCAGACCCTCGCCACGCGCTTCGTGACCTCCTCCGCGAGCGAACCTCGTCGCCTGCGGCGGCGACCGCGTCTCTCTTCGATCTTGCGCTGATCGACCCCGACGCTGCGCGCTTCGAACGAACGGAAACGGCCGAGGCGCCTCCGCCGCCAGCGCCGAAGCGGATGCGATGGGCGGTC
>JBCDAA010000336.1:0-9884 GCA_039186435.1 Myxococcota bacterium | reverse complement strand
GCACGCCGCGCCGAAATAGCTGCCAACCCAGCCCGCCACGCGCCAAAATAGCAGCCAACCTGATTTTGTTGACATCGGTCTTTGCGAGCGCTGGGCGGCGCCGAAATAGCAGCCAACCTGATTTTATTGACATCGGCGTTTACGAGCGCGGTCACTTTTTGGGCGGCGACCCAGTTCTTGTTGTAAACCAGTACTTTACACTCTCTAAGTAACGCGGTGCGTCGACGTTCCGCGTTATTTTGAAATTGTTTCGTTTTCGTGTCTTTCCCAATCAGTCTTGACGCATCGCGTCATCGACGCTAAATCAAGATTCGTGGGTCGCCTCCTCCACCCCAAAAGGCGGCTCACACAAAAACCCCAAAAACCCCAGCTGACACACCCCGGCCCCGCGAGGAGCCCCAACTCCTCGCGGGGCGTCAGCATTTCCTAGGCGACGCAACTTGATCCGCCGACGCGCCCCGCAACTCGGCGCCCCCGCGTGAAGCCGGGTGAGGACGCGCTACTTCCGGCGGGCGAGGCGTTCCGCTCGGCGATTTCGCGCGGCCGCATCCCGCTCTCGGTCGAGGTCGGTCTCAAGCCGCAGGGGCGCAATGACACACGGCTTTCCGTCGTCGCCAATGTTCACAAACGTGAGCAGCGAGTTCGCGCAGAGGACCCGCGTTTGCGAGACGGTGTTTTCTCGCTCGACGGTGACCTCCACCTCCATGGACGTGCGAAATACCGCGTTCACCCAGCTCCGCAGAATCACCACGTCGCCCACGCGGATCGGCGCCAGAAACGTGAGCGCATCGACCGAGGCGGTCACCGCAACCCGACCGCAGTGTCGCTGCGCACTCACCGCGGCGCAGATGTCGATCCACGACATGATCGTTCCGCCAAAGGCAGTGCCGATCGCGTTGGCGTATTGAGGGAGAACGATCTCCGTCTTTTCCGTGATCGAGTCTCGCGGGGAACGCGCTTCACTCATGGTGCGTCCTTACTCGCAGAAGTGGGTGCCGTCACTTCGACAGAATCCGGATGACGTCGTCCCGTCGCGGCATCCGCCAACATCACAGCGATCGGCGACGTCGACCTCTGGAACCGAGTCCGCTTCGGGGATTTCCGGAACCACCCAGCGAAAGTTGGTTCGCTTCAACTCGTAAAACGCCCGGTCAATGATCAGCCGGCGCTCCCGGATCCCTCGATCGTCCCCGAGCCCAACGCACCGTGGGTCGCTGCAAAAGCGGACGCGAACCGCAAGCCTCCGGCTGTAGTCGCCAGGTTCCGCGACGACGCTAATCTGCTGCGTTGTCGTTTCCTCGGTGAGCAGAAAGCCGTCCAAGCGGTCGCTGCTTCCGACGGTGAACATGTCGAAATCGATGGTTTCGTTGCTGATTTGCACGAACGCATACGCCTGCTCGGGCGGGTTTCCAGGGGGCAGCTCCACGGTCAGTTCGAGGATCGCGTTGGGCGAGCAACTCAGCGCCATCAACGCGGCGGCAGAAAGAAAGGCGCGCATCACAGCCTCCACACCGCTTGCGACTCGGGGTTCAGCCCTTCCTCGCGAAGCAAGAGCCCGGCGGTGACCGCTGCACCAACGACGAGCACACCCACCACGGTGAGGATCACAACCAGGCGCACGTTCACGCCTTCGCGCGGCTCGACGATCTCCTGAAGCGTCACGCCGATCTCGCGCCGCTCACCGTCTCGAACGCTTCCCTCCCAGAGGAAGGGCTCGAAGCGCGGCGCCTCCAAGCGAAGCGAGTGACGGCCCGCGTCCGTTTCGACTTCGATGGGGCGCTCGGGGCCAACCTCGCGGCTCGCACCATTGAGCTGCAGCTGAAAGTTCAGCTCGGCAGGAACATCACGAAGCTCAAGGATCGCGACCCGCGCGGCGACCTCTTGCCGAAGCTGCGGCGCGCTCTCCGCCATTTCGCCCGAGAGCTCCGGGTGATCACGAAGCAGTTGATCGAAGGCGTCTCGCGCATCGCGGTAGCGACCCAGGGAGCGCAACGTCGTCGCCGCGTTGTAGAGCGCCGCACCGATCCCGGAGAGGGTGTACGCCTCTTCGAAGGAACGAAGCGCATCCGCCCAGCGACCACCCGACGCATCTTCCGTTCCCTGCACGAAGAGCTCGCGAGCGCGGCCAATGTCCTCGTCGGAGGGATCGCCCTCGGGCCCCGGAATCACCACGCGCTCCTGCGCCTGGGCGAGATTCGGGCCGAACGCTCCAAACCCAAGCGTGCACCCCAACAAGGCCGTCAGAACCCAACTGCGCGTTCGGGCGAAGGCAAGCGATGAAGCCATTGGCGAGAGTATACGCGTTCCAGAACGCATCTCATAACCTCGCGTCGCCGCTACGGGGCGCGAGCGCGCCTCAAAAATACCCGCGCATTTCCTCCGCGCGCAGACACGACGCCTTGCACACTCGAGCCACAGATCGCCTGACACGAGGTGAGCGCGAAAACTCCCTGGGAAAGAGACGCATCACCGGGATAACCTCTCGGAGGTGCAGGGGTCGGGGTCGCCACTTACCTTCGGGCGCTACGAAGCGCTCTTTCACATCGCAAGTGGCGGCATGGCGGAGGTCTTTGCGGCGCGCCTGCGAGGGCCGGCCGGCTTCGAAAAGCTCGTCGCGGTAAAGCGTCTCCTACCGGACCTTAGCGACGATCATTTCGTCACGATGTTCCTCGATGAGGCGCGTCTCGCCGCTCACATCACAAGCCCCCACGTCGTGCAAACCCTCGAGCTCGGGCGCGCGGATGACGACGGTGCGCTCTACATCGTGATGGAGCTCGTGATCGGCGTGACGCTCTTCGAGCTCTGCGTGAACATGTTCGAGTCGGCGGTGGGCGAAACACCGATCGAACACGTGGTCGAGATTATGGCGCAGGCAGCGCGCGGACTCGACGACGCGCACAACGCGCGAACCCCCACCGGCCAGGCGCTTCACGTCGTGCACCGCGACATCTCTCCGCAGAATATACTCGTGGGTCTCGACGGTCGGGTGCGTGTGACCGACTTCGGAATCGCGCGCGCGGTGAGTCGCAGTACCAAGACTCACGTGGGTCAGCTCAAGGGCAAGGTCGCGTACCTCAGCCCGGAGCAGTCGCGCTCCCAGCCCCTTGATGCGCGCTCGGACGTCTTCGCCATCGGTGTCTGCACCTGGGAAGCGCTCACCGGCCGCTCGCTCTTCAACACCGGCGATGCGATGGAGACCGTCGGACGGGTTCGCTCGCTTCGAATTCCCGATCCGCGGGAGCTCCGGCGAGAGGTTCCAGAGTCAGTGGCGCGCGTGGTGCTCTGGGCGCTCGAGCGAGACCTCGACAACCGTTGTCCCTCGGCAGCGGAGTACGCGAAGGCGCTCCGCGAGGCGGCGACAACGAAGCCGTCCGCCCACGACATTGGCGAGCTCGTCCGTGATCACGGTGGCTCCGCGCTGATCCGGATGAAGGATCACATGAACGGGATGTCGATGCTCGACGAGACTGCGCCGATCCTGCGTCGGACCAAGACGGGGTCGCGCATCGTGCCGGAGGCCGCTCCCAAGGAGTCGAGCAAGCTCTTTCCGCTGAGCCGGGTGGGAATCCCGCGCCCGAGTGACCCTCCGCAGGCCGAACGATCCGAACCGCTCGACGGGGCGATTCAGTTTCAGCCCGTGCCCTTTCAGCCGGCGAAGCCGCAGGCGGCACCTCCGAGCGTGGCCCTGGATCCGCCGACCGGCGTCAGCGCGGAATCGCCCGCGGTTCCGGCAGTTTCAGCGCCGAACCCGCCCGCGTCCGGTGCTTCGAAGCCTCCGCTTCGGCTCGATTCGACCCAGGTTCGCATCGCTCTCGGGGTCGGAGTCGCCGCCTGGCTCTCCTCCATCCTTATCCTTTGGTGGACCCTGAGCTGACCGGCCTCTGTGTGCTATCTCACCGCTAAAACGGTGCAGCTTTTCAAGAGATTCCGTCGCTGCGGGAGATCCCTTACCATCCCCGCCTTCCGGCCGCGCACCACTTCCCCTGGGGGCAATCCCGCCCGCATGCGCCGGTCCATTGCCGAGTAAAAATATGAGTGAACCGAACGATCTCTTGCGTGGCGAGCTGGAGCGTCTTTTCGAACTTGAGGAGATGACCCAGCTTGCGTCCGAGCTCATGGGGTACGAGCCCAACGAGCTAGGCGGGACTTCCGGGAAGGGAGCCTTTGCGCGAGCGTTGGTGGAGCGGTGTGCGACCGATCAAGCGCTGCGCGCTCTCGCCGACGCGATGAAGTTCTGGGGCAAGGCGGGCAACGTCGCGCCGGTCTTCGATGTACGCGCGGGACGCGAGCTCGAGCCGGGCGAGGATCTCGGCGGCTATCGCATCCTCAAGCCCCTCGCCGACGGTGGCCTCGGCAAGGTGTACCTCGGCGAACGCGCGGAAGGCGACGAGAAGGTTCGCGTTGCGATCAAAGTGATCCGGTCGAGCCTCTCCCGCGACGCGTCCGCGGTGGCGCGTTACCTGACGGTGCAGCGTGCGTTTCGTCGCGTTTCGATCGACGGGATCGCGCACGTTCACGACTGTGCGCTCCTGGGTGACGGTCGGGCCTGGGTCGCGACCGAGTACGTCGAAGGGCAGACCCTCGCGGCGCGCATCGAGCGCGTCGGTCCAATGCATTTTAACGAAGCCCGCCCGGTGTTTTCCGGGGTTTTGCGCGGTCTGCAGAAGATGCACGACGCGGGGCTGGTGCACTCGGACGTCAAGAGCAGCAACGTCTTCGTGGTGCGTCCCAAGCGCGACGACGGAACTCGCGGGGAGCCGACGGGAGTCCTCGTCGACGGGGGCGCATACCGACTTCTCGCAGGGGGTGCGACGAAGCAGGATGCCATGGGTGCCCTTCGCGTCTTCGGCAACGCCCACGCGATCGCACCGGAGATGGCGCGCGGTCATTCCATCGATGCGAGCGCCGACGTCTACGCCACCGGCGTGATGCTCTACCAAGTGCTTACCGGTCAGGTTCCCTTTCAAGGCTCGAGCGCCTTTGAGGTCATCGCGAAGCATCTCGATCAAGAGGCGGTTCCGCCTTCGGAGGTTGCGCCCAAGGGTTGGGTCACAAAAGACCTCGACGCGCTTGTGCTTAAGGCGCTCGCGAAAGACCCGACCGAACGCTTTGCCTCGGCTGCGGAGTTTGCGGCTGCGATCGACGAGCTCGCCAAGCCGAAGGTTGAAAAGAAGGATCTCGACGAGAGTGCCTTCGATAAGGCGAAGGCGGCCCTCGACGAAAACCCGAGCGATCCGGACGCAGCGACAGAGCTCGAAAAAGTCATCGCGCCTGCGCAGGCATGGGCGAAGGGCATCGAAGCGCTTCAGGCGGCAGCCGAAAAGGTCGACGGCGCCGACGACAAAAAGGCGCTTCTTTTCCGCACCGCGCGCATTCAAGAGGCCGAGCTCGGCGACCGGGAAGCGGCTGAGCAGACCTACCTGAAGATTCTCGAACTCGACAACGGCGACGCCATCGCGCGAAGCGGTCTCGAGGAGCTTCGCCGCGCGAGCGGTGACCATGAAGGGCTCGCCGAGCTTCTCCTTGAAAAAGCGGAGACTCTCGAGAGCGCCGACGAGCGAGCGGAAGTGCTGCGCGAAATGGCGGCGATCTACGAGGACAAGCTCGAAGATCCCGACAACGCACTCGTCGCGTGGGTGCAGGCCCTCGCCGACGACCCCGCCGACGACAAGAGCATTCGCGCGGTGGAGCGCATTTCCGGCGACAGCACCGACCGCTGGAACGAGGTGCTCGGCACGCTGAACGAGTTTGTGCAGGACGGCGAGGACGACCCGGACACCGTCGCGCTCTACTGCCTCATGGGTCGCTGGTACGGCGACGCGCTCAAGCGGCCCGACTTTGCGCTTCCATGTTTTGCGAAGGCCATTGAACTCGACCCGCAGTGCGACGCCGCATACGCCGGAACCCTCGAACTCTATCGCAAGGCGAAGTCGTGGCAGGAGACCGTGCAGCTTCTCGAAGCGCGCGCGAAGGCTTCCACGAACCCGGCGTCGGCGCGCGATCACCAGGCGCAGGCGGCGGTCGTCGTCCTCGAAAAGCTGGGCGATAAGGATCGCGCGATCGAGATCTTCGAGCAGGTACTCGCCGAGGATCCGACGCACCCGCGCGCCCTCGACGCGCTGGAGGGTCTTCACGAGGAGCGCGGCGAATGGGAGCAGCTCGGCAAGCTTCTCGAGCAGCGCATCAAGCTCACGGGCGGCGCGGAGAAACTCGCCGCGACCCTCAAGCTTGCGGAGCTCTACGAGGATCGCCTCGACAACTTCGAGCAGGCGATCGTGCAGTACGAGGCAGCCTACGCGCACGAAGGCTCAAGCCTGGATGCCCTCAAGGGTCTCGAGCGGGTTTACGCGCGCAAGAACAACTACGAAAAGCTTCTCGACACCCTGCAGCGACAGATCGAGCTCCTCGCAACGCCGCGCCAACGCATTGCGGCCTTCGAGCATATCGGCGCGATTCAGGAAGAGGAGTTTGTCGATCACGACGCGGCGATCGCGGCCTACGAAGAGGTCGTCGCGATCGATCCCGGCAACGAAAACGCGAACCCGGCGCTCGCGCGCCTCTACCGTCAGAAGGGGCGCTTCGACGACCTCGTGGACACCCTCGAGCGTCATGCGCGTGCGACGGAAGACGAAACCCGCAAGACGGACCTGCTCTTTCAGGCGGCCCGTTCCCTGATGGTGGATGTGGGCGCGCCGGACCGCGCCCTCGAACTCTGCGATCGCATTCTCGCGATTGCGCCGGAGCACAGCGATGCTCTTTCGCTCGTTGCGCGTTTGAAGGCGCAGACCGGCGACGCAAGCGCGGCGGTTTCCGCGGTCGATCGTTTGGCCGAGGGCGAGAGCGACACCAAGAAGAAGGCCGAGCGCTACGTCGAAGCCGGCCGTCTTCTGGAAGACGCGGGCGACAACGATGGCGCCATCGACCGCTACAAGCGCGCCCTCGACGCGGACGAAGGCAACACCACGGCCGCGAACGCCCTCCGGCGCCTCTACGCGTCTCGAGGGGACGCTCACGGCGCGGCGGAACTTCTGCAGCGCGAGATCGACGCCACCGAAGGCAAGATTCGAAAGGCGGAGCTCTACGCGGAGCTTGGCGTTCTCTACCGGGATCGTCTCGACGACACGGAGCGCGCCAAGGACGCCTTTGAAAAGGCGCTCGCCCTCGACGGAACCTGCACCCCCGCAGCGCAGGGGCTCGGCGACATGGCTTTCGACGCCGGCGATTTCGAAGCCGCGAGCAAGCACTACGAGCCGCTGCTGGCGCGGACCGGCGAGATGGACCCGCAGCTTGCGCGCGATCTTTCGGTGCGCTGTGGCGACGCCTTCCGCGAGCAGGGCGCGTTCGCGAAAGCGCAGCGCGCGTACCTCAACGCCAAGGCCTACGCGCCTTCCGATCGAGAGGTGCTCGAGCGCGTTGCGGACGTGACCTTCGATGCGGGCGAAGCCGATGAAGCGGCCGAGCTCTATCGCGAGGTTCTCGAAAAGGTGGGCGGCGATCTCGAGCCGATGGACCGAGGGCGGATCCTCTATCGCCGCGGTGAAGCGCTGCGGCGTGCGGGCGAGCTCGACGAGGCGATTCCGCTCCTCAACGACGCGGCAAGCCTCCTTCTCACCGAAGATCCGGGACCGCTCAGCTCGCTTCGGCAGATCTACGAAGCGAAGGGCGAGTGGGATAACGTCGTTCGCACGATGCGCCGCCGCATGGAGCACGCGGGCGACGAGGAACGCTTCGATCTCTTGGTGACGGTTGGCGATGTCCTGAAGGACAAGCTGAGCGACCGCGAAAAGGCTGCAAAGAGCTACGTGGCCGCGCTCGAGATCACACCCGACGACCGCAACCTGCTGACGAAGTTGATGGGCGTCTATTCGGAGACCAAGGACTGGTCGCGGCTGGTGGAGATCATCCTGCGCATTGCGGAGCTGGTGAACGACAACAAGCAGCTCGCGAAGTACTTCCTCACGGCCGCGTCCATCGCGCAGTCGGAGCTCGCGCGTCACGACGAGGCGGCCGACTACTACGAGCAGGCCCTCGAGAACGACCCGACCATGTCGCGGGCCTTCAAGGGTCTTGCGACCTGTCTGGAAGCGTCGAAGAACTGGTCCGGTCTCGCGTCTGCGTATCGCGCCCAGCTCGAACGGCAAAAGGGCGCGAGCGCGTCCGAGCGCGCGGAGCTTTGGGACAAGCTCGGCGACATCTACAAGGATCAGCTCGAGGATCTCACCCAGGCAACGGAGGCCTACGAAGAAGCCCAGGAGCTCGACCCGGACAGCCGCCGTCGTCTCGAAATGCTAACGGCGATCTACGAGCAGAACCCGAAGCGCTTCTACCGAAAGGCGGTCGATGCGCACATGCAGATTCTTCGAAAGAGCCCCTACCGCATCGAGTCCTACCAGGCGCTGCGGGAGCTCTACACGGACCTCAAGAAGGCCGACGAGTCCTGGTGCGTTTGCCAGGTGCTTCGCGTCCTCAACATGGCCGGCCCGGACGAGGAGTCGTTCTTCAAGAAGCATCGCTCGCGGCATCCCGCGGCGGCGGAGGACTTCTTCAACGAGGACGTTTGGTTCAACCACCTCATCCACGTCGATCAGGATCCGCTTCTCACCGGCATCTTCGCGGAGGTAACGCCGGCGGTGGTCGCGTCTCGTTCGCAGTCGCTTGGGGCCTACGACCTCGAGGGCGTGGCCAAGCGCGATCCCGAGGCCGACGAATCGGTGATGGTGCAGACGCTCCACTACGTGGCGGGCGTCACGCAGATCGAGCTGCCGGACGTCTACTACCGCGACAACGATCCCGGTGGTTTGAGCCTCGTCTTCACGTCGCCGCCGGCCATCGGCGTTGGCAAGGCGGCGCTTGCCGGGGGACCGGCGCAGGCCCTCGCGTTCCTCGCGGCGCGGCACCTTTCCTACTTCCGACCGGGTCACTACCTGCGCCATCTCGTTCCTTCGGGAAGCGGGCTTCGCGCGTGGCTTCTCGCCGCCATCAAACTCGCAACGCCGGCGTTCCCGATTCCGGGCAACCTCGAGTCGAAGGTCGACAAGGCCCTCAAGGCGCTCAAGAAGCACGTCGACCGCGCCGGGCAGACGCGCCTTCAAGAGCTCGTGCAGAAGCTTCTCTCGGCGGCGCCGGAGCTCGACATGAAGAAGTGGGTCTCGGCCGTGGATCTGACCGCGGACCGCGTCGGCTTCGTCATGGCGAACGACCTCGAGCTCGCGGCGGCCGTCATCAAGGCGTCGCCGGACGAGGGCAACCTGCAGAAGGAGCGCCTGAAGGAGCTCTACCTCTACGCGGTGAGCCCGGAGTATCTGACGCTGCGACAGAAGATCGGCGTCAGCATCGAGGGATAGTGCTGAGATCGAACATCTAAGCGACCCAGCGAGGAGTGCTGTTCTGGAAGCTCGCCGCGTGGCAACGAAACGTTGTCACGCGGAGGTCACGCCGCTGCATGTGGTCCATGCGCTCCTCAACCTCGACGAGGTGGCGTCGCTTGTTCGCACGGTGGGCGTTGATGTCGCGAAGCTACGTGCAGCTGCCAAACGAGGGCTCAAGGGACAGTCTCGCGCAGCGCACAAATCGCTCATTGAGGATAAAACTGGCGACCTCATTCGCGACGCGAAGAGAGGCGACGCGCGCGATTTGATGCGTGTCGCGTCGCGCGAGCTCGACCTCTTTGATGAGTTTTCGCTGAGCCATGCGGTCATTCGAACGCTGATGGATGGAACGGAGGGCCAAGGGCAGCTCCTCGCGCGAGTTCCGGCTCCCGCGCGGCGAAGAACACTCTTTTCGAAGCGACCCAAAGAGGTGCCTGCGATCGTTCTTTCGCTCGAAGGTTACGAACCCGACGCAAAGGGGGCGCTCCAGGAGGCACAGCGCATCGCGGATCAGCG
>JBCDAA010000335.1:0-9995 GCA_039186435.1 Myxococcota bacterium | reverse complement strand
CTCGGATCGCGTCCCGTCGCCCAGCGTCTTCTTCGCGGGCAGGTGGACCCGCGATGGATTCGCAACGCGGGCGGACGCAACTGGCGCCGTTTGCCGGGCACCCTGCGCTGGCCGGTGACCAACGGCCGCTTTGTTCGTGGCTTTGGTTCCGGGGAAGGCGCCTACCACCTCGCGATGGACATCGCGGGGGACATGGGGTGGAACGTTCGAGCCGCGGCGCGCGGAATCGTCGCGTACTCCGGCGACGAGGTTCCTGGTTTTGGGAACATGGTGCTTCTGGTGCACGCGGGTGGATGGGTCACCCTCTACGCGCACAACTCGGTGAACTTCGTCGTCGCCGGCGAGCAGGTTCCCGCCGGAGCGGTGCTCGCCGAACTCGGGAGCACAGGGATCAGCCGCGGACCCCACGTTCACTTCGAACTGATTCACGACGGAAAGAACTGCGATCCTGCGTCCCTCTTTCGCCCGGGCGTGCGTCACGCAAGCCGGCTCGCGAACATCGAGCGCCAGACCTGGACGCGGCCGGACGAGCCGCCCGAAGGGCTCAAATGCTTTCGCCGGCGACGCCATCCGCGCTCCCGCTGGGTCGTCAACGAGTAGGTGTCGTAACAGAGCACTGCATGGCGTCCTGGTATTGACGATCGGTTCATCTTGGCGTGAACTGTCGAGATGCGTTGGATAGCTTTGGGTTTGGTGTTGGCGTTGGCATGTGGCGACGATGACGGGGCGGGAAGCGATGCGGGCGGCCGCGACAGCGGAGGCCCCGACAGCGGAACCACCGACAGTGGCTCCGTTGATAGCGGAGGCGGCGTCGACAGCGGTACAACCGACGCTGGCGCCGAAGACGGTGGCGCCGAGGACGGCGGCGCGGCCGATACGGGCGCCGAAGACGCTGGGTCCGAAGACGCAGGGTCCGAAGACGCGGGGTCCGACGGCGCGGCGGAAGACGGCGGTGCCGCCGACGCGGGTGACGGCACCACCTCGGGCGAGTGCACGACGTCGGCGGACTGCCGAGGCGCCGAGTGCGTGGAGCTGATCCCCGGCGGCTATCGCGTTTGCCAAGACCCGGATCCCGAGGCGACTTCGTGTGTCGGTGGCGGTTTCGGCGACATGTGCTGCAACACCTCCGAGTGCGCGGAAGGGCTCTGCATCACGACGCCCATCATTCCGTTTTGCGGCGGCATTCGCCCGGTAGAGATGAACCTTTGCGCAACCGACCAGTGCGAAAGCGATGCGGAGTGTCGCAGCGCCGATGACGTCTGCCTTCCCGCGCGAGTCCTTGGCCGCAAGGTTCGCTCGTGTCTCGCCGCGGAGTGCCGCACCGACGCCGACTGCACCGACGGAGTCGACGGCCAGTGCATGCCGGTTCGCGAGGCGTGTTGCGGAACGTCCGTGCGGATTCAATGCGTGTACGAAGACGACTGCCCGCGGACCTCCTGCGAGCCCGGAAGCTTTTGCGAGCTCGGCGTCTGCAGGCCGGGCTTTCCGATCTGCCCGGCGTAGCGCCTACCGGTTCAGGAAGAACGGGATCAGCCCTGCGCAGCAGGTAATGAGAAGGACAAAGAGGGCGATCAGGCAGCCGAGCGCCTGATTGCCCGCAAAGCGCGCTCCACCCCGCGCGATCCCCATCGGCGCAGTGCCAAAACCGAGCGTCTGAATGCTGTCCGCGACGTCCGAACTCGCGCGGTCGAGGATCAACGCCTGCGGAATGAGCTGCGCCGACTGCGGGGCCATCGCGGGTTGCGCGGGCTTCACCGCTGTTCCGATGGCCACGATCTCGACAAGACCCTGCCCGATTTCGCGAATCTGCAGACGGGTCGACATCACCCGCTCGGCGCCGAGCTGCGCGGCCTCCTAACGAACGAGCTCGAGGCAGTTCTCCCGCGCCTCGTAGATCATTCGCGTGACCTCGGGAAGCTCCCCACGTTGAATGCTCTGAAAGAGCGCGCCGATTCCCGCCGCCACACCGAGCGAGTACACGCTCGTCGCCATCACGATCTGGTGTGGCTGGTAGCCGATCTTGGCGAGGTTCCAGAGCTCCTCCCCCGTGAGCTCGCTGGTCACGACCTGATCGGGTCCGACCTGCCCGGACGAAAGCGCAGCGTGATAACTCGCCGTCCCGGTGAGGAGGAGTTCCACCGTCCCGGGCCCGTAGGGAAGCATTCGGATCTGCGTATCGACGACCGCGTTCGCCCCATAGTGCGCGGCTTCTTCGCGAAGGCGACGGAGCGCTGTGTGGCGAATCTCGTTGTACATCGACGAGTACTCTTTGACTTCGCCGCGGGCCAGCGTTCGAAACTGCCCCATCACGCCGCGCCCTAGCCCAAGGGCGTACGCGATGTTGCCCATCGAAAAACGCACCGGCTGATAACCGGCGTCGAGCTGGCAGTAAAGTCCGATACCCGACGCGGCCGTTGAGAAGAAACGCCCCTGCTGCTGCGCGTGAACGCCGGTCCCTTGCGCAAGGAACTCGGTGAACCCCGCGAGGCGCCCAAGACGGCTCTCCACCCCGGTGACGCCGATGGCGCCATCACGCTGCGCTTCCTCTTCCATACGCCGGATCGCGGCATGCCGGCCGTCGCTGATCAGCGAAGTGATCTGCGTGATCTCGCCGCCCGCAAACGTTCGCCCCATCGCGCCGAGGCCGCCCGCGAGACCGATCGAGACGACACTGTTGCCGACCACGATCTCCCCTGGCGTGAGTCCCTTCTGCGAAAGACAGAAGATCTCGTTTCCGCTCATCCCCGAGATGTGAATGCGCTGCATCAACCCTCCTCTCGGGACCCTACCGCGTTTTTTGCGAGATCAGCGAACGCATCGCCGGCAAACTGGGCGAGCGATGCAGCGCTCACTCGCGCCGCGGCACGACGCGCAAGACTGCAGGTGGGTCGAAGACTTCGCGGCTGTCGCAACTTCCGAACGTCGAGACGTAGAAGAACCCGTCGGTGCCCTGCA
The DNA here is from genome assembly GCA_039186435.1 of Myxococcota bacterium. Lineage (GTDB taxonomy): Bacteria > Myxococcota_A > Polyangia > Polyangiales > Houyiibacteriaceae > JALVDI01. Next base: position 7,040 of record JBCDAA010000335.1, on the reverse strand, counting down.
CCCAGGAGGTGATGTGAGCGAGGTGCGCGAGAAACTCGTCGCGCACGACCGCTCCGGACCCGTCAGCCCACGCGCCACGGACCCAGCCGAGGCAGGTATCCCCGAAGACGATCCGCTCGTCGAAGAAGCCCTCGTAGGGATCGTCGCTTCCGGCGACATAGGCGTCGCCCACCCACACCGTGCGGCGCGTGGTCGGCTCCGTGTCGGGGTCCTCGTCGAAGTAGGGCCCGCCGTCGTCGTGCCCCCACGCGAGGATGGGGTCAACGAGGTCCGCCACCGCCGGCGAACAATCGCCCTCACAGGTTGCCCACCCGAAGTTCTGCCCGACCTCTGTGACGAGGTTCACCTCCTCGGCGGCCGCGTTTCCAACGTCGCCCACCCAGAAGCGCCCCATCGAATCGCGCGCGGTGCGCCATCCGTAGCGGAGCCCCCACGCGTAGATTTCCGGCGCCCCGCCACCGTCGGAAAACGCGTTGCCGGGTGCCGGCTGATAGCCACCGTCCGCCTCCGGAATGATGCGCGAAATCGACGAGCGTGGAGAGCTCGTGTCCTGGCCGTCGCCGCCGCCCGCGGTCTTGTCACCGAACACGACCCACATGGTCCCGTCGTCCTCGAACCCCATCGACCCGATGGTGTGGTTGCCGCTCATCGCTTCCGAGGTCGGCACAGTGATCGTCTCGACGGCCGTGTCCTCGACGGTGTCGTGGTTTGTCCCGTCGAAGGTCATGCGAGTGATGCGCGCATCGTACGTGCCGTTGCAGTGCCCGAAGTAGACGTGGTTGCTCGTCGGATAATCCGGCGCAGCGATCGCTTGAAGGAGCCCGCAGTCGCCGTCCTGGATGAGGTCGGGAACCTCGAAGGAGCCAAGCTCGGTGATGTCTCCGTCGCCAAAGCGCACGTGGCGAACGGCGCCGCCGTGCTCGGTGAGAAGAACTTCCCCGGGGCGTCCCGGAAGGAACGCCATCGCCGTGATCGGGCCGACCGAGTCCGGGAGGGAAAGCTCCTGAAACTCGATGCCTACGACGGGCCCGGTGCCACTGTCCGCGCCGCTGTCGCGGCCCCCGGTGTCCGGCGACGCGTCGGCACCGGAAGAGTCGTCTCCGCAACCAACGAGCGCCAAGCTAACGATCAAGCATACGAATCCACGCATCGAGGTCAGCTATAGCGTCATCGTCTCGCCTTTGCACTCCGAGAGGAGGCATCGCGAACTCTTCCTCGCGCGTGAGGGCTCGCCGGAGAACGCTTTCTTCCGGCGCTCCTGGAACGATGCGCTCACCCACCGGAGCCCCGGACGACTCCGTCGCCTGGCCTACGATATTCGCGCGCGCGCTCTCGTAGCGAAGATCGAAGGACGCGTTGGGTCCGGCTTCACCATGGTGACAGTGCGTGCAGTTTCCTTCGAAGTATCCGAGCACCTGCCGCTCGAGATCCGAGGAGGCGGTGAGCTCTTCGTTCGTGACCGGGTCGGAGAAGATCCCGTCCGCAGAGAGATCATCGAGGGTCCCTTGGTTGAGCTGCAGCGCACGGAATCCGATGATGTCCGTTCCGAGATTCGATTCGTGGCACGTGCGACAGTCGCGGCGCGAGGGAATCCCGTGCTCGAGCGCCCCGCCCTCCACGGGCACCAAAGCCGAGCGGTCGATGTTGGCGAGCGTCGCGTCATCCCCGTTCCAGACGTACACCGCGTACTCCCACTCGCCCTCGGGCATGAGACGCATCACGCGTGTCTCGACCGGCTCGCCTTGGTACGCGAAGGACTTAAAAAAGTAGGTGCCGACGGGGATGACCCAGGGCTCCTCACGGGTATCGACCTGGGTTCCTGGCGGCAGAACGATCGACCGGTCCTTCGTCGATCCGTTGGTCCAGAGCGGATACATCGGCGCGTAGGCTGAGTGCAGGCGCGAAAAGGAGTCACGCCGAACGCCGAGCTCCGAAACGAGCTCGGGAAGCGGCTCGTCGACGGTGGGGAGGGAGCCTACGCTCTCCCCAGAGCAGCTCATCCCACCTAGCAGCAACGCAGCGATAGCCCTTCGCACGGCGGGCGAAGCCTATCAGCCGCACGTCGTTTTGCCACGGCACGCGCATGACCGTAGTCAATGATCTTGGAATCGGGATCGAACCCGGGCACGGTGGACCGATGCGATGGGTTTGGGCGCTGGTGGTCCTCGGCTGCGGCTCGTCGACTCCCTCGGGCGAACACGACGAGGCGCCGACGGCCGAACGCACAGTCGCTCCGTCGGAGATGAGCGAGCCTCCGTCGACCTCGATGACCTCGAGGATGGCCACCGGGGCGGCATCGGCCGATCCTGTGGAGCCCACCGAACCGACCGAGGTGCCCGAAGCGCTCCGCGAAAGTCACGACCGCCTCGTCGCGCGCATCGAGCGAAACGAACGCGACGTGTCTTCCCTCTGCGCCCTCGCGAGCGTCCTCCGTCGCGGCGAGATGTTCGATGCGGCGGAGTCCCGACTCGCGGAGGCGTTCCAAGTCGCCGAGGATTCGTCGCTCAACGTCGAGCTCGCACCGGGCACCCTCGAGGCCTGTCACTACGAACGCGGTCGCATCGCCGAAGCGCAGGAAGACTGGCCCGTCGCCCGTGAGAGCTACTGGCGCGCGCTGCAAACGCCCATCGAGCGCCGCCGGCGAATCGTCTTCAACGCCTTCGTCGACGCCGCCAAAACCGCCCTCGAAGCCGACTGCGAAGGCGAAAGTAAGCTCGGCCTGCGAGCGCTCTTGCGCCTCCGAGACGAGCCGGTCTTTCGCAGATGTTTACGCGAGCGCGAGAGGACGAGCCCCACCTGCTCGATCCTGCGCCTCGACGACCCAAAGCACCCGGGCACGCAGGCGGAAAACTTCGACGAGTACGCGACCGTTGGGGACGAGGGCGCGGCCTTCGGTGTGATCGGAAGCGAGCTGTACGTGATCAGCGTAATTCGCGGACGCAAACAGGTTCGCCTCTGCGACTTCGACGTGCCCGACGATTCGCGGCTTTCCTTTCCGCGTCCGCTCCAGCTCGGCGAAGACACTCTCTTCTACATCTCGACGACGAGCGTGATTAGCTACTCGTGCGACTGCGACGAAGAGGAAAACGGCGACGAAGAGGAAAACGGCGATGAGGAGGAGAACGGCAACTGCCGATGCGAGGATGCCTTCGACATCCGCTACGTCTTTACGGACCGCGGAGAGCTTCGCCTTGCGCTGATCGATGACTACAGCACGGTCGACGGCATGCCCGGGGTCAGCTGGGACGCGCCGCATCTTCGCGAGTCGATTTCCGGCGGGCCGTCGATCGAAGACGACGTGCTCGTCCTGGGCCGGCGGCTGCGTCTTCGGCGTCACGTCTTCGTTCCGGCGAACTGAGCTACTCCGCGAGATTCTGGAGCGCCCAGCGCGTGGTGCGTTCGAGGTCGCAATCGCCTTCCGCGATGGCGTAGCGCAAACACGCAACGCTGTGATGAAGCGCGCGAAACCTCGCCGCGCGCCAGGTGGCTTCAGGAACGTCCCCGTAGGCATGTCGAAACGCGTCGAGGGAATCCGAAGGAAGAAGACGGTGCGCAAGACTCAGGTCCACCGCGGGGTCGCCCTGATGGACGTCGCCCCAGTCGATCACCCCAGAAAGCCGCCCATCCTCGACGAGGAGATGCCGCTCGTAGAGATCGCCATGACAGAGCGCGTCCGATCGCGGCGTGTAGTCGACGGGCGCATCCGCCAAGGAAGCCTCCCACGGCTCCAGCGAGCGAAGGTGGCCTTCGTCGATGAGTTCCCGAAAGCGCTCGCTCGCTTGCTCGAGGCGCTTGGCGATGTCCATCCGGCCAAACTCGTCGCCGGGCAGACCACGGATCGGAAGCGCCGCGTGCAGCGCCTTCAGAAACTCCGCCAGAGGAGCCGCAAAGAGCGCACGCTCCACGCGGCTCAGCGTGAGTGTGCAGGCGGTCGCGCCCGGAAGCATCCGGTAGCCCACGAAGGGGTGCGGAAACGCCTCGGAAGGCTTGCCGACGAAGGCGGGACGGGGAATCGGAAGCGGGAGAGGCGGCAGCTGCGGAAGTACGCGCGCTTCGACCTCGAGCAGCGGCACCGCGATCGAGCGACGCGGAAAGCGGAACACCCAGGTGTGGTTCACCCGGTACGCGACGTTGTCCCACCCCTCGCCAAAGCGCGCGAGCTCCCGCACCGAAACCAAAGGGTCGATCAGCGCTCGCGCGAGCGCGTCGGTCACCTCCCACTCGGCGTCCCATTCCATGGTCACAGGGGAGTAAGCGTCTGCGGCTACTGGCGCAATCCCGTCGCGTTCGGACGGGCCCTAGCCACCCGCGAGGGGAGCCAAGAGATACACCGAGTCGCCATCGTGCAGCACGCGCTCCAGGTTGTCGTCCACCGGACAACGCTCACCGTTGAGCATCAGCGTATCTCGAAGATGCGGGCTGTTTTCGATGGCGTGCGTCATTTGAATGCCGAGCTTTTCGGCCCGCGTGATCAGATCACCGAGCGTCGCTTCTTCGGCAAGGCGAACGCGGCGATCGACGTCGTACCACCCCTCGCCGATCCGGCCTTTGATCACCAGGTGGACGCGAATCGACGGACCGACCAGGGCACGCGTCAGCGAGTCGAGAAGGCCCACTAGCCTTCTGCCAAAAAACCGTCGAGGAGCCCGTCGATGCCGAGGTGCTGGGCGCGCGAACGCTTCACAAACCCACTCTCAGGATCCCAGTTCATCGCGTCGTGGTAGTCGCGGCGCAGACGAAGCAACGGCACGTGAATGCCCCGAAGAGGCCCCTCGGCCAGAAGACCGTCGCCTTCGCCCATCATGCGGGGATGCGGTGCGAAGTCGTCGGGCTTCAGACCCTCGCGCCAGTTGAAGGCGGCGCGCAGACACTGGATGCGTTCCCCCGACTCGAGGAGATCCTTTTGGGAGAGGCCCCACCCCGTGACGGCTTCGACGAGGTCCGTCCAGGGAAGTCCGCCCGTCAGCGAGGTGAACATGCAAAGCCCAAGTCCGTTCATCACCTGATGGGCGTTGCTGAAGTGCGCCTGCGCGACACCCTTGCCGTCGTCGGAGCGCCACTTGACCTTCGTCTCCTTGGGGCCCGCCGCCTCGGGAAGCGGAAAGTCGACGCCAAAGGTCTCCTGCCAGCTCGCAGACCCCGAGGTGTGACGCCCTGGCGTGGGGTCGGCGATGTAGCTCACCCCCATCAACGGCGTAAACCGCGGGTCGTGATACGCCGGCTCCTGGCCGTGCACATGGACCGCGAAGGCCTCGCTTCCCTTGCCGACGTGCGCGGCGGCATGCGCGACCCCGTGACGAAGCCACTCGCCGCACCCTTCGCCAGTTCCCATTTTGACCGTCAGCTCGAAGGCCGCCTCACCGTCGCCCCAGCGCATGTCGATTCCATCGAGATCGGCGGCCGTGAGCATGCCCTCGTCCATCGCTTCGCACACCCAGCCGAGGGTCTGACTCGAGCTCACGGCGTCAAAGCCGTAGCGGTTGCAGGCGTCGTGACAGGCCGTCACCAGATCGAGATCATCGTTGAGGATGTTCGCGCCAAAGCCGCAGATCGTCTCGTAGTCGGGGCGACGCACATCGCTGAGTCCGCGCTTTTTGCTTCGGACGATGCCCTTGCAGGGAGCCGGACAATCACCGCAGCTGAGCTTCTTGGTGATCATCTTGTCGACCTCGCCGCCGTCGAGCTTCATCGACTTGGACGCGAGCGGAAACTCCTTTGACGCGACCCCCTTCCAGTTCTTGATCGGCGAGTCACCGTTCTCGATGCTCAGCGCGACCGCCCCCGTCGTTCCGCGATCGCTCCAGAGCTGCCGCATCGCCGCCTGGGGTGCTTCGATCTTCATGCCGAGACGAACAAAAAGCCGATAGAGCCAGCCGAGCCACGACTTCGGCGTGGTGAACCACACGAGAAAGCGCATGAACAAGCTGAGGTCCTTCTTGTACTGCTTCTGAATCGCTTTGGTGATCGTCTGAAAGGTCTTCGGATCCTTGATCGGAACCTTCTTGGTGCCCTGGACCACGATGGCCTTCAGGTTCTTGCTTCCGTAGACCGCGCCGAACCCCTGCCGGCCGAACGCGTGGTAGCGGTCGTTCATCACCGAGGCGATCTTTGACTGCATCTCGCCGGCCGGGCCGATCGCGGACACTCCAACTTCGCTCCGGCCGCCGAACTTTTCCTTCAGCGCGGTGAAGGTCTCGGGGATCTCTTGGCCCCAAAGATCGCCAGCAGGCTCAACCAAAATCTCGTCGTCGCGAACCACTAAAATTGACGGCTCCGCGGCGCGGCCCTTCACGACGAGCGCGTCAAACCCCGCCTCGCGAAGATGACTCGCGACCGATCCGCCGGAGTTCGAATCCGCCCAGCTTCCGGTGAGGGGCGACTTTCCACAGATTTGAATACGACCGGAAAACGGCGTGCGGGTCCCGGTGAGGAGCCCGCTGCAGATGGCAAAGCACGCGTCCGGCGAGGAAGGATCCGCGCCAGGGGGAAAGTGCTTCCACATGAGGTACGCGCCAAGGCCATAACCGCCGAGGAACTTCTTGTAGATGTCCTCGTCCACGTCCTCGACCGTTCGCGTTTTGTCCGTCAGGTCGACGATCAACACGCGGCCATGAGTCCCGAAACGCTCTTCGCCCATGGAGCGAAGGTACCACTTCTCCCTTTCGAGCCGCGCGCGCTTCTAGGGGGCGAACACGCTCAGGCGCGAACGTTAATGTTGCGACCGCGGTGCGCCTCCACGGGCATTCGAGGTGCGGACTCCGTCGCCGCCTGAATCAACGAGACCGCGGCCCGGCCCTGCACCTCCGCGTGGTCCTTCGACTTCGCAAGAAGCGCGGCTTCAATTCGGAGGTTCACGGGAAGGGAGCCGACGTTCATGATCCGCTCATCGGACGATCGGCGCATTTGCATTAACCGGAGCGCACAAACCCGAGGACCACAGGAACCGGACGCTGACGCATTGGAAGGCGCGTGTGAATCGGCGCGTTCATGACCCGCTGGCGAATCACCAAGGTCGAAGACCCCCCGCCATCGAGGTTGAG
>JBCDAA010000334.1:0-9995 GCA_039186435.1 Myxococcota bacterium | reverse complement strand
TCTCTCCTAGACGATGGTCGGGTTGAGGTGGAGGAGGCGGGATGGCGGGAGGCCGAACATGTCCCGGAAGGTCGTGCTTAGGTGCGCGGAGCTTGCAAACCCGGCTTCGTGCGCGGCATCGGTCAGCGACCTCCCAGTGGCCACCCAACGCATCACCACCGCCATCCGGCGCCACAGCCGATAGCGCCGAAAAGGCATCCCCACCTCCCGGCGAAAGAGCGCATGAAAACGCGACGGCGAAAGCCCCACCACCGCCGCCAAGTCCGCAAGATGCTCGAACTCCTGGGGACGCGCATCAAGACGGCGAACCGCCTTCGCAACTCGCGGATCCCCGGCCGCGCGGGAGGGAACACCAAGCGCCTCACACCAGCGCGCGACGTCCCACCCCGCCACATCGTCTACCTGCTCGTACGCCACCTCAAGATCCGTCGCCAAGATCGCCTGGTAGTCGTCGCCGAGCGCATCCAGGTACACAAACGCCATGGGCCCCGTCCCGCGGAGATGGTGCCGCGTGTTCGGAGGAATCAGCGCAATTCGTCGCGACGTGAACACCTCCCCGAACGAGAGCAAAAAGGGTGTCCCAAGCGCAATCGCCACCGTCGCAACCGCGTTCCGATGGGGCTCGAGCGCCAAACTCGGCCCCACATACACAGCCCGCGCTCCCGCCAACATGACCCGTGCCGCCACCGCCCGACCGTACGTGTCCAACGAGTCGTCCGCACCTACGAACCTCGCCGCTACGAATGCCGCCAAGCGCTCACCACCACCAGCGCGAGCGGCGCGAGTGCAATCCCATCCGCGATGGCGATCTTTCGAAGAGCCCCATCCGGCGCGCCCACGGCCCCGTAGACCACGAGAAACGCCACGACACTGATGCCAAGCGTTACGCTCGCCGCTCGGCGTACCCCCGTATCGAAAAGCGCAAATCCACTCAACACGACCAGCGCAAGGAAGAGCGCCGCCCGATGCGTCAGCAATACGCTCAGCTCCCCACCGGGCTCCACTCCGCCGCTGCATCGCCCCCGGCACAACGAGCGCGCCCGCCGGTGCGGCGTGAATCACGATCAGGATCCCCCACGCCAACTTCGTCCACGCTTCGAGCCCCATGAACGAAGTCTCGGGCGCCCCCACCCGAACGCGCTTTCAAAAACCGACTGACAGCTCATCACGCCCGTCCCACGATTCGCCCATGGAGCTCTCCGCCCTCACCGTGTTTCCGATCAAGTCGCTGGCCGGGATTCCCGTCGACCGCGCGGAGGTCCGCCTCGCCGGCTTTCGACACGACCGGCGCTGGATGCTCGTCGATGGAAACGATCGATTCCTCACCCAGCGGCAGCTCCCCCAGATGGCCCTCGCCAAGGTCGCCTTTGAAGGCGCGGGCTATCGCATCGACAACGGTTCGGACGCGCTCTGGATCCCCGAGACCCACGATGGCCCCGCCCGCCAGGTCACCATCTGGCGCTCCGAAGTCCCTGCCGCCGAGTTCGAGCCGGGGCATGCATTCTTTCGGAGCTGGCTCGGACGGGACGACGTTCGCCTCGTCCATCTCTCCGAACGAGTCCACCGATCCACCAACCGCGGCCTTGAGTCAGACCAGGTGTCCTTCGCCGACGGCTACCCTTACCTCCTCATCGGCCAAAGCTCCCTCGACGATCTCAACACGAAACTCGACACCCCGGTTCCCATGGGTCGCTTTCGACCCAACCTCGTTGTCCGTGGTGCCCTGCCCTATGCCGAGGACGACTGGTCGACCATCCAGATCGGCGACCTCCGCTTCCGAAACGTCAAACCCTGCGAGCGCTGCGTCATGACCACCATCGACCTAAAGACAGCCACCAAGGGCAAAGAACCGCTCCGCACCCTCGCCACCTACCGTCGGCGCGACGGGAAAGTTCTTTTCGGCGTCAACCTCTGCCCGGATGGCGTTGGTGAGCTTCAACTCGGCGCGGCGGTTCGCGCTCAGCCGTAGAGCAGCGGCTCAACCGTCGAAATCAGCGCATCCGGCTCGACCGGCTTCACCAAAAACGCGTCCGCCTGCAGTTGCGAGAGCACGCGCCAGTCCGACGCGGTGCCGTGACCTGTGACCACTACGATCCGCAGCTCGTCTCGCGAAATCTGCTCGCGAATGCTCGCTGTCAGCTCAAGACCGTTCATCCGCGGCATGTGCAAGTCGACGATGGCGAGGTCGAAATGCCGCGAGCGCAAACTATTGAGCGCATCCCGGCCGTTGTTGACCTCGTCGATGGTATCGACGGTCAGTTCTTCCTCGAGACACGCCCGCACCAGCGCACGAAAGTCTTCGTCGTCGTCCGCGATCAACACCCGCCGGGTCGGCCGCATCGCTCGCCGCACCCGTCGTAATCCATCCACGAGTTCCCGTGCCGTACGAGTTCGCTCGTGCGGATCTTTTCGCAGCGCCGACGCCACCACCGCGTCGATCTCCACCGGCAAATCGGGACGGAGCGCGGTGACGCGAGGCGGCGGCTTGTAGAGATGCTGCGCATAGATACGCCCCACATCCGGCGCCACGAAGGGGCGCCTCCCCGTCAGGAGTTCGTGCGCGACGACCCCGAGCGAATAGATATCCCCTCGCGAGCGCATCCCGGGGTCGGCGCTCCCCGCGATCTGTTCGGGCGCGAGATAGCTCGGCGTCCCCGCAAACACATCGCTCTTCACCGTCAGACCGAAGTCCGCGACCTGCACCTGGTTGTCCGGACCGACGAGGATATTGCCAGGCTTCAAATCGCCGTGCGCGGTGTCGTATTCGTGAATCGCGTCCAGCCCCGCCGCGACGTCGTCGAGAATGCGGAGCACCTCGATCAAGGGCATCGGGCCGTGGTCGCGGCGCGCGTGAAACGCATCGAGACTCGGCCCCGGCACGTACTCCATCGTGAAAAAGGGCCGGTCGTCATGATCGCCAAAGGCAAAGATCTCCACGACGTTTGGATGCCGCACCCGCGCCATCGCCCGCGCTTCCTCCAAGAACGAAGCCCGAACCGACGGGTCCTTCAAAAGGTGCGGATGCACGAGTTTGACCGCGACCTCGCGCGCGAGTCCCTCGTCAAAGGCCAGGAGCACGATGCCCATTCCGCCCGACCCGAGGGTGCGTCGCACCCGGAGCTGCTCCGTGAGAAAGGTCCCGGGGGGAGGCACCGACGAAGGCGAAGCGTTCAAGGTTCAACCATAGCGCGGTTGGCAACGCCCGGCCGGCGATCCTATGAGGAGGGCATGGTCTCGGAAATCTTCGACGCCGCCCTCTGGGAACCCGTGAAGGGCTTTGAGGGCCTCACCGACATCACCTATCACCGCGCCAAAGCGCACGGCACGGTCCGAATCGCGTTCAACCGCCCGGAGGTTCGTAACGCGTTTCGTCCCCACACCGTGGACGAACTCTTCGGTGCGCTCGAACACGCCCGCCAGTGGAGCGAAATCGGATGCGTTCTCCTCACCGGAAACGGCCCCTCTCCGAAGGACGGCGGCTGGGCGTTCTGCTCCGGAGGCGACCAGCGAATTCGCGGCAAAGACGGCTACAAATACGAAGGCGCCGAAGGCATCGACCCGGCGCGTCTCGGACGTCTTCACATCCTCGAGGTGCAGCGCCTCATTCGTTTCATGCCCAAGGTCGTCATCTGCGTGGCACCAGGATGGGCCGTCGGCGGTGGCCATAGCCTGCACGTCGTCTGCGACCTCACCCTCGCGAGCGAAAAGGCGATCTTCAAGCAGACCGACGCGGACGTCGCGAGCTACGACGCGGGCTACGGTTCCGCGTACCTCGCCCGCATGGTGGGACAGAAGCGTGCCCGGGAGATCTTCTTCGTCGGCGCGAGCTACTCGGCCGAGGAAGCGTTTCAAATGGGAATGGTCAACCGCGTCGTCCCGCACGCCGAACTCGAGTCGGTCGCCCTCGAGTGGGCCGGGGAGATCGTTCGGAAATCACCGACCGCGATCCGGATGCTCAAGTTCGCGATGAACATGATCGACGATGGCCTCGTCGGGCAGCAGATCTTCGCCGGCGAAGCGACGAGGCTCGGCTATATGACCGACGAGGCGCGCGAGGGACGCGATGCCTTCCTCGAAAAGCGCGAAAAAGACTTCGGCAAGTTTCCCTGGCATTTTTGAGTTCTCTCGCCGGAGTGCGCGGCGGAAAGCATGCGAAGGACTTCCTAGAGAGGCAGCCATCGCCTACACTGCGCTGGCAAAGCAATGGCGGCGAAGAAAACCACCAAGAAGACGTCCACGAAGAAGCCGGCAAAGAAACCGGCCGCCAAATCAGCGAGGGCGAAGTCGAAGCCGAAGGCCGACGCCAAGGCCGACGCCACGACCGAAAAGGTCGCCGTGACCGACAAGGCGGACAAGGCGGACAAGGCCGCAGCGAAGGAGTCCAAACCGAAAGGCGGCGCGTCCGCTCTAGCGGCGGAGATCCTCGCGTCGGAGGATGCGAGCGCGCGCGTGGCGGAACACGCCGAGATGCTCCTCGACTCTCGCAGCACGACGGCGACCCGCGCAGCACGCGTGCTGCACGAGCTCGTCAACGAACGCACCGAGCTCCTTTCTCCTCACGTCGACAAGTTCGCGAAGGGGATCACGTCGAAGCACAAGCGCGTTGTCCAAGCGTCCGCGGACGCGCTCCCCGCGATTGCGAAAATTGCGCCCGCCCGTGTCGCAAAACACCTCGACACCCTGAAGGCCGCGTTCGAGCCAACCATCCCAGACGGCAAGGACGGCCTTGTTCGGACCTTCGCCAACCTCTGTACCGCGTCGGTCGCCTACCAGAAGCGCCTTGAGCCCGTGCTCACCCTTGCCCTCGAAGGGTGCGACGGGAAAACACTGCAGCGTTGGTCACAAATCGTACTCCCCGCCCTCAAGGGCGAGCCCCACGCGCGAGCTCGAGCGGTCGTCGAAGAGCGACTCGACCGAATTCCTCGCTCGATCGCGCAACAAATCGCGACCTCCCTCGGGGTACGCCTCCGCGTCCGCTACCGCTAAGCCGGTCGAAACTATTGCGGATCTTGCGTGTGAGCGGTATCCCGCGACATGGCCTCTGTTCGCACGCTTCTCCTTTGCGGGGCCCTCGCCTACGCCTGTAGCCCGCCTCCCACCGTCGTCATTCCGTCGAGCGATGACACCGCCGGTCAGTCGACCGCGACGTCAACGGCTACCGCTGACCCGTCTCGTTGGCCGCGAGAGTTCGTCGCCGGACCCGGAACCGGACCCGCGCTCTTTCTGCACCAAGGGTCCGACGCGCCTGCGCTCGGCTACGTCTCGGAAGGCGTCGCGTTTCAGATCGGTGGCCTCCCGGAGAATGGACGCGTTCCGATTCGAATCCGCGCCGGCCTCAAGGTCCGCGCGTGGATGAGCACCACGCGCATGTCGCAGCGTGTTCAGCGTCGCGGGCGTGTGCGGGACACGCCGACCTACGTTGGACCCGGGGACTTTGTCCGCATTCTTGGCCCCGCCGAGGACCCGGACTTCATGCGCGTGGAGGTTATGCCGCAACTTTCCGAAGGCGTCTTCGGTGCCACCGTGACCGGCGAGTTTCCGGCCGTCGGGTTGAGTCAGGACACGCCGGCAGACGCGGAACCGCTGAGTACAGGCGAAACTCGCTACGCCCCCCTCGAGGAAGAGATGCCGCTCTACGACCGCCCCGGCGGTGAAGTGGTTGCCACGGTACCAGCGATCGCGACCCCGGTGCGCGTGGAAGTCCTTCGCGAGCGCGGCGAGTGGAAGGGCGTCCGCGTTGGTATCGGCCCGTATTTTGTGGGCTATACGAACGTGGATCTCGACGCCGACGGTTCTGCGGAAAACGCCTCTCCACAGAATGGAGAAGGTCTTCCCGTGCGCCTTCAGGCCGAAGAGGACAAACCGCTTTGGCGCCTCGCACCGGGAACGCGCGTTCGCTTCGACGGTCGCACGGTCGCGATTCTCGACCGCGAAGGTTGGGGCCGCGAAATGAACCGCTACGAGAACACCGGCGAGGTGGATCTCTTTGTCGCCGTCGACGACGAGATCGCCGTGCGGGGTATGGTGCGCATCAGCGACCTTCAGCCGACCGGCAACGCAGCCCCCGCAACGACGCCGGCCACGCCCGCGACTCCGGCCACTCCGGCGACGCCCGCAACCCCGACGACGACGACGACAGCGCCGACTCCGGCCGGCGCCATCCCGCCTCCGCCTCAATAAGGGGCGAGCGCCCTACTCGCGAAAGAGCTGATCGACCGGAATGATCCGCATTCGTTCACGCGGGATTCCGATGCGATAGCGCGCGATCTCCCGATCCTCCGCCGCAACTTCGGCGGGCGGCGTTCCGCGATGCCGAAAGGGAGACTCCGCTTCACTCGCAAGCGTATCCGCGAGCGAAGCGGCGTCCGACGTCACGATCGCAATCTGCAGGTTCGTGAGGTCCACATGGCGTCGAATCGCTGCGTTCACCTCGGCGGCGGTGAGACCTTCCCAGGCGCGCTGCAGCCCTTCGATCCAAGGATCGGGCGTGTCGTAGAAACGGTCGTCGAGCGCAAACCCAAGGCGGCGCGATTCCGTCTGTAGATAGAGCGCGTAGTAGCGGTTCACGAAGGTTCGAATGCGCGTGAAGTCCTCGTCGCTGAGGCCTGTCTCCACGAACGCGCGGAGCTCGCGAACCGCCATTCGAATCGCGAAGTGCGCCTGGTCCGGCTGAACCGGACGAACCCAGGCGCTGAAGTACTGCTGCCTTCGGGACGTGTTCGGACGGGGAAAGCGCGTCCACCCCTCCTGCGCGAAGTGCTCCATGTACGCGTAGTCGCCGTAGTTCAGGCCGCGGTCGCCGCGCATCTTCTGCATGAGACGTCCGGCGAAGGTTCGGTGCTGCCCCAGATACGCGGCCGCGAGCATAAGCGCCGGGTAGTCCGGATGGTCTCGCGTGATGGTGACGGGAACGCCCATGCTCACCGCAACACTTCTCGAATCCGCCTTGTCGACAAGCCAGACGCGCGGACCGTCGAGGGAAGGTGTTTCGAGCACAATCCGGCCGACGCAGCTCTCCCGGCGGAGCTCGGCGAGATCCGAACGAACGCGCGTCGCGAACGCCTCATCGAAGCCCCCCGCGATGCCGAGCGTCGCGCGCCCCGAACAGAACACCTGCGCCGCGTGGGCGGCGAGCTCCTCCCGCGTAATCCCGCCAAGACCGCGCTCCGTCCCGAGGGCCGGCGAACCGTAGGGATGACCTTCGTAGAGCATCGCCTGAAGCGTCTCTTTGCCGAGTTCTTCGTCGTCGTTGCCGCGAAGACCTAAGGTGAGCGCCGTTTGCGAGCGGGTTGTCAGACGCTGAACATCGCTTGCGTCGAAACGAGGCTGCGCCAGCACCGCTCGAAAGATCGCGTAAAACGCGTCGAGGTGGTCGCGGTGAACGCGGCCGACAAATACGGTCTGATCGCGGTCCGTTTGCGCGCCCATTGCCCCCGCCATCGGATAAAGCGCTTCCGTGATCTGCGCGTAGGACTGCTCGCCCGCGCCGGCCTCGACCATTGCGGTCGCCGTCAGCTGCGTGATGCCTTCCTTGCCCGCCGGATCCTCGGCGCTCCCCGCGTTGAAGGACACGCGCAGGGTCACCATCGGCGACGACGAAGGCATCATCACCACATCGAGCACGCCGAGGTCCTCTCGCCGAACCGGCCGCGCGATCTCTTCCGGTTCGGTCCGCTCAACGTCGGTCTCTTCGTCGATCGGAGGGATCTCCGCGATGCGGGTTTGGCCACCGCAAGCGAGCGCGAGGATGAGGAGAAGACGAGTCATTGGTTCCCCTCCGTCAGCAGCGCCTCGCAGGGGTTTCCGGGCTCAGGTACAGGACCGTCCGCTTCTGTGCGCGGTGCGAGCGTCACAATGAATCGCCGACTGGGCGTTAGGTACTGCCGCGCCGCTTGGGCAACGTCGTCGGGCGTCACCGCAGCGAGCGCCGCCAGGTACTCGTCGAGGGAGGCCACCGAGCCTCCCGCTGCCGCAAAGTTCCCCAAGAGATTCGCCACGTCGTCCGGCGTTCGAAGGCTTCCAAGAAGTCCGTAACGAAGATTGGACCGCACGGCTTCAATCCGTTCCGCGGGCGTATTGCCTTCAGCGATTTGAGAGAGCTCCGTCTGAATCGCTTCCAGCACGGCATCAAACGCCGGGGCCGATTCGGTCGGCTTGAGCTGCCCATTGATCACCACGAGCGCAGAGTCGCGATGAAAGTCCCGATTCCAGGATCCGAGCGTGAGAAGCGTCTGGTCCTGCACGACGAGGCGCTGATAGAGGGGCGCCGACTCCGCAAACGCGAGTCCCTTGGCAATCTCGAGCGCTGCACTGACGCGAAGCGCGGCACGGCGGCGCGGACCGCGACGATGTCCTCCATCGAAGGCTGGCGTCCGGTACCCGACGAAAAAGCGAGGCGCCGAGGCGCCGTCCCAGGGAAGATGCCGCCGCGCACCTTCCGTTGGCTCCGCCGCACGCGGTATCCGCGGGTTGTCGCGCCTGCCTCGCCATCGTCCGTAGTGCGTGCGCGCGAGCCGCACGAGCGCCGCATGGTCGACGTCGCCGACCACGATGAGCGTCGTATTGTCCGGGGTATAGAAGCGGCGAAAGAAACGTCGCGAGTACTCGTAGCGCGTCGGCATCCGGCAAATGTCGCGGAGGTAACCCATCGTCGTGTGCCCGTAGGTGTGCCGCGGAAAGCTGATCTCGCTGAGGGCTTCCCACATCGAAAAATTAGGATTCGACGCGTTCTTCGCGTACTCGCCCTGAACCGCACCGGTTTCGGTACGAAAGGCATCCTCGGTGTAGCTAAGGCGCTGAAAGCGTTCGGCCTCGACCGTCATCAGCTCTTCGAGCACGGACGAGGGCGCGGTCACGGTGTAGAGCGTGAAGTCGCGGGTTGTGTACGCGTTGTTGTCCGCGCCGAAGGACTGAATGCGTCGCTCGTACTCCGGGCCCGGCATCGCTTCGGTGCCCCGGAACATCATGTGTTCGAAGAGGTGAGCGAAACCGCTGTGTCCGTCCTCAACTTCGTCGCGCGAGCCCACACGGACGAGGGTGTAGTACGCGATGATTCCGGGAGTGTTCCAGCGCACGCTCACGACGTTCATGCCGTTGGGCAAACGCGTCACCTCCGGCGCATCCCCAAACACCGGGTGCTCCTGAGCGAGCGCAGTCGTGCTCCAGAGCGCGAGAGCGACAGTCAAAAAACGCATCGCGGGAGCCTACCCCGGATTGCGAGCGGGCGTTACTGAAGCCCGCACGCGGCAGCTACGTCGTCGCGATACGCGAGCCAAAGGGTCAGCGTTTGCTCCATGGCCGCGAGAACGTCCGCTCGAGTTTCGTCGGCGACGTGATCCGTCATGAGATCCCACGCCTCGCGTCGATGCTCGCCTTCGACTTTGCGATGTGCCTTGGTGAGCTCGAGGTGCTCCAGCGGGAGCCCGTAGTGCTTTACGAGCGGATGCTCCGAAAGCGGCGTCACCGGACGCTTCGCCGCGCTCGCGTCGACTTCGCCGCGCTCGTACTTGGTTCCTTCGACAAAGATCGTCGAGACCGCGCAAGCAACTTCCCAGCCGCGCCGCTGTGTTGCCTCGTCGAGCCAGTCTCGATACGCGCGCGCTGCTGGCAGAAGCTTCACCATCGAAAAGCGCGCGAGGTCAAAGCCGAGCCCGCGCGGGTACTCCAAGAAGAGTTCGGGATGCGGGCGTCCCGCGACGAGACCACCCGTTTCCTCCTCGTAGGCGTTCTCGATGAGGGCGCGTCGTGCAGCGGGGATCGGGCACTGCACGTACGCCCATCCGATCATCACGGGAAAATCACGAACGTAGACCTCCCACTCCTGTTCGAGATGAATGTGCAGGCGTTCCTTCGCGACTTCTCCGGACGTGAAACGCGGCCACGCCCAGTGGTCTTTGCGCTCCATAATCTCGAGAAGGCGCTGGAGGAACGTCTCGTTGTCCATGCTTCGATCGTACGCGAAGAGATCGCCCGGCGCGTAAACCTTGACGAAGATC
>JBCDAA010000333.1:0-10079 GCA_039186435.1 Myxococcota bacterium | reverse complement strand
GGCGTGGGTCCATCGAGCGCGATCTACGCGGGCGATGTTCCGGACGTGGATGTGGTCGGTGCACGAGCGGCGGGAATGGACGCGGTGTTGATCGACACGCTGGACCACTACCCCGACTATGTGGAAGCGCCGCGCTTTCAAAAGACCGCGACCTTCATCGACTCCCTGCTGTAACCACCGCCTCCGAGATCCCGCGATACTCACTTTCTCATTTCAATGACAACCATTTTGTATTGACATCGCCGCGGCCCGATCTGCGAGGTCAAGCGAGACACCACAACCGGCTATGCAGCATTCTTTAGTGCCTACCATTTTGTATTGACACTTCAGGGCTCCGGATCTGGGAGGTCGAGCTAAACACCATGGCTGGTCGCGGCTAGACGCTAGTTGTGCCAGCCATCTAACACTTCCAGTCACCTTCCTTAGGCGCGGGTCAAGCTGGGCGATCGCGACCGTGAGGTAAACAAACGCTCACGCACCGCTTCGCTGTCATCTGCACGACGTCTCTAGAGCTTGATCTCAACCGTGACGCAGTGGGGCCCGTCCCGAGTCGATCGTGACTGGCTTAGCCCGTCCCGCTCGACAGACGGGGGTCGCGACAAGGGCGCATGGGTTTGCCGTCCACAAGCTTGAGGCGAACTGCTCGGTTGCAGTCCGAAACGATGAGACCGTGTTTACGAGCCTGTCGCCGAGTGAAGTTGCACCGCGTCGTTCAGGCGGTTTCCTGTCCGATGCTCACCGCTGAAGCGCACGAGCCAGGCGGACGCCACGACACCAACGCTGGCCTAATTCGTCCGCAACTCGATCTAGGTCGTCAGCGCTTCCTAGCCACGCAACGCTTGCTATTTGCTGCGCTGACAGCGCACGCAGCCACGTTTCCGCGTTGACTGCTTCGAGAAGCCTCGGCGTCTTTCCACGGAGGCGCCCTTTCCCATCGCGAATCGACTCGCCTGCCCAATTCAGAAGCTCCACGTAGCCGGCAAAGTCGATCGGCAACTCCTCTCGTTCTCCATCTCCCTGGCCCTCGAACGCAGCAAGAGTATCGGGCGCGCTTTGCCGGCGGCGCTGGGACCGCTTTCTTGCGAGGTCCTCTAGGCGCTCCTCGATCGATGTGAACGACGAGTCCTCGAGTGAGTCACAGAGACCAGCGCGGACAGGATTTAGATCGACGTACGCCATGCACATCAACAGGCCCTGTTCGTCGAGAAGCGGCTGACTACGAAAGCGACCCTCCCAGAACCGGCCGCGCACTCCCTCCTCACGGTTGGCACGCCGAGCGATGTTCTCATTCAAGGCCCGCATGAACCACGAAAGGCTCGCGAGTCGAGCGCGCCACCGCTTGCGCCGCGTGATTTGCTCGCGTCTGGGTAGTTCGTCGTAGGTGGTCTTCGCCATTCGGTAGAGAGCGCTGTAGCGGCGAACGACCTCGTCGTCGGTCCAGGCCGCTGCACGTTCTGGGTCCACGCGCACGACAACGTGCAGGTGGTTGCTCATCACGGCGTATGCACAGATGTCGATTGCGAAAACGCGACTGAGCCTGTGAAGTCGGCTTTGAATCCACTTCTTTCGGTGCGAATAGCTCCCACCGCTCACAGGGTCCTCCCCGCAGAGGAACGCCCGTCGTACACATCGCGGCATGCAGTGGTAATAACGGGTCGACGCGAGGTCGACCTGCTCCGAACGCCGAAGAGTCACGCAGATAGACTACCCAACGGCGCCGGTATGTCAATAAAAAATGTCAACCATTAAAAGTACGCCTTCGAGTGTCAATATAAAGTGGTTGGGATGGTGATTCAAAGCGATGGGAAGGGCAGGCCGGGGTTAGAGGAAGGTGGTGATGGTTTGGGCGATTCGGTTGAGGCGGGCGGGGCCGAGGTCGGGGAAGACCGGGATGGCGAGGACCTCGCTCGCGGCTTTTTCCGCCTGGGGGAGAGAACCGGGGCGGTAGCCGAGGTCCTCAAAGCACTGCTGAAGGTGAAGGGGCCGGGGGTAGTAGATCGCAGTCGCGATGCCCTGGTCCCGAAGGTGCTGCTGGAGCTCGTCTCGTCGATCGGTTCGGACGACGTACTGGTTGTAGACGTGGCCCTCCTCCCGCCGGACCGGGGTCCGAAGAGAAGAAGGACCGGCCTCCTGAAAGAACGAATCGTAAAACGCCGCGTTTTCCTGACGCGCCCGGTGCCAACCGTCGAGGTGAGGGAGCTTGACCCGCAGGAGTGCCGCCTGAAGCGCGTCGAGGCGAAAGTTACCGCCGACTACCGCGTGAAAGTACTTCGGCTTCGATCCGTGGGCCCGGAGCACCCGCGCCTTTTCCGCGAGGTCGTCGTCGTTCGTCGTCACGAGGCCGCCGTCACCGAACGCCCCGAGGTTCTTCGATGGGAAGAACGAAAAGCATCCGAAAGCCCCCAACGTTCCAACCGGGGTATCGCCACAACGCGCACCGAGCGCCTGCGCTGCGTCCTCGATAACCGGCACACCGCCGGCGACCTGCGTCAGCTCCTTCATGTCGCAGGACTGGCCGAAGAGATGCACTGGCACGATCGCCTTCGTGCGCTCCGTGATCCGAATCTGGGACACATCGAGGTTGAAGGTCTCCGGATCGATGTCGACGAATACAGGCCGCGCGCCGAGACGGGCGATGCAGCCCCCCGTCGCAAAGAACGTAAAGGGCGTGGTGATCACCTCGTCGCCCGGACCGACATCGAGCGCCATCAGCGCCACAAGAAGCGCATCGGTTCCGCTCGATACCCCGATCGCGTGCTTCACACCGAGGTACGCCGCGACCTCTTCCTCGAATGCAGCGACCTCCGGCCCAAGAATGAAGCGCCCGCTCGTGAGTACGCGATCGAACGCGGCGCGAAGCTCATCCGCAAAGGGCGCGTTCTGCGCCGCGACGTCAAGCATCGGAATCGATTCAAGACTCATCTGGACCACCTAGGTCGGACACTGTGTCGCCGATCTGATAGCGACGGCCGCAGCGCGCACAGGCGACGGCCTCGCCCGAGGGAAGCCGCTCACCGCAGCGGCACACCCATCCGAGACGCCGCGCAGGCGTTCCCACGACCAGTGCGTAGGGAGCCACATCGCGCGTGACGACCGCGCCGGCCCCGACAAACGCGTAATTTCCCACCTCGTGCCCGCAGACGACGGTCGCGTTTGCGCCGATGGTGCAGCCCTTACGAAGCCGCGTCGGGCGAAACTCGTCCTTTCGCTCCACGTGCGCGCGCGGGTTGTTCACGTTCGTGAGCACACAGCTCGGCCCGAGGAAAACGTCGTCTTCGACTTCGACGCCCGCGTAGAGCGACACGTTGTTTTGCACTTTCACGCCGTTTCCAAGCACCACGCCGGGGCCCACAAAGACGTTTTGGCCGAGCACGCAGCGTTCCCCGACTTTCGCGCCACCGCAGATGTGCACGAAATGCCAGACCTTCGTGCCCCGCCCGATCACCGCGCCCTCGTCGACGACGGCGGTCTCATGCACAAATACGTCCGCGAGCTCACTCAATGGCGACCTCACGACCTCGTTCCCGAAGGGAGCGCGCTCCGGCTTCGAGGGCGCGCACTACAGCGAGCCCCGAACGACCATCCGCCATGGGAACTTCTCGCGTTTCCACCGCACGGAGGAACGCTTCGCACTCGCGACGAAGGGGCTCGGCCATCCGGATCGCCGGAATTCGAATATCGCCGGTGCGCAAACGAACGCCGTCGGCGTAGGAGAGCGCCTGCGGCGGCTCGACGCCTTTGTCGAAGACCTGAAGCTTCTGGTCCGGGGAGGTATCGTCGAAGACGGCCATCTTCTTCGAACCCACGACCGTCAGCATTCGCGTCTTGTGCGGATCGAGCCAGCTGACATGAACGTGCGCGAGGCGACCTTCGGAGTAACGAACCGTCGCGAAAACCACGTCCTCGACGTTCGCATCCGTTTGGAGGAACACGCCACCCGTCGCTGAAACGGAACGCGGCTCGGTCCCGAGTAGATAGCCGGCGATCGAGAGGTCGTGAGGCGCGAGCGACCACCACGCGTTTTCGTCTCGGCGCACGACTCCGAGATTGAGTCGGCGTGCGACAACGTAGAGGATGTCCCCAAGCTCCCCGGCGTCGATCAGCGCCTTGAGGGTCTGCACGACGGGATGAAAGAGAAGGAGGTGTCCCACCATGAGGATGCGCCCTTCCCGCTCCGCGACCGTGCAGAGTCGCTCGGCGTCCTCACTGGACAGCGCCAGGGGCTTTTCGACGAGCACGTCTTTTCCGGCCTCGAGAAGCGAGAGCGCAACCTCCGCATGGGAAGGTGCGTGGGTCGCAACAACCGCAGCGTCGAAATCATCGAGAGCATCCGCGATCTGCTCGACGACACGGACCCCCGGATGCGCGCCCTCATGCCGCGTGCGCACGTCCGCCGCCTTGTCGCATACCACGCGGAGCGTTCCGAGTGACGCGAAGTTCCGTACGTGGTTCTTGCCCCAGCCGCCTGCGCCGACGACGGCGATTCGAGTCACGAAACTCGCTCGAAGACGACCGCAAGACCTTGGCCGACGCCGATGCAAAGCGTTGCGAGCCCAAGCGTGGCGTCCTTTTCCTTCATCGCGGTCATGAGGGTGCCAACGATGCGCGCGCCGCTGCATCCGATCGGATGCCCCAGAGCGATCGCTCCGCCGAGCACGTTGACTCGCTCTTGCGAGAATCCGAGCTCCCGAACGCACGCGAGGCTCTGCGCAGCGAACGCCTCGTTGAGTTCCACCACGTCTAGGTCGGACGCCTGGAGGCCAGCTCGCTTGAGCGCCTTTTGGGTGCTCGGAACCGGTCCGATTCCCATATAGTTTGGATGCACGCCCGCCGACGCGGACGCGACGACTCGCGCCAAAGGGGTGACGCCGTTCTCCTTCGCCCAGCGCGCGCTCGTGAGCAACACCATCGCGGCGCCGTCGTTCATCGGCGACGCGTTACCCGCTGTTACGGTTCCGTCCGCTTTGAAAATCGTGCGCAGACGTGCGAGCTGTTCGAGGCTCGTATCCGGCCGAACGCATTCGTCGCGCTCGACCGTTTTCGCGACGTCACGTTTGTGGGCGGGCGGCACGGTGACCGAAACAACCTCGTTCGCAAAGTGTCCCGCCTCCCACGCCGCGGCGGCTTTCTTATGGGAGCTCAGCGCAAACGCGTCCTGATCCTCGCGGTTGACGCCGTATTTCTCCGCGACGTTTTCGGCGGTCATGCCCATGGAGATCAGCGGAAAACGCTCCGCCATCGCCGGGTTCTGAAAACGCCACCCGAGGCTGGTGTCAAAGACGGTGGGCGGCTTGCGCGGAAACGCTTCTGCCGGCTTCGGATACGCGTAGGGCGCGCGACTCATCGACTCGACCCCGCCCGCCACGAGCACATCGTGGTCACCGACACGGATCGCGCGAGACGCCTGAATCACCGCCTCGAGCCCCGAACCACAAAGACGGTTCAACGTGACCCCGGTGACTTCGTAGGGCAGGCCCGCAAGGAGCGCCGCCATTCGAGCGATGTTTCGGTTGTCTTCCCCGGCCTGGTTGGTCGCACCGAGGAGCACTTCCTCGACCGCGTCCTTCGCAGCTGGCTGACGTTCGAGCAGCGAGCGAAGCACATGCGCCGCCATGTCGTCCGGACGCACACGCGAGAGCGATCCACGGATCTTGCCGATCGGCGTGCGAAGCGCATCGACGACCACCACATCGTTCGGTTCCAAAGACATCCCCGGTGGTCTACCCGCTGCGGCGTCGGAAGAAAAGCGCGTCGAAACCTCCACAAAAAAGCGCGCTTAAACAACGAAGGGGAGACCCGCAGGCCTCCCCCTTGGCGATCGCTCGGTTCCCTCAGCGCAGCATGGCGCGGCAATCCGAGACGTAGCGACCCTGCCCCTGGTCGACGCAGGACTGGTAGGCCTCCATGGCCGCCGCGTTATCGCGCAACGACTGAAGGGACGCGCCAAGCGTAATCCACGCCTTCGACGAGGTCGGGTCGAGGTTGGCAGCCCGGCGCGCAAGGTCCCGAGCCTCGGCGAACTGACTGCGGTTGAGCTGCGCGTACGCCAAATCCGCGAGCGCCTCGTGCCCGTTCGGGTTCGCAGCGATCGCTTCCCGCAGCTTGTCGATCTGACGACGGCCACGAAGTCCGCGCGCTTCCGCGTAAAGCGCCTCGTAGTCGCCACCGCTCGGCGGGGGAGTCTCCGCTTCGGCTTCCGTCTCGGTGCCGGCTTCCGCTTCGGTCTCTGCTGTCGCCGCAACCTCGGTCTCGGTTCCGGCCTCGGGGGTCTCGCCCTCGGTGCCAGCTTCCGTTTCGGTCCCAGCTTCCGTTTCGGTCTCGGTCTCCGTGTCCGATCCCGCAGCGACCGCTTCGGTCTCCGTCTCGGTTTCGGCTTCTAACGGAGCCTCAGTCTCCGTCTCGGTGCCGGTCTCGCCCTCACTCGCCATCGCCGAGAGTGTCGGAAGCGTCGGCGGACGCGATCCCTCAAACTCCACCGGCTGCGGCAGAAGCACCTTTTGCCAGATGAGGTAGCCGCCGATCAGCACAACGCCCAGACCTCCAAAAAGGAACGCCATCCGCTTCGCGCGCTTGTCGCCACTCGAAAGCGGGAGCGCCTCCATCTCGAGGTCGTCCCAGCCTTCTTGCTCGAGCTGCGCCTCGTAGGTCTTCGCCTTGAAGAACTCCTCGGCCACGGCCGCGTGCTCGCCAGTCGCGGTGATCGCTTTGATCGTCTGGGACGAGGTGGTTCGCTTCTTGTCGCCCTTGCCAGCGGCCTTGCCCGACTTGCTCGACTTGCTCGACTCGTCGTCGGAGCTCTTCGCCCCCGAGTCTTTGCTCTTCGTGTCGCCGCTCTCGGCCTTCGCGCTTTCGGGCTTCGCCGGCGCTCCACTGTTGCGACGCTTGCGCTTGCCCTTCTTCTTCTTTCCGCGGCGCTTGCCTTGTTGTGGCTTCGCCTTGGCCTCCGCCGCCTTCTTGGCTTCTTCGGCGGCCTTCGCCTCTTCGGCGGCCTTCGCCTCTTCGGCAGCCTTCGCTTCCGCTTCCGCCTTGGCTTTCGCCTCTTCCTCGGCCTTCTTGGCTTCCGCCTCGGCCTTGGCCTTCGCTTCTTCGGCGGCCTTCTTCTTTTCTTCTTCCGCGCGCTTCTTGGCTTCGGCCTTCTTCGCCTTCGCCTCTTCGGCCAAGCGCTTGGCTTCGGCCATCATTCGCGCGGCTTCGGCCTCGGCCTTCTTTGCAGCCGCGATCACCGCCGCCGCTTCCTCGTCGAGATCGTCCTCGTCGAGATCGTCGTCGTCGTCGAGATCGTCGGCGTCGTCGTCGAGATCGTCGTCCGCGTCGTCCGCAACTGCTTCGACGACCTCTTCCTCTGGGGCGGCTTCTTCTTCCGGCTCCGCAGCTTCGGCCTCTTCGGCAACGGCTTCCGCCTTCGTCTCCAGCTCCTCACTCGCCTCCGCGAGATCGGACCCTACGGCTTTCTTCTGTGCCGGAAACTGAATGACGTTGCTTTCCTGACGCGCCCTGGCGCGCCTACGCCGCCGTCCCTTCTTGGCCATATTTTCCTCTTTGCTAGGGCTCTGACTCTTGGCGGAACTACCGCCTTGGATTTTCTCTGCCGGGGGAGAGTCGCCGGAAGCAGACTCCTTTTCCACCGGAGGCGTTACCGAATCATCGGTGTCATCGGATGTAGGACCATCCGGGGGAGGCGTCTCTGCAGCATCCGTTCCACCGGCCTCCGCATCATCCGCGATCCCGTAATCCTTCGTGATTCGGCGGCCTTCCTCGGCACCCTCTGGCACATCGCCGAGCTCGCCCGACTCATCCCCGTCAGCTTCTTCACGATCTCCAGAAGCCGGAACAACCTCGCCTTGCTCTTGCTTCGATCGACCCGTGTCGACGATGAGGCCCTCGAAGTAGAGCTTCGAAATTGCACTCAAGGTGGTGAGATCGTCCGGTGCGTGAAGATCGACGACGTCCATCAAACTGTTGGAGCCGTCGAAGAGGCGCAGGACGTCGTTGATCTCGTCCGGAATCTCCGCGAGGCGAGCGAGCAACTCCTGATCGTCGACTTCGAACACGCTCTCGAGAGGTGGCAGCTGTTCGAGCATGCGCCCCCACTCGTCCACGCGGCGCATGCCTTCCATGAGAAGACCCTGCGTCGAGGTTTGAATCGTGCGCTCCGCAATGCGCACAGGACGAAACTCGAGATCGAAGTTGCCGTCGTTCCAAACGAGAAAGCGGTACATCGCGTTCTCGCCGCGAAGCGTTCCAAGCTCTGCGTGAATCAACGCACCGGCGTCGAAGTAGACCGCGCCGCGTCGCCCCTCGTAGCTCAAATGGAGTACGCCCGACTTTCGGCTGATGTCGATCGTTTGCAGGAGATCGACGAGACCCATCTCGGAGAGAGAGCCGGAGAAGCGCGTCTTCGTTAAGCTTCGTCGCTCGAGGCCCTGGCGCTCGAAACGCTGCAGAACCAGGTTCACGCGCGTGATGATCTCTTTGATGTAGATCGGCTTGGTGAGGTAGTCCTCCACGCCGAGCTCAAGACCGCGCACCTTCGACTCCACGGATCCATCGCTCGACAAGAAGATGAGCGGGGTATCGCGCGCGTCGTCTCCTTCGCGGAGCTGCTGCACAAACGCAAAGCCGTCCATCTTGGGAAGGACGGTGTCCGAGATGATGAGATCGGGCGGCGCGAACTCGACCATCTCGAGCGCCTCTTCAGCGGTGTCACAGGTCGCCACCGAATAGCCCGCCTTGCGCAGGCTGACCTCCAGCACCCGAAGGCTTCGTGGATCTGCATCGATCAGGAGGAGGTTCTGCTTCGCCACGGCTGGTCACATTGCCCACAGCAAAGGCCGCCTGGGCGCAAATGGGCGGGATCAGTGTGCGAACTGGCCAAAGCCGGTGTCAAGCTCGGGGGTTGACCGCACGTCGCGGCCTTATCTATCGTGCCCTCGCCATGCAGCTCAAAGCGGTGCCCGTTGCTCTTCTTGCCCTCACTCTCTTCGCCGGCTGTGGCGAGGGAGGCGGTGACATGCAGATCCTCTCGATCGATCCCCCCAACGGAGCGACGCAGGGTGAACAGCCGGTGAAAATTGGCGGGCGAAATTTCCGCACCGACATTGGGTACACGGTGTTTTTCGGGACCAACCGCTCGAGCCAGGTGACCATCATCGACCCGGAGACGCTTCTGGTCGTGACGCCGCCGCAGAACGAAGCGGGCAACGTCGATATCACCATCCGTGCAGACAACGGTGACGCCTTCCGCATTCACGACGGATTCGAGTACCAGCAGGTCGGCGGCGGCATCATCACGCGCATCGGCGAAGGCCCCGAAAAGAACGACATGGGCGCCCTCGCCTACTAACGCGACGCGTCGGACCATCTGACACGGGTTACCGCGGCCAGGCCACCAGAATCACGATCGCCACGCTATTCGGTGGCGCGTCCGGGCGATCGCCCTGAGCCACCCCAATGCCAACGTAACGAAGATCGGGATCGAAGGTCGCTTCCTGCCGCGACGCCGCATCGACGTCCGCGGCCACGACCATCGCCCCCGAAAGGCGGCTGAAGACCATGCCGAAGTCGGAGAGACTCCCGACCGCGTCTTCCACGGTGACCTGCTGGCCTTGCGAGGGATTTTCGAAGTAGCTGCGAGCTGCCGCTTGGGCGGCCTCGGTCAGGTTTGGCTCCGACTCGAGGGGCTCGGCTCCGCGTGCGGCCCGGCCTTCGTTGATCTTTCGAAAGAGGCGTGCCGCCCCGGCCTCGAGATCGACCGCGCGATTCATCCGAATGAAGACCTGTGTGGCGACAAACGCCTGACGCTGGCCTTCGGTCTCACTCGCAACGCCAATGCCGACGTGGGTGACGTCGCGGTTGAGGATATTGGCGCGGTGTCCAGGGCTCGCGAGCAGTCCGCGGTGAATCTCCTGCGCGCCGTAGCCGCGGCCGATGTTCTCGAGGATCAAACCGCTGCGATACCCGCTTCGCTGAACTCGATCCGGCGCGCTTCCCGTCGTGGGCGAGGTATGACCGACGAAGCCGTTCGCGATCATGTCCTGGCTGTGGGAGAGCGCGACATCGGTGAGCCCTTCGTGCAGCTC
>JBCDAA010000332.1:0-10095 GCA_039186435.1 Myxococcota bacterium | reverse complement strand
TGGGCGCCGCCAAGGCTCACGCGGGTGGCGCGCACCGAAAGGGGAACCTCGGTGGGCGTGAGCGCCTCTGGAAGAGCGCCAAGCGCGGCTCTCCCGCGACGGTTGAGACCCCAGCAGTGCAGAGTTCCGTCTTCGCGCACCGCGCAGCTTTGACCATCGCCCGCTGCGACGTCACGAACGTCCGTGAGGTCGAGCTCGATGGGCGTCGTAGCGCTCCCGCTGCTTCGGCCGTCGCCGAGCGCGCCGCTTGCTGTGCTCCCCCAGCACCAGACGCGTCCCGATCGCACGGCACAACTGTGATTCACGCCCACCGCAACGTCCTCCACGTCCGCGTCGAGCGTCGTCACGGGCACGAGCGTTTCGCGGTTGGCGTTTGTTCCATCACCAACCGCGCCAAAGAGGTTTGCGCCCGCGCAGAGAAGCGCGCCGTCCGCGATCGCGCAGAAGTGCCGGGCGGAGGGTCCGGCGACCACGCGGGTGGCGTCTGCACCGAAGGGCCGCGGCGGGTAGTGCCGAAGGATGGACGGGGGAACCTCCCAGGCGAAGTTCCCCCAGCACCAAACCGCGCCTTCGTTGACGGCGCAGGTATGGTGTTCCGCCGCGCTGATGCTCGAACCCGAAAGACCGCCGGGCCCTGCGTCGGGGACTCCGACATCCGGGTCCGCGCTGGCGTCGAAGCCTCCGTCGAGCGGGGTGCACCGCCCCGCCACGCAGCGTGTGCCAAACGAACAGTCGCGACTCGAAAGGCACTCGGCGCGGCAGACTCCATCGAGGCAAACCAGTCCGTCGCAGTCGGCGTCGCGCGTGCACGCGTTCCGCTCGACTTCAACGCAGGCGCACGGTTCTCGTTCGCACGCCTCGCCGTCCTCCTGAAGGCATTCCCCTTCGGGGCAGTTCGCCGTGCAGCGGTTGCGGCACTCTCCACCGAAGCAGATCGCGGGCGCTGGGCAGTCTCCGCACGCGGCTTCGTCGGAAAGACGGCACGCCCCGAACCCTTGGTCGTCGACGAGGCAGACCGAACCTCGGGGACAGTCGCGAGACGTCGCGCACTCGTTGCGGCAGGCTTGAAGGCGGCACACGAGAGGCGTGTCGCACTGGCTGGTGCGTGAACAGGGAATGCCGAGGCCTTTGGGGGTGCTCGTACACGCGACGCAAAGAAGGAGAAGCCACCTCATGGCAAGCACTCCACCGGCATGGTCGGCTCCCGCGTCGACCCAACCTCCTGAGGGAATCCAAGGCGACCGGCGAAGTTCGCGCCCCAGCAAAACACGCTGCCGTCCACGATCGCGCAGCTCGCGTCCGTGCCCACGCCAATGTCGGTGGCCGGTCCGGGAAGCGCGACCGGTGTGGGGGTTGTGCGGAGGACAGAATCCCCAACGCCGAGCGAGCCGTTGGCGTTGAGGCCCCAGCAGCGGAGCGCTCCGTCTTCGCTTCGCGCGCAGGTGTTCTCGCCGGCGGCGTCGATTTGAACGACGTCGGTGAGCCCTGGCACGGCGGCAAAACTCAGGATGGGTCCGCCGGTCGTGTCGCGCGCCGGATCGCCGAGCTGGCCCACGCGGTTGAGTCCCGCGCAGAAGACCTCGCCGCTTGGTCGTAGAAGACAGAGGTGCGCGTCCCCAAGCGCGATCGCGCTGGCGTCGGTGAAGGGCGGCTGCGCGTAGGCGAACGCAGGCTCGCCGGACGCGTGCTGCCCCCAAACCTCGAGGTCGCCGCCGGTGCCGATCGCCGCGCCTCCGTTGTGGCCGTACGCGATCGCGCGGGTGGGTCCGAGGTCGGTCGCCACGGGAGCGAGCGCATCGCCGGTGTCGCTTGTTGCGAGTCCGCCGTTGTCCTGGCGGCCCCAGCAGCGGACCGCGTCTCCCACGAGAGCGCACGAGCCAAGACGTCCGACGGCGAGCGCGGTGGCATCGTCCAGGACGGCTTCCGGCGTGATCACGATTCGGTCGCTGCGCCCGACGCCGCAGATCCCGGCGAAGTTGTCACCCCAGCAGAGCACTTGGCCATCGCTCCGGCGAGCGCAGGTGTGTGAGTTGCCGGCCGCGATCTCGACCGCATCGCTCAGTTCGGCCTGAAACGCGGAGCCGGTTGCGGTCGAACCCACCGCGACGAGGCTGCTTCCGATCTGTCCGACCGTATTGCTTCCCCAGCAGTAGACGGAACCGTCCGCGAGAACGGCGCATCCGTGGTTGGCCGCCATGGCCACCTGCACCGCGTCGATCGTTGAGGGCGCGCAAAAGGAGGAGTCAGCGTCGAAGGCGCGATCGGGGGACGTATCCATCGCTCCTGCGTCGACGCCCGAATCGGGCGCTGAAGTGCCGACGCATCGTTCCGCGACGCACCGGGTTCCAAAACGGCAGTCGCGATCCGAAAGGCACTCCGGGGCGCATCGACCGGAAACGCACACGAGGGCGCCGCAGTCCGAGTCCCGCTGACACCGCTCGCCCGCCGGATCGATGCAGCCTCCTTCCAGGCAGAGCGTCCCGGGCGCGCATCCGCGGTCGCACGAAGTGGTGCACTCGTCGCGCACGCAGAGGAGTCCGTCGCTGCAGGGACACGCGGCTTCGTCAGCCAGTCGGCAAACGCCGACACCGCGTTCCGATCGCAGGCAGATCGCGCCCGAGGGGCAGTCCCGCGCGGTGTTGCATTCGTTTCGGCAGCGCTCGAGGGCGCAGACGAGAGGGGCCGCGCACTCGGAGTTTCGAGCGCATTCCGCGCCGCTTCCCGAGCGCGCAGTCGTGCATGCCGCGAGGAGCACACACCCGGCGACGAGACGCCCGAACATCAGTTGACGACGATGTCGCAAAGACGCTGCTGGCCCGCGTCCGTATCGAAGTCACGACACGTGAGCGGCGGGCGGCAGTCTTCGTCGGTGAAGCACTCGTCGCGGCAGCGCTGGTCGAACGCGCACGCTTTCGCGTCGTCGCATTCGGTGTTGTAGAGGCAGGGTGTCGAATCGGGATCGATGCACGCGCCGTCCATGCACGTTGCGCCTGGAGGACACCCTCGAAATTCCGCGCAGCGGGTGTCGTCTTCGTCGGGGCAGAGCTGACACTCCGTCGTGCAGGTTTGAACGCGCCCGTCGCGTACGCGGCAGATCTGTCCCTCGCCGCAGTTGTCGTCGCTCAGGCAGGTCGCCTCTTCAGGGAGTTGGCACGCCCCGAATTGCGTCGCGTCGTAGAGGCAGTCGAGACCAAGCGCGCAGTCGCGGTTGGTGGTGCACTCCACGCGGCACGCCTGAAAGCGGCACACGAGAGGCGCGTCGCAATCGCTTGTCAGGGAACACTGCCCGCCCCGCGCGGTTTTCGTTTCCACGCAGGCAACAGCTGCCCACAGCCCTAGGATCAACGTCCAGCGCATTTGCCCCCTCCCGACCGAAGCATTGCGTGAGTGCATGGCTACTTCAAGGTGCTAGGGTCCGCGCGTGCAACGATTCCTCTGCGTGCTTTTTGCGCTTGGCTGTGGCTCCGCTGCGCCGCCGATTGCGAATCCTGATCTCGAGGACATCCAGTGGCTCGCTGGCGATTGGGTGGACTGCGATGGAGAGCGCCAGACCTGGGAGCGGTGGCGTCCGCTTCACGGCGGGATGGTGGGTCGCGGAACGCTCGAGAGCGCGGGCGAGATCATGCGCGAGGAAGACCTCCACATCGATCGTCGCGGCGAAGGGTTCGTCTACGTGGCGACGCTGGAGAACGGTTCGACCACGGAGTTTCCCCTCGTTCGCGCGAGTTCCGAAGAGCTCGTGTTTGAAAACCCGACGCACTCGCACCCGCAGCGCATTCGCTATCGCCTCAACGACGAGGGACAGCTCCGCGCGACCATCGAGCAGCTCGACGGAAGTCAGCGCACCCGGTGGCGCTTTCGCCGCGACTCGTGTGAGTAGCGCGGCGCTCGTTCAGTCCAAGTTTTTGTTCAGCCCAGGGTCTTCTCGACCCAGTAGGGGCTTCCGGCGAGCTCGGCTTTGATCTGATCGCGAGGGTGCGCGGCGAGCTCGACCGTTTGGGGCTGTCCGTCCGCCGGGTTGATCTGCGTCAGAAACCAGCGGCCGTCGGTCTTGTGGCGATGGATCATTAGTCCGCGCGGATCGTCGTAGATCGGCACGAGGTCCTCCGGGCGAAGCGGCATCATCACCTTGGCTTCAGCCTCGGCCTGTTCCTCGTCCTTCGCTTCCGGCTCGTCCTTCGGCGCTTCCTTCTTGGCTTCCTTCTTGGGCGCTGGCGCCATTTCTTCGACGAGCTCTTCGAGTTTCCACTGGAGCTCGAGGCGCTCTCGTCGTGCCGCCGCAAGAAGCAGATCGCGGGCCGCCTGCTTCAGCTCGCCCTCGAGAAACCCGCGAAACGTCGCCATGGCTCCGTCCCACTTTTCACGCTCGTGGCGAACTTCACGAAGAATGCCGTCGATGGCGTCCTTGAGTTCCTCGTCGGTGCGCGGCGACGCGGCGTTCGCTTCCTTGGTCTTCTGACCTTTTTCCGCCGCCCACTTTCGAATCTCGTCGCGGAACCACGCGTCGGCGTTTTCGGTCCACTTCATCGTCTTGCGGATGAACGCGACGGTGTCCTTTTCAACATCGGTGTAGGCATTGCCATCCTTCACCTTCGCCAGGAGCATCTCGGCGTCTTCCATCGAAATACGACCGTCGCCGCGTCCCGCGACCGCCTTCTCAGCGGCCTCGATCAGCTCTCCGTCGTACTTCTTCCCGTCGATCTCTTTGTAGTACCCCATGTCGGTCTCACTCATTGCCTTCCCGGCTCCGGGAAGCAACCTCTAACAACACTCGGCCGCGCCTAAATGTCGAGATTCGTGACGGTGAGCGCGTTGGATTCGATGAACTCGCGCCGCGGCTCGACCTGGTCGCCCATGAGCACCGTGAAGATGCCCTCCGCCTCGAGGGCGTCGTCGATGCGCACCTGCAGGAGCGTGCGGGTGTCCGGGTCCATCGTCGTTTCCCAAAGCTGGTCGGGGTTCATCTCGCCGAGGCCCTTGTAGCGCTGAAGCCGCAGGCCCTTGCGGGCGCGGGCATCCACCCAGCTCCAAAGGGCGTCCGCGTCACCGATCTCCTCCCACGCGCCGGGCTGACCGCTCTTGTCGACCGAGGCTCCGAAGAAGGGCTGGCTGCCGAGCGCCCGAAGACCGGTTTCGATCTGGCGAAGTTCGCTCACGTCCCCCGCGGAGAGAAGCTCGAAGTCGATGGTCGCCTGGCGCGTCGCCACCCCGAAGCGCGCCTTGATGTGCGCGCGGTAGCGATCGAGCTCTGGGTGCTTGTCCACCATCGCCTCGAAGGCCTGGAGATCTTCGTGCTTGTCGCGAATGTAGGTTTCGATCGCCTTCGCCGCGGCCTGAACCTTCTCCTCCGAGGAGAGGTCGTCGATGCTCAGGCTCGTCGCGCGAATCAGCGCTTCGATGATCCGTGGATCGGCGCGGCGCCGGGTGAGCTGGAGCAGGCGCCGCCAGCGTCGAAGATCGTCGAGCTGTCGGAGGAGCACGTCGCCCGTAAGCATCGCTTCGCCATCCTTGGTCTTGACCATCGCGCCGTCCGCGCCGGCGTCGACGAGAAAGCGGTTGAGCTCCTCGTCGTTCTGGAGGTAGCGGACCTTCTTGCCGCGCTTGACCTGGTAGAGCGGCGGCTGGGCGATGTAGAGGTAGCCGTTGCGAATGACCTCCGGCATCTGCCGGTAGAAGAAGGTCAGCAGCAGCGTGCGAATGTGGGAACCGTCCACGTCCGCATCCGTCATGATGATGATCTGGTGGTAGCGGAGCTTCTCGATGTCGAAGTTCTGGCCACCTTCCACGCCGCAGCCGAGGGCGGTGATCAGCGTGCCGATCTCCGCGCTGGAGAGCATCTTTTCAAAGCGCGCCCGCTCGACGTTGAGGATCTTGCCGCGCAGCGGAAGGATCGCCTGAAAGCGCCGATCGCGACCCTGCTTGGCGGAGCCACCCGCGGAATCACCCTCGACGATGTAAATCTCGCTCTCCGCCGGGTCCTTGCTCTGGCAGTCGGCGAGCTTGCCGGGGAGCGTGCTCGCGTCGAGAACCCCCTTGCGCTGCACCATCTCGCGCGCCTTGCGAGCGGCCTCACGCGCGCGCGCCGCCATCACGCACTTTTCAACGATGCGCTTGGCGGTCTTCGGATTCTCGTCGAGGAACTGATGAAGCTTTTCGCCGACGACGCTCTCAACGATCCCTTTCACCTCGCTCGACACCAGCTTGTCTTTGGTCTGGGAGCTGAACGCGGGGTCCGGGTGTTTGACGCTGATGATCGCCGTGAGCCCCTCGCGGACATCGTCGCCGCTCAGCGGACTCTTCAGCTCCTTGAGGAGTTTGCCGGCGTTGCCGAAGTTGTTGATCGTCCGGGTCAGCGCCGTTCGAAGGCCCGTCAGGTGCGTGCCGCCGTCCTTGTTGTGCACGTTGTTCGTAAAACAGCTGATCGCCTCGTTGTAGGCGTTCGACCACTGCATCGCGATCTCGACGTCCACGCCTTCCTTGGTCTCGTGAATCTTGACGACCTCGGGATGAAGGGGCTGCTTGTTCTTGTTGAGCATCTCCACGAACTCGCGAATGCCGCCCTCGAACTGGTGGATGACCTGCTTGTCCTCCGCGCGCTCGTCCGTGAGGGTGATCTTGAATCCGGCGTTGAGGAACGCGATCTCGCGAAGGCGATTGCTCAACGTGTCGAAGTTGAAGTCGATCATCGTGAAGACTTCGGGGTCCGGCTTGAAGGAGATCTTGGTGCCGGTGCTCTCGCTTTGGCCGATGACTTCGAGGGAACCCTGGGGGACGCCCTTCCGGTACTCCTGGTGATGGATCTTGCCGTCGCGGCGAATCTCCATGCGGAGCCATTCGGACACCGCGTTGACCGCGCTGACGCCGACGCCGTGAAGACCGGCGGAGACCTTGTAGGAGTCGTTGTCGAACTTTCCGCCCGCGTGGAGCTTCGTCATGATCAGCTCGGCGGCGCTGATGCCGTACTCCGAGTGGGTGCCGACAGGAATGCCGCGTCCGTGGTCGACGACCGTGAGCGATCCGTCCGCGTGCACGGTGACCTCAATGGCGTCGCAGTGTCCGGCGAGGTGCTCGTCGACCGCGTTGTCGATGACCTCCCAGACGAGGTGGTGAAGTCCGGTGCCGTCGTGCGGGTCACCGATGTACATGCCGGGGCGCTTTCGAACGGCCTCCAAACCCTCCAGCACCTTGATGCTGTCTTTGTCGTAGATCGGTGTGTCGCTCGTGTCTTCGGCCATGGAGTCTCGTCGAGTATTCAGGAGAGCCGGCGCATCGGAGGGCGCCAGCAAACGAGGTGGAATGCGCCGGAAATCTGGCGCGTCCGTCCCCTCGGAAATCGTGGGGTCATCATACTCTTGAGAGGCCTCTGGAGCAACTCGGCAAAGGGCGAATAAACGAAGTGAAATCAGTGGTTTATAAGCGGTCTGCGGAGCCTGCTGAGACGAGCTCCTCAAGTCGTGCCAGAATCCTGCCACGATCGGCTCTTTGGGCGGCACCAAAGGGTGAGGGAGCAAGAGGGATGCGAGTTTGGATTGCAGCATTGCTGGCGCTTGCGTGCGCCTGCGGGGAGTCTCGGGAAGCGACCGACAGCGGGACCCGAGACGCTGGCGGCGGCGGCGTCGATTCCGGCGACGTCGACACTGGGGTTCCGCCCGTTGATGCGGGAGGCGGCGGGAGCGTCATCGATCTGATCTCCGGCGAGTGGGTCATGGCCGGCAGTCGCGAAGGCTACGTCTGCGTTCGGCGTACCCTCGACGAGACGGTGTGGATCAAAGAGTTTCGTCCGGTCGCGCCCCTCGGCACGCACCACACGGTGCTCACGATCGATCGCGCGCCGAGCGGTCCGGACGGCGTGTTTCGCTGTTCTGCGACCACGAACGCGAACGACATGATCTACGGCTCTGGCGTTGGAACGGAGCCCCTGGCGATGCCTCCAGGCGTTGCCGTCAAGGTGGAAGCGGGGCAGCAGCTCCTTCTCAACCTCCATCTCTTCAACACGACTGGCACCGAGCTCACCGGAATCTCTGGCATCGATGCGGTCGTCACCACGGAAGACGAGGTTGAGGTGGAAGCTGAAGCCGTTCTCGCCGGCGAAGAGTTCTTCAGCATTCCGGCGCGCGCCTCGAACTTCGAAATCGAAGGCCGCTGCACGATGGCCGGCGACACCACGCTCTTTGCGCTGATGCCGCATATGCACGAGCTGGGAATTTCGATGACCGTCATGGCGGAGACCTCCGACGGCATGCAGAGACTCCACGACGACCTCTACTCCTTCGACGATCAGCGCTACACCGTTTTCGCCCCGGTGCAGCTTCGCGAGGGACAGCGGATTCAGGTGACCTGTCGCTACGACAATCCTCGCGACGAGGACGTCACCTACGGCGACAGCACGCTTCAGGAGATGTGTTACGCGAGCCTGTATCGCTATCCGCCCGTCGGCGGTGGGCTTACCTGCACGCGCTGAGCGGATCGCTCCAACGGGGCAATTTGCCTCGGCTGGGCCGTCGCGTAGCGAATTGTCCTGAAAAATAGACCAGTTTCGCTTGGTCAGGCTGTTGCACTACTCCGGGGCACCCGAACGGAAACGCTACGGGGAGAAAGGAGCCGTCATGAAGCGTTGGTCAGTCGCCGCGAGCGCCGTCTTTGGCTTGCTCGGCGGTTTGGTCTCCCTTGCTGTTGCGCCAGGTCTACCGGAGTCGATTCCCATCCACTGGGATGCTTCGGGAACGCCGGATGGGTTCGTCTCCAAGGTGCTGGGTTTGTCGCTCATCCCCGTGCTGACGTTCCTCTTCCCGGCGGTACTGACGTTGGCGGCCCGCCGCGAGTCGGACCTAACGCGGTCGCTTTTCGAGTGGGTGATCGTGGGTACGAGCGCTTTCTTTTTTGCGCTCCACCTGCTCATCGTTCACGCCGCGCTCACGCCGGGCTTCGGCCTTTCGTCGAGCGGCCTCTTCGCGCTGATCGGCGGACTCACTCTCTTGATCGCGTTCCTTCTTCCGAAGACGGAGCCGAATCGGGTGATGGGCTACCGCATGAAAGCGACCTTCAACGACCCTGTGCTCTGGAAACTCGTGCACCGCTTTGCAGGACGCGCCCTTGGCATGGCGTCGGTGGTCGTGATCCTCAGCAGTGTCTTCCTCCACGGAACCGCGCTCTTTGGCGTGGCAATGACCCTGCTGATGGCCGGCGCGCTCCTTCCCTTCGTCTACGCGTGGATGCTCGCATCAGCGCGAACCCGCTGAGTTCGTCCCTCAGCTCTCTCGCCCCGCCCCGCTTCCTCCAATGGTGGAGGGAGCGGGGCCCTCTCTTTTAAGGCGCCCGCAGGCAGACCGCTGCGCCGTTTTGCGGGTCGAATCCGCATGTGCCGGGGCCTCCGCAGGCGCTGCTGCATCGAGTCTCGACGCGCCTGCCGCCAACGCACTGCACGAGGCGATCGCCCGCGCAGGACCCGAACGCGGGTTCGTCGCACGCCTCAGCGAGCGCGCACTCCGCCGTCCCTGTTTCTTCACTACACCGTTCGTGTGCGCCGCAGGCCTCGGTGATCACGCGGCCGAGGCATCGCACGACGCGCCCGCGAACGCACTGTCCCGCATAGTCTTCGCACTCCTCCAGGGTTGGGGATGTTGCGGCCGGCGCCACACCGTGTTCCCAAAGCCAGCGGCGGACGGTGCTGAGGTTTCGAAAACGTCCTCGGGCGCGGCAGCTTAGCGACCCGCGCTCGAGCACTCCGACGATCCTTAGCGCACCCTCGTCGTCGCGCGCGAGAAGGGGGCCGCCCGAGTCTCCGCTGCAGACGCCGCTTCCACCTGCGCCGGTGACGACGAGGGTGTCGGCGACCGACACGACCCGCTGCGTGGCGACCCGAAGGCGACCCCCGACGTGCGTTCCGGTGCGTCCGAACCCTGCGACGACCGCACGATCCCCAGGCGCGAGGAACGTCTCGTCAGCGATGGCCAGGGGCGGGACTTCGGCCGGCTCCTCGAGCTCCGCGAGAAGAAGGTCGGCCTCCGGGTGCACCGCGAGGATCCGCAGCGAGGGCTCCAGCGAGGTTCGCGGTCCCGACTCCAGGATCGGCGCGCAGTGGGCGGCCGTCAGCAG
>JBCDAA010000331.1:0-10103 GCA_039186435.1 Myxococcota bacterium | reverse complement strand
GATAGGGTACGCCTTCGTGGTCCCCGAGGGAGTACACGCGAATCACGTTGGGATGATCGATGGCCGCCATCGCGCGCGCTTCCGCAACGAACTTCGCCTGCACTTTCTCGTCGAGGTCATGGAGAAGCTTGATTGCCACCTGGCGATCCAAGTGGGAATCGTTGGCGAGGAGGACGGTTCCGAAACTGCCGCGACCAAGGCGCCCGCGAACTTCGTAGCTTCCACCCAGAAGCGTTCCGATCGGCACCGCGGACGGAAGCTCCGGCGCAAGGGAGCGCTCCCCGAGCTGTTCCCAACCCGCGAGGAACTGCGTCATAGACTGAATCCGCTTCTGCGGATCGGACGCGAGCGCACGCGCGATAAAGACGTCCACGCCGGCCGGAAGCGCAGGCGTGTAATGAGACGGCGGCTCGCGCTTGCCTCCAAGCTCCGGTGGCTGTCCAGCAAGAAGTCGGTAGGCGACGGCCCCGAGCGCGTACACATCGATTCGAGGATCGATCGTACCGCTCTCAAGAAGTTCCGGCGCCACGTAGGGAACCACGTCGGCGGGGGCTTCGGCCTCCCCACTCGAGCGAGAGCCGGTCGCACGCGCGGAACCAAAGCCGAGCAGTTTGACTCGATCTCCGTCGACAAAGATCGCGGACGGTCGCACGGCGGCGTGGACAAAGCCGAGGCGGTGGGCGGCGCAGAGGGCCTCGGCAAGCGTCGTGATCCAGCGGTAGGCCGTTTCAAAGGGGAGCGCGCTGGAGATCACGAGGGTGCGGTCGAGGGTTTGACCCCGAAGCGGCTCGGTGACGAGGTAGGGCGTCGGCGGCCGCACATCCACGTCGTAGACCTGAACAAGTCCCTCCTCGCTGCTTCCGCCCAGGACGCGCGCCTCCCGGACGAACTGATCGACCGCGGCGGTGTCTCCACTCCGCGTTGGTGCGATGAGCTTGACCGTGACCGAACGCTGGAGTCGCACGTCCTCCGCGGCGTGAAAGACGCCCGTGCGATCCGTCGCGACGACGTCACCGAGGCGATAGCGACCGGCGAAGAGGTCCGTCATCCCTACTCCAACGACACCCGCAAGCTGGCCGCAAGCGCGAGGTCCCCAAGATCCGCTTGGAGGTCGTTCGTCAGGCTGTAGCGAGCCCCCAGGGAGGCCGACACGGGCCCGCCTCGCAGACTGAGACCCAGCGCGAGCCCGCTGTAGGTGAGGAGCTCGTCGGAGGCGCGATCGCGACCGATTCCGAGGTCGACTTCCAGCCCAGCCGCAAACCCGCCGATGAGTCGGACATCGGCACCGTACGCGGAAGCCCACGTGCGCGGACCCTCGGGACGAATGTCGATGATCGCGCCCTGGCGCGTTCGAAATGTAAACCGCGAGACCCGCGCCGAAACCGCAAGCGAGGTGATGATGCGGTAGTCCGCAATGCCACCATCGTCCTGGGATCCCACCGGCAGCCACGCGGCGACATCAAGCGCAGCGCCCCAGCGAATACCGCGAAGAAGATGGTACTGGCCGAACACATACACGTCGCGATTGCCGCGCTGCGCGACCGGATCGTCGGTTGCGAAATCGACCGGCGTGGAAACTCCGAGTCGAGCCGCGGTCCCGAGCGCAAGCTCACCGCCCGCCAAAAGGCGCCAGTGGCCGTCGCCACCGGGATGGTCACCGAAGTGGGCCATCGTCAGCGAGAGCGAGTGGCCGCGTCGTCGTTCGTCCTCCAGACCCAGGAGCGTGGGGTGGAGTGCACGACCAAAGGTGTCGTGAACGTAGGAAGGGGGATGCACGACCTCTTCTGGTTCCGGCTCCGGTTCCGGGTCGGGGTCGGGCGCCTCCACAGGATTCTCCACGCGAAGCGTCACCGTTGCGACCGACTCATCTCCTGCGACCACCTCGAGGGGAAGCGGATCGGGAGCGTCCTCCTGCACCACGAGCGCGACGACGAGCTGCCCGCTCTCGCCTCGCTCAAGGGACTGCATTTCTACCCCGGGTCCTCGAACGGCCAGATCGTCGGGAATGCCGACGGCACTTTCGATCGCGAGGGTGAGCGTCTCCTCGGTACCGCGACGTAGCGCTCCGCGTTCAGCAATGTCGCCGACCACTTCCACGCGAGCCGCGACAACCTCAACCACGACCTCACCCGCGCTGCCGCGATCGTCCGCGCAGCGAACGCGTTGCTCGCCTTCGTTTGTCAGGACCTCCGAAGAACCGACGCGGCAACGGTAGCCGTCCGGCGAAAGTACGCGGGTTCCCATGAGCACCTGCGGCGTAGTCGGCGCGACCGAAGGGTCAGGCAGCACGTCGGGCGCCGCCTCTTCCCCTGGCTGTCGCAGCTCCGCGAGCACGAGGTTCATACGGTGGGCCGCCGACGGTCGACTCTCGAAGAAGTCGCCGTCGATCGTGGAAAGGCGCGCCCAGTAGTCGCCGGCCGGAAGCCGATGAAACTCGAACTGCTGAACATCGGCCGACACCTCGGTGGCAGCGACGATCCTCTCGCCGGGATCGCCTCGGCCAACCTCAATGCGGTAGCGCCGAGCGCCGTCCACCGGTAGCCACGAGCCGCGGAGCGTGCCGCCTTCCCGCGCGATACCGACGAAGCGCGCAGCCGTTTCTGGACTCCATCGCGGAGCGGCCGGCAACTGCCGCGGTCGCGACGGCCTTTGACCTCGACGCACTTTGGAACCAAAGCCGGGACGTACGCGAACGCGTCCGCCACTCCGGCCGCGAAGGCTCGCGTTGCCGCCCTCGAAGTTGCTGATGCGGCTCGTGCCCTCTTGGTCCACGGCGACCAGGGCACTTCCCCCGTCGAGATCGGTTTGCCCGGACGGCGTATCCACCTGCATCCGAAGCTCGCCGAGCCGACTGCGAAGGGCGCCCCGTTCCAGCGTCGCCTGCGCGGTCCGTCGCCGCGAGCGGCGCGCTTCACCGCCATAAATGATCACCAGCGTGTTCTCACGCATCTGAACGACCGAAGCGTCCCGAAACGTTAGCTCCGCTGCGCTTTCCTCCAGAGTATTGACCCGCCAGCCGCGGTAGAGACCGAGGCCGCGCTGCGCCGCTTGCCAACGCGTCTCCGCCGGCTCGCGCGCCTGAACCTGACGACGGACCGCCGTCACCTGAGCGTCGGGAGCCTGCGCGGGTCCCGGGATTCCATCGAGGGTGCGCGGCAGCGTGAGCACGACACCCGGACGCAAGAAGGGCCCGCAGCTGCCGCGATTCTCCCCTGCTTGAAACTGCGGGTTGAAGCGCAGAATCACGTCGTAACGCCGCCACTGACCGTAGAAACGGTGGGCGATCCGGCCGCAGCTATCGCCGGCCTGAACGGTGTACTCGAAGGTGTCGCCGCCCTCGGCCTGCGCCTCGGCGCTTCCGGAAAGGCCCGCGATCATGCACACAAGGGTGCACACTCGAATCACCGTGTTGTGCGCCAAGCAACGAGCGCGATTCATCGTCGAGCCTTTCGTACTGCACGAAGTAGTTTGCGCGCGACA
The DNA here is from genome assembly GCA_039186435.1 of Myxococcota bacterium. Lineage (GTDB taxonomy): Bacteria > Myxococcota_A > Polyangia > Polyangiales > Houyiibacteriaceae > JALVDI01. The sequence continues at coordinate 6,623 of JBCDAA010000331.1, read as the reverse complement.
TCCTCGTTCGCGAGCGGGCGCATCACGACCTCTGCCGCGCCTGCGCGAAGGAGCGCCGTGAGTTGAGCAACATCACCGGGCGGCGCATCGACGACGACCGGATGGCCAAGCGCGGCAAAGGCCGCAATCTGCTCGCCGGTCGCCTCGGGGTAAAAAATGGCCGCGGCATCCTCCGGAACCTCCGAGGGGGTCGCAACCTCACGGACATCCAGGCCATGCGCCGCAAGCGCCAGACGCTGGTGATCCGTGGTCGCGCCCACCCACGCGATCCGATGGGACGACATTGGAACCGCCGGCTCTCGCGCCTCCACCGTCGGCGACACGGAGATCATACGCGCGGCACGTCCCACCGCGCTTCCGCTATCCGTCTTTCCGCTCATCCGTTCGGGCGCGGCGAGCTCGAACGCCAGCAGCGCGTCCCGAACCTGCGCCGCGGTCGGCCGGTCGGCGGGTTCCTTTTCTAGCATCCGCATCACCAGATCGTCGAGGGCCCCCGGCACGGACACTTCGGGGTGAGCTTCGCGCATCGACTTCGGGCGCACAAAGAGGTGCCGCGAGATGACGAGCGCGGCGTCTCCCTCGAACGGAACGTGGCGCGTGAGCATCTCGTACATCATCGCGCCGAGGGAATAGACATCCGCGGCGGGCGACATCGCCGAACTGCCACGGGCTTGCTCCGGCGACATGTAGTCGGGGGTTCCCGTGACGACCCCCTCCCGGGTGAGACGACCCGTTTCCTCGTCCGCGTCCTCGGCGAGGAAGGCGAGTCCAAAGTCGACGACCACCACCCGTTCGCGCCCGTCGACGCCGCGATCCACCACCACGTTTTCCGGCTTTAGGTCGCGATGCACGACGGGAACCTGCGCTGCGGTGGCGAGCACATCGGCAATGCAGCGCGAAATCTCCAGCGTTCGCTCGAGACCCAACAAAGGGAGATCGACGTCGACTTCTTCCCGAAGGGAATCGCCCCGAAGCAGCTCCATCGCGAGAAAGAGCGTGTCCTCGTACTCGCCGTAATCGTAGATCTCCACCACGTTGGGGTGCCGTAGGGATCCCGCGATCCGCGCCTCTCGCAGGAAGCGACTTCGCGCGGTCTCCTTGCGAGCACGCTGCGGCAGGATCACCTTCAGCGCGATCTCGCGACGGAGCTGAATCTGAATCGCGCGATAGACCGCGCCCATCCCGCCTTCGCCGAGGAGCTCGAGAACCTCGTAGCGACCGGCGACGATCGTGCCGACGGTGGGCAGACTCATATCCGCACCTCGAAGAGGTCGACCGCGCCATCCCGGCCGGTGAGCTCGCGCTCGCCAAGGCGATGAAAATCGAAGGCGTCGCCCGCCGCCTTTCGGGTCGTTCCCGTAACCAGCACCTGCGAAGGTCGCGCGATCGACTCGAGACGCGCCGCAACGTTGACGGTATCGCCGATCGCGGTGAACTCCATGCGAGACTCGCTACCCACGTTGCCTACGATCGCCTCACCGGAATGAATCCCGATCGCGAGCTCGATCTGAATCCCGTACTTCTCTTTCCAGCCCGCGTTCCCCGCTTCGAGCCAGCGCATCATGTCTTCCGCAGCAGCCACCGCCCTCGACGCGTGGTCGGCCTGATCGCGCGGTGCTCCCCACATCGCCATCACACAGTCGCCGATGAACTTGTCGATCGTTCCCTCGTGACGAAAGACGATTTCCGTAAGGATCGTAAATAGCTCGTTGAGCAGCGACACAACCTCTTCCGCCGCAAGGCGATCGGTGAGCGGGGTGAACGCGACGACGTCGGCGAAGAGAATCGTCACCTCCCGGCGCTGCCCCCCTAGGGCCATGTCCTGCTCGCGGGCGACAACCTTTTCCACGAGCTCCGCCGGGAGGTAGCGACCGAGGTCTGACCGAATCGCGACCTCCTTTTCGATTCGCTCTTCGCTTTCCTGCAGATCCGCTGCCGCGGCGCTCATCACGTCTCCCAGTACGCTGAGCTCATCCCGCGTGGTGAGGGTCACCCGCCGATCGAACCGGCGCTCGGCGAGATCGCGCGCGAAGTCCGAAAGGACGCGGATGGGTCGAGTGATCTGACGCGCGACGAAGAAGGCGACGATCAGCGCCAGGAGAACCACCACCGCCAGCGTCGTCACGACGATCGTGCGCATCGTATAATACGACGCGTACACAACGTCGCGGGGCATCTGCACGACCACCGCCCAGGGACGCCCGTGCACACCGACGATCGTACCGACCATTTCGCGGCCGTCGTCGTCCACGTACTCCCCGCTCTGCTGGAATCGATCGGTCACCGCCCGGGCCTCGACCCCTTGCAGAATCCCTTTGCCCGCCATCGATTCGAGACGACCGGCCCGCGCCCGGTCGGGGTGCGCGACGAGGCGCTGTTGTTCGTCGACGACGAAGAGCGAGTTTGGGCGCCCGTCGAAGCGAACTTCGTTGAGACGCTGCACGCGATCTTCCAAGGGACGGAGGGACACCGAGCTCGCCGCAAAGCCGCTCGTCTGCTCGCCAACGCGGAGCGGGACCACCACAAGCACCCGGGGAATCCCGGCCGCTGGCTGCGCGGAACCGGTGGCGACGTTCTCGCGCGACGCTTCCGCCTGAAGCGCCTCGGGCAGGTCTTCGGGAAGAGGCGGACGCGACGAACCCACTTCGTAGATGACGTCGACGAACTCTCCCCGCACGTCGTAGATCGCAACGTGTTCGAGACCTTCGTGACCGGCCACCTGGTCCAGAGCGAGCCTCTCGGTTGCTTCCGGCGAAAGGCTCGAATCGACGAGCAGCCGACCGATGGAGTCAAGGCCATTTTGTACGTCGACGAAGCTTGCCTCCACGGTGCGGGCAACGTCGTCGGCGACCGCCATCTGGAGTTCGCGAGAGTCCCTCCGCACCGCTGCCGCGTTGGCGTCGAGGAGCAGGACGCCCACGATCGCGAGGGGCACCAGCGCCAGCAGCCCACCCACGACGGTAAGCTTCAGCCGAAACGGAATCGGCGGTTTCGGCAGCTCCGCGGGACCGGAACCCTGTGATAGCGTTTCGCCGTGGTTCACAAGCAGACCCTACCCTACGACGAGGGCGCCAGTATTCCGATCGACACCCTGCGGGTGGAGGTGATTGATGGCCCGGACGAAGGCTTGAGTTTCATCGCGGAAACCGAAACGGTGACGGTGGGAACCGCCAAGGGGAACGACGTTGTTCTGACCGATCCGACGGTGAGTCGGTACCACGCAGAACTCGAACGCACTAGCGATGTCGTGCTCGTTCGTGATCACGGATCCACCAACGGGACGCTCGCCGGCACCGTTCGTATTCAAAACGGATCGGTTCCCCCAGGAACGAAGCTCCGCTTGGGTGCAACGACGCTTCAGGTGGGCGAAGGTGGACGAAAGCACGTCACCGTCTACGAGGAAGAGCGCCTCGGCGACCTGAGCGGACGAAGCGAAGGCATGCGGCGGCTCATGACGCAAATCCAGCGTGTCGCGCGAACCGAAGCGTCGGTGCTGATCGTAGGCGAATCCGGAACCGGAAAGGAGCTGATCGCGCGTGCGGTCCACGACGAAGGGGCCCGCAGCAGCGGACCTTTCGTCACGGTCGATTGCGGTGCGATCGCCCCGAATCTCGTTGCGAGCGAACTCTTCGGCCACGAGAAGGGGGCCTTCACCGGCGCGGACCGGCAGCACGTCGGCGCCTTCGAACGCGCGGATGGAGGAACGATCTTTCTCGACGAGATCGGAGAGCTGCCACCGGAGCTTCAGCCCAACCTTCTGGGTGCATTGGAGCGACGGCGCTTTCGTCGCGTGGGAGGGCAGAAGGACATCACGGTCAACGTGCGCGTGGTTGCCGCGACAAACCGCGACCTCCGGTCGGAGGTTAACGACGGGCGCTTTCGTCTGGACCTTTACTACCGGGTCGCGGTGGTCACCCTGAAGGTTCCGCCGCTGCGAGCGCGCCCGACCGATCTTTCGCTCTTGATCGAGCGTTTTCTTCGCGAGTGCGGCCACGAGGGTCCGATGGCCGAGCTCTTTCCCGAGGATCTTCTTCGTCAGCTCGAGGCCCACCACTGGCCGGGCAATGTGCGCGAGCTTCGAAACCTCGTCGAAGCGACGGTGGCGATGGGAGAAGCGCATCTCGATAGCGTTCACGACGACAGTGCGCCGAGCGGGGACGAAGACGGGATTGGCGTGCGCAGTATTCTCCCGCTCGCGTACAAAGAGGCGCGCGCGCGCATTCTTCACGAGTTTGAAAAACGCTACCTCGGCTACTGGCTCGAGCGCGCCGGCGGAAACGTCGCCAAGGCCGCGCGCGAGGCGCGTATGGACCGAAGCCACTTGTTCCATCTGCTGCGGCGTCACGACCTTCGCTAGCGCGCACGTTCGAACACCCCCCCACGGTGCGTGCGTCATGGGCGCGCCTCCACGCTCTCGAGCAAACGGCGTACGAGCAGCCGCACTTCGGCCGCGGTTCTGGGGCGCTCCGTGACCGTGTTGACGCCGAGGGCCGCGAGCAACGTCGTGTCGGCCTCCTTGGCGGACTCGACCGTGCAAACCAGCGCAGGAGGATCTGGCATCATCGCGCGAAGGTGAGCGGCGAGCTCCAAACCGTTCACTGCGGGAGCAGCAAGCTCCACCCAGACGGCATCGAAGGGTTCCGCCTCGAGGCGCGCAAGCGCACGGTCGCCGCGAACCTCGCGCACGACCTCACACCCCCGAAACGCGAGGGATAGCGCATCGATCACCATCGCCGCGTAGCCGTGGTCCCCATCCACGAGGAGCACCCGCGAACGACCCTGAAAGGGACGCGTATCGAGGAGGTCCAAGATCGTTTGGCGAAATACGTCGCAGCTTGAAAAGCGATCCTCCGGTTGTTTTGCCATCCCTCGACGAACTGGCGCTTCGAGGAACCCCAGCGTCCGGGACAACGAGCTTAGCGGGGGCGGCGTTGCCCACAGGTGCGCCGCGAGCAGGTGCTCGACGTCTCCCTCCTCGAAGGGGCGTCTGCCTGTGAGGAGCTCATAGAGCGTAACCGCGAGTGAATAGACATCCGATCGAACGGCGTACTCTTCCCGGATCCGCCCCTGAACTTTCTCGGGCGCGCAGTACGCCGGCGTTCCGGCGAAGCGGCCGCTTGGTTGGGGATCGGCGAGGGGACGCACCAGCCCAAAATCGATCAGCTTTGCCTGAAACCCCGCCCCGAGAATGATGTTGCCGGGCTTGACGTCGCCGTGCACGAACCCGGCGTCGTGAACCGCCTGAAGCCCGCTCGCGACCTGCTCAAAAATACTGATGGCCTCCGCCACCCCGATCGGTCGCTCCTCCGACGCACGTCGATCGAGGATCGTTCGAAGCGAGTGCCCGGGCACGTTCTCCATCGAGAGGTAGGGAACGCCCTCATAGCTGCCGTGACCATGCATCGTCACGACGTGCGGGTGCTCGATGTTCGCGAGCGCGACCGCCTCGTCCATCAGCGTTGCGTGAGACGAAGAGCCTCGCTCGTGAAAACACTTGAGCGCGATGTCCTCGTTCCGGCGCTGGTCCGTCGCGAGAAACACGGTGCTCATTCCGCCCCGACCGAGAAGGGCTTTGATTCGGTAGGTGCCATCGACAACGTCGCCGATTTCCACCTCGACCCGTTCGGATTCAACAAGCGGCAGCGTGTCGCCCTCAACGGAGGCAAGCGCTGACAGCATCTCGTAGACGCTTTGATAGCGTTGTTCCTCCTTGAGCGAGAGCGCCTTCTGCAACACCGCTTCGAGCTCCGCGGGAAGGTCCGGCGCAAGCGAGCGCACCGGAGGAGGCTCCTCGTTGATCAAGCGCTGGAGCGTCGCCGCGGCACTTCCCCGCGGGTCGACGAGCACGGGCGGTCGTCCCGTGAGCGCAAAGAAGCCAACCGCCGCGACGCCGCGAAGATCGGAGCGAGGATCCACGTCGGCGCGGAGAAAGAGCTCCGGAGCCCAGTAGATCGGAATGTCGGGACGATCCTCTAGCGACGTCGACTGACGATTGCCGATGATCCGGAGGCGCCCAAAGCCGAGTAGCCGCGTCGTGCTCGGTTCGCCGGCGCCCAGAAAGACGACCTCCGGGCGAAGGTCTCGGTGCGCAAAGCCGCGGGCGTGCGCCACCCCAAGACAATGAAGGAGCTCCCGCATCCACCGCACCACGAGACGCCACGGCGCTGGACCGTCCCGCTCGACACGCTCCGCGAGAGATTCGCCAGGAACGGGACCCAGGACCATATAAGGCGGGTCGGAGTCGAGGGAGACCTCGTACACCGGCACCAAGGTCGGATGGCTGAGGCCGCCGAGAATTCGCGCCTCGCGAACAAAGCGCTTTCGACTCCGCGGCGCGAGGTCCCCCCGAAGGACCTTGAGGGAGACCGCTCGCCCGAGCTTCGTGTCGTACGCCCGGTAGAGCCGACCCGCAGCGTCGTCCAAGAGGACGTCGTCGACGCGAAATCGAGGCGGAAACTCGGGGTCCACGCTGCGGACGCCTGCAGAAAACGTTCCGGGGCGAACCGCCTCAATTCGGCAACGTCCGACGGGTGATCAGCGTGGGCTCGGCCCGCCGAGCGTGGACAGATTCCCACGCTTCGGCGAGCTTCAGGGGGCGAGTCGGCGAAACTCGATCCGGCGGT
>JBCDAA010000330.1:0-10156 GCA_039186435.1 Myxococcota bacterium | reverse complement strand
TGCACGCGGGCTACAGGGTTTTCTCGCGTAGAGAGCAGGATGTCGGTGAGCTGTCCAATTGCGCCGGGGGCGGTTCGCACGAGTTCATCCCACGCCGCGCCTCGCTCCGTTGCCGCCGCGAGAAGCGTTTCGCGGAGCGGCGTTGCGAGAAGGCGCGCGGAGACCCCGGAACGACGGGAGACCGTCTTGGGCGGAGGCGCATCATCGGCGCGCGAGGCAATGCGCGCGTGTACCTGGGCGAGGAGTTCCTCGCGATCCCGAGGTGTCGCGCTCGTTTCTGGCGAGGAGGCAAGGTCCGCGTTCCACGCGAGATTCTCACCACCCTCGACAAACGTCACCGCCGGAAGGGCAGGCGACGAAGGTGCGCCATCGGAAGCAAACGTCGTCTGAATCTGACGTGCAAGACTCCCGACGTACTCGCGGCGCACTGCGACGAGCACGCCGAGGACCAAGCCCGCGGCGACGAGGGCGGTCACAAGCAAAAAGCTCTGCGCGCTGGCAGCGATGGCAATGACGACGAGGGCAGTCCCGCTACCCATCGCGGTCCCGAGCCGATCGAGGCCGAGGTCGATCAGGAGTTTGACGCTGCGTTTCTGGACGCGCGGAACGGCCGTGTAAAGCAGCTCGTAGCTCGAGCGGTAGAGCGAGTTTTCGACGACCATGCCCGTCCCTCGGAGTGCGACGAGAGCGCCGAGGCTGCCAAACGACAGTACGACGAGGATCAAGACAGCGGTGGCGACGGGGAACACGATGAGCGTTGGAACGACACCGAGGACGCGCAGCAAGCGTTTGGTCCCCACCGCTTGAACGAGGAACGTCGCGACGCCGGTGCCGGTGTAGAACATCGCAAAGAACCCGACGAGGTTTCCGTCGCCGTGGTCGACCGTGACGCCTGCTTTGAATACGTAGTCGACGACCGCGGTCATCAGGGCCCCAAGGAGGACGAGCCCGCCGATCGCGCGGGGGTAGCTGTGGTCTCGCAGCACGGCAAACCCGGCAAGGAGTGGAGCCGGTGTTCCGCGTTTGCTCGGGGCGCTTCCTTTGGGCGAGAGGCGCGAGAGCGCCAGGCCGCAGACGCCGTTCGCGATGCCGAGGGCGACCAGCAACGTCACGGCCGGGGTGTCTGCAAAAAGCCAGGTGAGTGCGCCTCCGATCATTCCGCCGAGGGTCGAGCCGCCAGCGATGCGGCCCATGACCCGCCGAGCGGTGTACGGATCGAAGCGCTCGTTGATGACGGACCAGAACCCTGAGACGACGCCGCCGCCGAAAGCCGCGGTGTGCACGTAAAGAAGCGCAGCGACGACGGCCGGTGCATGCTCCACGAACGCGGCCTCCGCGAAGAAGAGAAGGCCGTTGATGGCGAAGATGACGGGGACGGCCACCGCCGGAGAGAAACTCGCCATCATGCGCCCAAGCACCAGGGCTGCGGCAAATGAGAACGCGGCGCCGGCACCGACCGCGTAAGGCAGCGCGGTTGCGTCGAACTCCGTCAAGAAGAGGCCGTCGCGAACGGCTTTGGAGGCGATCTGTTGCGCGATCACGACGACCGCGATACTCGCGGCAAGCCACGTTACCGAGGCGACGCTAGGACCGCGAGTGGCCGGAGGCGCGTCGGACATTCTCCTGCGATTCGTGTACCACGATCGGCGCCGCGGGAACGACTCGCCGTTCGCGCCACGATTCGAAGTAGGGTTTCAGCGTCGTGTGCCGTTTCGACGTTGATGTCGATTTCAAAGACCGCCCGTTTGCTCGCTCTCACCCTTGTTCTCGCGTGCGAAAGCGGAGGAGCCGTCGGAGACGCGGCGCCGGACGCGGCACCGGACGCCTCGGCGGAGGGCGACTTTCGCGTTCGGATCGAAGCAGGAGAGCTCGAAGGGTTCGAAACGCCAGAGGGCGCCCTCGCGTTTCTTGGCGTCCCCTACGCTGCGTCTCCGGTCGGGGATCTACGCTTTCGCGCGCCGGAGCCCGTAGCCGCGTGGTCCGATGTTCGCGTCGTGGACACCTTCGCGCCACCCTGCTTTCAGCCCGAGGGTGCGACCGAGGTTCGCGGGTCAGAAGACTGTCTCTACCTGAATGTGTGGGCGCCCAAGGCGCGCGAGAGACTACCGGTGCTCGTCTTTATTCACGGCGGCGGAAACGTCACGGGCTCGGCGTCGGAAGAGACCTCGCCCGGTTTTGCGATCTACGACGGAGCGCGCATCGCCGCGCGAGACAGCGCCGTTGTGGTGACGATGCAGTACCGCCTCAACGCGTTCGGATACCTCGCGGATCCTTCGCTCGATGACGAGCAGCCGTCCGGAAACTACGGGCCTCGGGATCAGGTTGCGGCGCTTGAATGGGTCGCCCGCAACATCGTGTCGTTTGGAGGTGATCCGAACCGCGTGCTGCTCTTCGGCGAGTCTGGAGGCGCCTCGGATGTTTGCGCGCTCTTGGCGACTCCGTCGGCCGCCGGCCTCTTTCACGCCGCCGCGATCATGAGTGGCGGATGCGGCGGGATGGAGCGTACGAACATGCTCCAGATGGGTGAGGACGCCGCGGAAGCGCTTGGGTGCGAGGAGGGCGATCGCGCGGCGTGTCTGCGTACGGCGGATGCAGCGGCGCTCTTGGCTGCGGTTCGGCGGCCCTCCGCGGTCAATGGCGCGGCGTCACCTTGGGCTGCGCCGACCGTCGACGGAGCATTCCTACCGGAGCGCCCGATCGACGCGATTCAAGCGGGACGACATCACCGCGTTCCGTTGATGTTTGGAACCACCGCCGACGAGACGGCGTCCCCGATCTTTGGCGTTCGCTTCATGCTCACGGACGCCGAGTACGAGATGCGAGTGCGCGAGCTCTTTCCGCGCATCGCCGAAGCGGTGCTCGTGCACTACCCGCGGAGCGATTTTCGAACGCCGCGCGACGCGCTCGTAGCCGTCACGACCGATTCGCAGTTTACCTGTACAACCCGGGAGTTCGCCCGTCTCGCGAGCGCCTGGGGCCCCGTCTTTCACTACGTCTACGATCACGCCTACGAGGGCCTCGCCGACGGCGCGCTTCAACCATCGATCTTCGGTGCAGCCCACGGATTCGAGCTGCCGATTCTTTTTCAGACCATCGAGACCTACGTGGACTACGAGTCCACGGGGGCTGAGCTCGCCCTTGGCCGAGAGATGAGCGGACTGTGGCGGCGCTTTGCTGCCGAAGGTGTCCCCGCGGACGATTGGCCCACATACGACAGCGATCAGAGCTACATCCTGTCGACCGCGAGCAGTGTCGCTCGGGACTTTCGTGGCGACGAGTGCCGCTTCTGGCTGGGCCGCGAGTAGCCCCTTAGTGGCAGTGGCCGATGTGGCAGATGTTGGAACAGCAGTCCGCGTTGGTGCCGCAGAACGCGCCGGGTCGTGCGCACGTTCCACCGCCGCCGTCGTCTTCCGCGCACACGCCGAGACTGCCCAGGCCCGGATCCAAGGGAACGCAGCGCTCTCCTGCGGCGCACTCCGACCTGTCGCAGCAGGTGTCCATGCACTGGCCGCTCATGCAGCGCAGACCGCCCTCGCAGAAGGGGCCCGTGTCGTTGTTGCACGCCTCACCAAGTCCCTGATCGGCCGGCGGCGGAAAGCACTGAATGATCGGGCGACCCATGGCGTCGCCCGCCACATCACACGCCTCGCCGGCGGCGCATCCTTGGTTGTTGGCCGGGTTGCAAAACGAGTTGCGCGGAATCCAGCAACCGATGGGCAAACCCGGGTATCGCGGAAGCGGTGGGCCCGCATCCATTCGCGGCGGCGGGGCGGTGTCCGGACGCGAAACCATCGCGTCGGTGCCGGCGTCCATGTCCGCGTCCATCCCGTCCGAACTCTCACTCGCGCAACCCAGCGCCGCAACGAGGCTGAGGGAGACGAGTGAAACGACGAAACGCTGCGACGAAACCATCTCTCGGATTTGCCATAGATGAGATTCGGTTGCAAATGCGATTGGGTCGTGGTTTTGCGGTGTTATCGATTCAACTCGTGTGCATCTGAAGGATCATGTGGGCGGCGTGACACCGCGCTTCACGCCTTCGTTCAAACCGCGAAGCTGCGCTTGCAGATGTTCCCGTTCGACATCGTTCGAACAGAGCGCGATCGCTTTTTGGTAGGACGCCCGCGCGAGTGCGACATCTCCATCCCGCTCGGCCAACGCAGCACGAACTGCCGAGAGTCGATGGTGGTTGGCGAGAAACTCATCAAGCGTTTCCAGCAGCGCCAAGCCCGCGTTGGGACCCTCCACCTCGGCGACCGCAACCGCGCGATTGAGGCGCACAACGGGCGAACCCGTCAAAGCCTCAAGCGCCGCGTAGAGTCGTGCGATCGTAGACCAATCGGTCGACTCTGCGTTCGCCGTGCGAGCGTGCTCGGTGGCGATCAGGGCCTGAAGGCGAAGCGCTTCCGCGTAGCCTTGAGCGGGCGCGAGCGAGCGAGCGAGCGCGACCCCGGCCTGGACCTCGTCCTCGTGCCAAAGCGCTCGATCTTGCGCGGCGAGGGTGACGAGCCTTCCGTCCTTCACGCGCGCCTCGCGACGAGAGTGCTGAAGCAGGAGGAGCGCGGTCAGCGCTTTCACCTGCGATGCGTCAGGCACAAGCTCTCGAAGGAGGAGGGCGAGGCGAAGCGCTTCCCGGGCGAGGTCTGCGCGGAGGAGGTGCGGCCCTGACCCGGGTGTGTAGCCCGCGGTAAACGCGAGGTAGATCGTTCTGCACACCTCATCCAAGCGCGTGCGGAGCTCGTCCTTCGCTGGCGCCGCCAAGGGAATGCCGGCCTGGACGATCTTCTTCTTGGCGCGGGTGATCCGCGCCGCCATCGCGGTGGGAGCCACGAGAAAGAGTCGCGCGATTTCGTCCGTGCGAGTTCCGAGCACCAGCCGCAGTGCGAGCGCCGAGCGAGACGTGGGCGAGAGGGCCGGATGACAACAGAGAAGGATGAGGTGCAGCCGCTCGTCCGGGAGTCCGTCGACGTCGGGAGCCACCCAGTCGCGACGCACCGCGAGAAGCGGCGCTTTCCGTGCGGCCACGGCTTCGGAGCGAAGCCAACCGACGATCTGTCGATGAGCGGTTCGGTAGAGCCATCCCGCCGGGTTGGTCGGGACTCCGTCAGCGCGCCAGCGTGAAGACGCTCTGGCAAAGGCCTCGCTCAACGCGTCTTCGGCAAGGTCGAGCCGGCGGGTCCGCGACACCAGAAGAGAAAGGAGGCGGCCCCACTCGGCTCGATGAAGATGCGCGAGCGTTTCGCTAAGGCTGCTCGAGGACCGGCCGGATCTCGATGTCATACGCGGGGAGGCTTCGGCACAACTCGATCACGGTGTCGAGGTTGGGCGCTTCCACGAGATAGTAGCCGCCGATGTGCTCGGCTGCTTCGGTGAAGGGGCCGTCGGTGATGGTGAGCTCTCCGCCGCGCGTCCGAAGTGTGGTCGCCACCGTTCCGTCGCCGAGCGCTTCGCCGCCGACAAGAGTGACGTCCGCCTTTGCCTCGCACGCTTCCGCGAACGCGCCGTGTTTGGCCATCTCGGCCGCTTGTTCCTCGGCGGTCAGCTGATCCCAGGGCTTGGTTTCGCCGTAGCCGGCGAGCAATACGAAGTATTTCACAGTGATTCCTTACGTGTTGGGCTGGCGAGCCCCGCCAGCGTGAGGATGACGCGTCCGGGCTTCCTGGATCGACATCGCGCTCGAAAAAAAGTTTTCGACCGTCACTTCAGTGGGTGCTCGGCGAGATAGCCGAGTACGGCGTCCCGGAACGCGACCGATTTTCCAGGTAGTCGGCGGACGTTCGGAAGGGCGAGGTAGAGGCCTGCGACGAGAAGCTCCTCTCCGTTGAGGATGGGGACGAGCGCACCGGCTTCGAGGCCTGCCTCGGCAACGAACGTCGGAAGAAAGGCGATGCCGACGCCGCTCTTCGCCAGCTCCGCCGCGAGGATCATATCTCCCGCGGCGACCCAAGCGGCGGCTGCTTCGACTTCCTGCGGGATGACGCCCGAGAGCCCGACGACCTTGTGGCCGTGCACCTCTTCGAACGCGTTGGGTGTGCCGTGGCGAGCGACGTAGCAGGGCGCCGCGTAGGCGCGAACGCGAATCGTTCCGATGCGGCGCGCTCGCAGACCAGCCCCTTGAAGGCGACCGCGCGCGATCCGCAACGCAACATCAAACGCCTCGGCTTCGAGATCGACCTGCCGGTTCGAGAGGGAGACCGAGGGTTGAATCAACGGGTACGTCTCCGCGAGCTTGCCGAGCACGTGCGGCAGCAGCCACATCCCAACGTCCTGTGGCGCAGCGATTCTGAGGCGCCCAGCGGGAACGTCCGCAGCTTCTGGGAGCTCGTTGACAGCACGCTCGACTCGCCGAAGAAGCGGCGCGACCTCTTCGAGGAGCTGGCGTCCTGCGGTGGTCGGCTCCACCCGGCGGGTCGTGCGAATCAGGAGATCGACGCCGAGCGCTCGCTCGAGAGCGACGATGCGCCGGCTCGCGGCCGAGCGATGCAGTCCGTGATCGTTCGCCGCGCGGCTGAAGGACCGATGGCTTGCGACGGACACGAAGAGTCGGAGGGCATCGAGGTCGATTGATGCAGTATTGCATCACAGATGCGCGATTGTCACTCTTATCGCATCAAAGAGAGCGTCCTAGATTGGCCGGCATGGGAGTTCTCCCAACGCTCCTCCTCGCCACGCTAGTCGTTTCCTGCGCGGAACCGGAGAGGCGCACGGCGCAGCAATCCGCTCGTCGTGAACCCACTGCCAGAGGTGCCTCCATGTCTCGTCTGACCGACTCCTTTCCTCATCGACCAGGCCCGCGGCCCACGACCACACCGACGAACCCGCATACGCAGCTGGACCAAAACGCGCCCATCGAAATGCAGCAGAAGGTTGCTGAGTTCATGTTCGGTCTCGACTGCGTGGACGAGACACCGTCGATCATCTCCGTTCCCGGCGCGCGAGCGATGTGGCTACGCGACTCCTGTCATGCGGGTCCTGCCAACGCGTTCATGATTGGGCGCGAGTTCTGTCACCTGCACCCCGCGAGCGATGGGTCCCTCCACCTGAACCTTCCGGAAGAGCTCATTCCGGACGCCGTCGACAAGGGGTGGGTGGAGCGCCATCCCCTTGCGCTTCGTGGCGTGATTCCGGGAAACGTGGTGATGGTCTACGGGCCTCGCGACGAAACCGAGCTCGAGGTCGTCAAGGCGCTGATCACCGCGTCGCACGCGTTCGCGCATCCGGACGCATAAGCTCACCCGGTCTTGTTGATCATCTTGAACGCCTCGCCGTCATGATCTTCATGCCTTCGACGTCCGGGTTGTCCGCGTTCATGCGCGTGTCCACGACCGGCGGGCTGAGGAGGACCACGCGCGCCTTCGAATGGCGGAGCTGATGACGAAGGGAGATCGTCCAAGAGTTGATCGCCGCCTTTGTCGCCGAGTAGGTCGGCGCCGCTGCCATCGGAGCATATCCGAGCGCTGACGTGAGGTTTACGATGATCGGTTCTTCGCTTCGAAGGAGTTCGGGAAGGAACACACCCGTTACGCGCACCGGCCCTTTGAGGTTGATGTCGATCTCTTCGAGCTGACTCTCAAGCGTGCTGCGCTCGAGTATGTCGAGGCGGCGAAACACCGCTGCGTTGTTGATGAGGACGTCGACGCCGCCAAGGGTCGAGCGGGCGGTTTCAAGCAGCGCGCTTACCTGGTCGTCCCGCGCGACATCGCACTGGGCGATCGCCAGGGAAGGCGTGTTCTGCTGGGCGGCTTCGAGGGCCGGCCGGTTGCGCGCGCAGACGAGAACCTGGGCGCCTTCGGCGATCAGGGCTTTCGCGAGCTCGAGGCCGATCCCAATTGAGCCGCCCGTGATGACGATTCGTTTTCCGGTGGGGTTCATCGCTTCTTCTCCTGCTGGACTTCGATCTGAACGCTGATTTGAACGCCGATCTGAATGATGATCAGAATCTGAACATTGATCAAATGGGGAAGAAGCGTGCCGGTGTCAAGGGCTGGCCAAGACTCGCGGCGCGGGGTTCACCGCCGTGCTAGCGTCGAAACGAGCCATGCCCCGCGGAGACAAGCAGCGCAGCGGCTATCATCACGGCGACCTCCGGCGGGTTCTCATCGAGGAAGCGATCGCGTTGCTCAACGAACGCGGCGTGGAGGGATTCAGCGTGCGTGAGGTCGCGCGCCGAGCGCAGGTCGCTCCTGCAGCCCCTTCGCACCACTTCGGAAACGCGACCGGGCTCCTGACGGCCGTGGCGGAGGAAGGCTTTCGCAAACTCGTCGCCCGCTCCCGCGCGATTCACAAGAAAGCGTGCTCGCCCGTCGAACGAGTCGTACTGATCGGCGAGGCCTACGTTCGGTTCGCGCGCCGAAACCCCGGCATCTTCTCGATCTTGTTTCGCTCGGAAGCGCTCGACAACACGCAGGAGAGCTTCTGTGACGTCCGGACCGAGTCCCTCCTGCTGCTTCGTCAGGCGGTTCGGGAGGCGGTTTCCAAGGACGCGCCGGACGACCGAGTGGATTGGCTCACGAACGCGCTCTGGGCGATGGTCCACGGAATGGCGACACTCCAAGTCGATCAGGGGGCGACGCTCCGCGAACGGGTCGGGTTGGCGACGCGCGCAATGCTCGCCGGTTCGGACGTCATCGCTTAGCGCGCTCGTTTCAACGAACTGTGGAGCGACGAGTCTCCGAATCGATCGGCGACCGATTTAAACGCGTGCAGGAAAACGCAACTCACTTGCGTTTGAATCTTTGGCCCTTCACCGTGTTTGGTTCGAGGGACAGCGAATGAGGATGAGCAAGACGGTCAGCGTGTTGTGGGTCGTGCTCCTCGGCGCCTGCGACGACCCGGCCCGCTTCGTCGAGATCGACGCGGGTTCCGCATTCGATGCTTCGACGGACGTCTCGAGCGATGTGTGTGTGGGCGAAGACTGCCAGTGCGTCGCGGAGGGAGAGCTTCGCGCGAACTTGACCCAGGTCGACGTCGTTTGGGTGATCGACACCTCGGGCAGCATGCGCGACGAGGCTGTTGCGATCCGGCTTAACTTGCTCCGGTTTGCCGAGGCGATGGCGTCGCGTTCGAGCGACCACCGCTGGGTGCTCGTCGCGGACTCGAACTCCCTCGAGGTCCCCGAAGAGTTCGCGGATCCGGAGCGATTCTTCCCGGTCGACATCACGGTTTCGTCCAACAACGCCCCCGAGATCCTCACCCAGACGCTTCCGGAGCTGGAAGGGATTCTCCGGCCCGGTGCTGTCACCCACCTCGTGATCGTCAGCGACGACGACGGCTTTCCCCCGACGCTCCCCGGCGAGGAAACCACCACGCCCGAGGAGTTTCGCGCGACCCTCGACGAGACCTTTCCGCAGGGGTTTCAGTTTCACGCGGTCACCTCGCCGCCCGAGATCTGCGAGACCGCCGCGGGCACGGGTGAGGATTATTGGGACCTCGCGGACGCGACCAGCGGCTTTACGATTTCGGTCTGCACCCTCGACTGGTCTCCTCTGACGGATGCACTCGTCGACCGCGTGACGACAACCTCGTTGCCCTGTCAGATTCCGCTGGTTCCGCCGGAAGGGCTCTCGATCGACTTTGAGCGTGTGAACTTTTCCTTTCGCTTCGAGGATGCGTCCGGCGAAGTCCAGGAAGGAACGTTTCCGTTCACCGATCCCGACGGCTGCGCGTTGCCGCTGAGTGGTGAGCCGACGGTGGGCTGGTTCATCGATCGGGAGACCTCGGAAGTCCGCTTGTGTCCGCTCGCGTGCTCCGAGATTTCGAGTGCTGGATTCGTGGATGCAACGGTGGCGTTTGGGTGTCCGCCCGCGCTGATTTAGGAGTCGAGATGCGAAACTCAGGCGCTGTATTCCTCGTGCTTCTTCTTGGAGTCGGCTGCGATTCGGAGGAGCGCCCTGACACGGGGACCGACGCGAACGTTCCGGACGCCGGTCC
The DNA here is from genome assembly GCA_039186435.1 of Myxococcota bacterium. GTDB lineage: Bacteria > Myxococcota_A > Polyangia > Polyangiales > Houyiibacteriaceae > JALVDI01. Next base: position 226 of record JBCDAA010000330.1, on the reverse strand, counting down.
GGACGCGACCGCTGACGCCAGCGCGGACGGCGGTGCCGATGCGGGCGTCGACGCGGGCGAAGATGGCGGCGTCGATGCCATGGTCGACGCCGGGTTCGACGCGAGGCCAAGCGAGTCGCCCTTCGCCACCATGCCTCGCAGTGAAACACGCTGCGACCCTCGTTTTCCTGACTTTGCGGGCGTCGAAATCCCCGACGAAGGCGGAGTCTTTACGGGCGATACCGCG
>JBCDAA010000329.1:0-10170 GCA_039186435.1 Myxococcota bacterium | reverse complement strand
GTTCAACCCTGGATCGGTTCAACCCTGGGGTCGGTTCAACCTGGGGTCGGTTCAACGAAGGACGGCCTGGCCCAAGAGCGTGCAGACACGCTAAGAAGGGAACGCATGACCGACGTCACGATCGCGGAGACCGTCGTTCTTCCCGTCGACATTGAGGATGCGTACGACTTCCTCCTCACCCCGAAGGCCTTTCAGCTCTTCACCGGATGGGGGCCCATCCCGGGGATTCGCGACCTCGACTGGAAGATTGGCTCGAGTGCGGAAGAAGGTTCCGAGGCGCGCGTGCACAACACCGACGGCTCCTCCCATCGCGAGCGCGTGACGGTGGCGACGCGACCTCATCGCTACGAGGTCGCAATCGACGAATTCTCGTCCGCGTTTCGCTTTCTCACCGAAGGCGCGACGGAGACCTGGGACCTCTCCCCCACAGAGAAGGGTACGCGGATCGAGCGCGCGTTCGTCTTCCGGCTTCGAAGCGCCGCGCTTTTGCCCCTCGGGTGGGCCATCGGTGCCATGTTTCGAAAGGCGGTTCAGGCGAACCACGCGGCGATGGTCGAGTGGGCGAACGCCTCGGATCCTGAGGGATAAACACTGGCAAAGGAGCGAACGATGGGATCGGCAGGAGGAAACTGGAAGGCGCTCTACGAAGCCGCCAAAGCCGGCAACGTCGACGAAGTCGAGTTCTGGCTCGACGCAGGCGCGGACCCGAACGCGCAGCATGTCGAGTTTGGCTCGACGCCGCTCATCGCCGCCGCCGAAAATGGTCACCTCGCCGCAGCAAAGGTTCTCGTGCTTGGAGGCGCCCAGCTCGACGTCCGCTCCGACTGGGACAAATGCACCGCCCTGGAAGCGGCAGAAGCGAAGGGCCACAGCGACGTCGCGGCGTGGCTCAAGGAACAGTAGCGTACAAGCGACGAATCTACGCGCGTGCGCCTTGGACTACGCGCGGAATCTCCCCGCCAAAAATCGCGCGAAGCGCCCGAGGTGCATCGAAGTCGTGCTGGACGAGCACCTCTTGGAGAACCTCGATGTCGACGGGCGCGTTGGCGATCTCCCGAAGGTACCGCGCAAGCGAGGAGAGCTCCGGCCGCACTTCGGGAAAGAGCGCGTGCTCCAGTCGCTGAAGCTGCGACGCGAAGCCGATGTTCGGGAGAATGCCGGGGCGTTTTTGACGAACGTGGGAGACCGCGTCCCAAAAGGTGAGCCGCTCGGCCTGCATGAGGTGCGCCGTTGCCAGCGTGGCGGAGCGACTGACCCCGACCTGGCAATGGACGAGCACCACAGCGGTTTGCTCTGCGAACCTTGTGAAGGTCGGGAACGTCGCAGCGATGTCTTCGTCCATGCTGTCGCGCAGCGGGAGCCGAAGGGTTTCAAAGGACAAGTCGAGGAACGACATCGTCGAGAGCGCCGGCTCCTCCAGACAGCTCACGACGTGCGTAATCCCTGCCTCCGCGAGCGCGGGAACGTCGTCCAGCGTCGGCCGCGAACCGACGTAAACGCGCTCGGTAATCGGGCTGAACGCGGCGGTTCGAAGGTCGAAGGCAAAGTCGAAGTCGAGACAAAAAAAACCGAGAACTCGGGACGCAAACGTCATTGAACTCGCTCGTCCATGCGATCAGCATGACACCTGCCGCGACGTGTTTCATTGCAGTTCATGCCGGGTCCAAGGCGCAGGAGAAAGGTGACGCCGAGCGGCCGCGAGCAACGCTTTCACGCGTGCGGGGCGCCGGCGACGGCTCGGCGTCACGATCGCGACTGCCCCGCTCGCGCGAAGCTCGTGGCTCGGAAGCACCCGCACCAACTCGCCTTGGCGAAGCGAGGGTCCCACGAGCCAACTCGCAAGCTGCGCAAAACCAAGCCCCGACCGCGCGGCTTCGAGCACGAAATCGCCCAGGTTGGAGTCCACCACCGAGGTCACCCGGACCTCCCCGCCATCGAAACGCCAGCGCTCTGGTCCGCCGAGGGTGAGGCATGGAAGCCGCGTCAGGTCGGACGGTTGCTGCGGCATGCCGACGTCTGCAAGCAACGCCGGCGACGCGACGAGAACGCGGCGGTCCTCCGAAAGGCGGAGCACCGAAAGCGACGAGTCCTCGAGGGGTCCGATGCGAATGGCGGCATCGAGTCCAAGCTCGACCAGGTCAACGATGTCATCGCTGAGATGAAGCTCGATCCCGAGCGCCGGATGATCACGCCGCAGGTCCGCGATGATCGGCGCGAGGTAGAGCCTTGCAAAGGTAGCCGACGCCGTGAGCCGTAGTGTTCCAGTGACGCGCTCGACCGAAGGGCCGAGTTCCGCCTCGGCGCGAGAGAGCGTCGCGCGAAGCGACTCGGAGAGCGGAACGAAGCGACGGCCTTCATCGGTGAGGGATAGCGAGCGGGTTGTGCGGTGAAAAAGACGCACCCCGAGCGAGCCTTCGAGACGAGCCAAGGAGCGCGTTACACCGTTGGGAGATCTTCGAAGCTCGCGGGCCGCTGCGGAGAGCGACCCGGTTCGCCGAATCGCCTCAAACACCTCGAGATCGTCAAAACGAGCCTCCACCTCACCCATTTTGGGTGAAATCATCGATGATTTCTACCTATTCCGACAAAAAACGCGCGGGCCCAAGGTGAAATCAACGAAGGAGGCAGCCATGCTGTCCGCGAGACCGACCGAAACCACCGAGGACCCCCACGCCGAGCTCACCTTCATCGTGCCGCGCCCGGACGAAAAGCCGCGCTTTCTCAGCGCCGCCATCACGGGAGAGAGCGAGCGTTTCTTCTTCGACGTCGAATCGCACACGGTCCGAATCGAGGATGCCCGCACGTGGCGAGCGCCCCACCTCGACCGAGAAGGCTTTCAACTTCTGAAGCGACCTACCCTCGTTCGTGACCTGCGCGACGACGAACTCGTGAAGCGCGTCTACCTTCCGGAGGTTGAACGCCTGATCAAGGACGTGCTCGGCGCAGAGAGCGTGGTGAGTTTCGACGCCACGCGCCGGAGCGATGCCCCCGACGGCTCGAGCAACCCCGACGGGGTGCGGCGACCGGCCGGTCAGATTCACGTCGACTACACCGAGACGAGTGGTCCCCAACGCGCCGCGGACGTCCTCGGTGTCGAACGCGTTGAAGCCGCGCTACGTGCCGGCAAAGCGATCGTACAGGTGAACGCCTGGCGCCCGATCGTCGGACCCGTGCGCCGTTCACCCCTCGCGTTCGCCGACGCGTCGAGCATTCGCCCAGGAGACCTCATCGCGACGGACCAGGTCTTTCCAGAGCGCATCGGCGAGATTTACCACCTGCGCGCCCGCGCGGATCAGCGCTTCGGCTACTTTCCGAACATGACGTCGGATGAGGTCGTGCTCATCAAGGGTTGGGACAGTCGCACCGATGGGCGTGCACGCTTCACGCCCCACTCCGCCTTCGCGCTGCCCAACTCGGACGCGGCGCCCGCGAGACGCAGCATCGAAGTGCGCACGTTCGCCATTCTCTAACGCCGCTTGACCGGTCGGCGCGGCCCGCCCTATCCACCTAGCGTGCCTCGCGTGCGTCTCAAACGGCTAGCCGGCGGCGCGCCGCCAGCCCCTGCGGCTCTTCATCAGAAGGACACGGAACCACCGCGCCGACGCGGACGCTTCAGCTACGCGTCCCATCGAAAGCTCCCTTCGCGGCTCTACCTCCGCGAAGACGGAGTCGATGAACCGGAGGCCCCTGCGCGAAAGCGACGGCTTACGTCTTCCACCGGCCGGGTGGAACTCAGTGACGAAGGTCGCGTCTATGTCTCCGACAAAAAGCGTCGCAGGGTTACCGCGCTCGACGACGAGGGCAATCCGCGTGCAACGGTCTTCGAGAGCGCGAACGATCGAGTCGTCGTTCAGTTCTTCGCTGTCGGTCGGGTCGTATGGGTACGCGACCGAAAGGTCGTACCGGTCGGCACATCAAGCGTAGCGCCCGACTGGGTGCGACGGATCGCGTGCGGCGAGGACGAGTGTTGGCGCGTCACCCACGAGATACCGCTCCCGCTCACAGCGGTCGCCATGGCGGCGAACGAAGGTCTCCTCGCGATTACGAACGAAGGTCACACACTCACGGCCTTTCAGGTCTTCGGAGACCGGCTAGAGACTCTGGGAACGGGCGGCAAGGGGCTTACCCACGTGGTCGAACACGACGGCGCAGTCCTGGCGGTGAGTCACTGGGAAAAGGCGGACGCCTGGAGAGTGCGAGCGCGCGAGACCGCGCCTGCGCCGGTCGCGAAGAACCGACCGCTCCGGGTCGCCGACCTTTCCGAAGAGCATCGCTCTCGAATCACGCAGCTCCTTCGCGACAGCGCGATCGACGCCATTCACTACGCGCGGAGAACACTCGAAGGAAACCAAGAGCGCCGCCGACAAGCAATGCAGACAGCCGGTGAGGAGTGCTGGCACACCCTGCAAAGCAGCATTCGCGGAGACCTTTTGATCGACGAACTCGACCCCTCCGACGCGATGATGGACGAGCTCCAACGCCTCTTTGTCGATCTCTTCGTGGACGCCGCCGATTGGGTCGACGAGGACTGACGACTCCAGCTACAAACAGTCGATCTCGACGGGTTCAAACTCGATGGCCCAGCCAAACACATGGCCGTTGTCGCCTTCGGATCCGTCTCGAACGACGATCGTCCACGCGCCGTTGAGCGGCGCCCCAAGGAGCGCGTCCCACGCCTCGACCGCGGCGTACGTTTCCGTGGCGGGAATGACGCGGGTCGGCTCACATGCGCAGTCGATCCCGGACTCAGGGAAGCCCTCGCCGCGTGCATCGAGGATGGTGCGCTCAGCGCTTGGCGACCAGCAGTAGTACGCCGCAAAGCCGGGGACCGGCTCCCCGCCTTCATCGCAGTCGTTGGCCACGCCAAAGTTCTCGCCACCAAGTCCGCGTCCTTGGAGCACGACCTCTCGTCGGTCGGGCGATCGAAGGGTGATGTCGAGATCGCCCGCCCACGAATGCTCGAGCGCGACGCACACGCGGCGAATCTCGCCTACGTTCTCGAGTCTCGCTTGCGCAGATCCGTCGACGTCGAGCGCGACGTGCACTCCCCCTGCCGGACCACAGTCCTCCCCGACACATACGCCTTTCGCGAGAAGGGCGGGCATCGAACGTACGTCTTGGTGAAGGCAGGCCGACTCCTCCAGACGCAGCGCCGTCTCTCCAAGGGGCGGACACCTGTCGACCGCGCTGTCGGAAGCCGTAGCGTCCAGGCGGTTGCTGCCGGCGTCTCCCTCGGGGGCGGGCGAGTTGCACGCGAGTCCGATCCACAACACCGCGATGGCCGAACGGCGACGCACTCTTTAACGCTAGGGCGGTACACCGAAGCTCGCAATCGTCAGGACTCACTCCCGGGAGGCGCAGCAGCGAAACCCGGTCGAGTAGTCAAAGTGACCGGTCGAATGCGCGGTCGTTCGGTAGAGGCACCCTTCCCCGTTGATGCGCGTGTCGGCATAAAACCCGCCCCGAAAGACCCCCGACGCGTCACTCGTCCACTCGTGGAGGTTCCCCATCAGGTCGAGCACGCCCTCCGGTGTGACGCACTCTGGATGCGAGCCCGTCCTCGCCAGTGAATCCGGAATCTGGTTGATGCATGCGTCATCGAGCTCCGACCAAATCCAGTCGGCGGACGTGCCGAAGCGCTCCACCGCGGGATGGGTTGCGCGCGCATCGTTGCAAATGCCCGCGCGACGACTGGTGCCGTAGGGATAGGTTCGTCCAGCACTTCCCTGGCACGCCGCGAGCCATTCCGTGTTCGTGCAAAGGCGCTTGCCGGCCACGGCGCACGCATCCGCAGCCTGCCGTCCGTTGATGTATCCCTGAGGGATCGCGTTTCGGAGCGAGACCGCGGCAACGCGACGAGTTCCAGGGTTGTGAAAGGGCGACCAGCTTCCGACCGCCGCGCCCGAGTCGTCCACCACAACGAGCGACGCCTCGAAGCGGTCCATGCAGAAGGCGCCGAGATCGACCATGCCTGCCGGGCAACCCGGATCGCCGGTTTCCTCGAGAAGGCCGGCGTTCGGCGTAGGCATCGCGGCCGGATCACACGCGCCGGCGGACGGCGTCGTGCAGCACTGAATCTCCGCGGGACCCGGACAGAAGCCCGGCGTGGAGATCCCGTCGCAGGTCGACACCGGCTCGCAGGTCCCGGACACCCCGCCCACGGTGCACGGCGTTCCTTCATCCATCGCATCGGTTCCGACGTCCGCTGGACCTCCGTCCGGCACCCGAGCGCCTCCGTCGAAGGACCCCGCGTCCGAGCCACCGTCTGCCGCGGACGCGTCGACACCGGGTGCGCCACCGTCGAGACGAGCACCATCGAGACGAGCACCATCGAGACGAGCGTCGGGAGAAGCGGACGTTGCTTCACAGCCGAGCAGCAACGCAAACGCGAGTACGTACCTCACGCCGCCACTCTCGCATACTCGACTTGCGGAAACGACCGCAGAAACGGCGCGGAAACGGCTAGTGCATGACCGGCTGGCCGCCGGGCCACATCGCCGTCACGACCAAGCTCCCCGGGACGAAATCGAGGTCAAAGGTACGGGAGACTTCCCAGGTCTCAAGGTTGACCTCGCTGACCGCGGACTCGCCACCGATGTAGGCAAACCCGTCGCCCAGCGTCATCGGCCCTGCAAACACCTCGAGCTCGCGCACCTCTTCGCCGGACTCGGAATCGAGCTCGACCAGGGAACTCCCTCGCATCGCCATGAGCCAGCGATTGTCGCGATCGAACTCAAACGCGTCGTAGGCCACATCCTGCCGGACCACATTGCCGTCCGCCGAAATCAAAAACACCGCGCTCTCATCTCCCGCGACGAACGTGGTGCTGTCGTCGTCGCCTCTCACCCAAGCGGCCTGCGCGCCTTCGACCTCGACGCGCTGGTAGGCGAACTCTTCCGTTCCCTCATCCCAGGTCGCGATCACAAAGCCGTCGGTGCAGGCGAACACCGCATGAGCACCCGCGGACGCCGCCGCACTCCCGCCTTCGCAAGGAATCTCGAGAGGCGTCGGCTCCCCGAACTCACTCGTACCAGGCTCGAGAACTTCGAGGCCTCCGTCGGCACGGGTGACGAAGAGATGGCCGCGAAGAACGACCGCTGCTCCCTCGTGGGGCGTCGTGTCGTAGCCGCGAAACACAGGCGCTCGCGTGCGCTCGATGTCGGTGCGGAGGTTGCCGATCGAACGCTCAAAGAGCGCTCGGACAGTGCCGGTCTCCTGGTCGAACGCAACGATCCATCCACCGGACTTGTCGACTTCGCTGAGTCCCTCGGTCATCGCGAGAAGCGGATCGATCTGGAACGCGCTCGGCTCCTTGTAGACGTGGAAGTGGTCGACGTGGTCCCAAACCCATACGCCAACGCCGAACACGTCAAAGCGATCGGCGCTCGGCTGCGCGGCGACCACCGCAGTGATCTGCCGGCTAAGCGCGCTGCTCAAGGTCGCCGGCGCCTCCAGCGTGTAGCGGTTGACCTCGGCCGCCGTGTCCAGATCGAAGATCGCAACCTGTCCGGAGTTTGCATCGGCAATCGAGAGGCGACCGACCGTTTCGAACACCTCACCGATGACGATGTCCGGAGTACCGGAGTCGAAGCCGCGCGTGACGTCCGTTCCGGAATCGCTCGGCGCGGGGTTGTCGTCGTCACCGCACGCGGCGACGAGGAGGAGGACAGCAACCAGTCTAGCCATGCGGGACACACTACGTCCTTAGCACGATTTGGTTACTCTGATGCACTTGCAACCGAATCTCAGCTGTGCTCTGGTCCTAGTATGACTATTAATCGATTGAGCGCACTCTGCGCGATTTTCTTACTTGTTTCGGCGTGCGGCGACGACGACGGCGGCGGCGGCGGAACCGACAGTGGTGTGGACTCGGCAGTCCCGGATACCGGAGCCGACGATAGCGCCACCGGCGAAGACGGCGCGACCGGCGACACCGGCGAGCTCCGCTTCTGGCACCTCGCAGCCGCGGCCGGCACGGTCGACATCTACATCGACGGCGAAGTCGCTGCCCCGGGCGTTGAGTTCGAACAGAACTCCGCCTACGCAGCCATCGACGCTGGCACCCACCGACTCTCCGTTGTCCCCGCGGGCGGCGCGCTCGACGACGCCGCGATCGACGTCATGGACTTCGCGATCGGCGCGGGCGAGCGCTGGACGATCATCGCCGCGCAGCTTGAAGAGGACGGCGGCTTTCAGGCCCTTCCCGTTCTTGAGGACGCGGCCCCGGCGGACGGCAACGTTCGCCTCCGCGTCTTCCACGCGGCGTACGCGGTCGGCGTTGCGGTCGACGTTCACAACGCGACCGAGTTGACCGCGCCGGAAATCGCCATGGGCGTCGCTCAGGGTGAGGCGGCTGGCGCTGGCGTCGACGTTCCGGCGGCGGCTCTTACGATCGGTTTGGACATTGGCGCGGGCGCGGAAGCCCCCGGCGCCACGGACAGCATCGTCGACCTTCTCTCCGGTGAGATCGACGAGCCGGTCGCGGGCACCCAGGTCCTCGCAGGCGTGATCTCGAAGCCGGAAGGCGACGAGACCGAGACCGAGCTGGTCTTCCTCGTCGGCGATGGCGCGAACATTCACGACGAGACCGAGCTCGAGGTCGCAGCAAACGCCCGCCTTTGGCACCTCGCGCCCCTCGCGGGCATGGTCGACATCTACCTCGACGGCGAGCTCGCGCTCGAGGACGTGGACTTCGAGGGCAACACCCCCTATCTCCCGTTCTCGGCCGGTCCGGTCGACGTCGCGATCACGGCTGCCGACGCTCCGATCGGCGACGCGGTCATCAGCGTCGACGACTACATGCTCGACGCCGGCACCTACCACACGATCATCGCGTGGCAGCAGGAAGAGGACGGCAACTTCCAGCCCCTCGCGATTCAGGAAGACCGCACCGCTCCGGCGGACGGCTCGATTCGAATCCGCGTCTTTCACGTGAGCTACGTGGTCGCGAACGCCGTCGACGTCTTTGACGCGGCGGACGACGAGACGGCGCTCTTCTCCGGCGTCGCCCAGGGAACGGCCTCCGAAGGCTCGGTGGAGGTTCCGAACGCTGCGTACACCCTCGGCATCGACATCACCGACCCGCCCGACGGCACCATCGACCTCACCACGGCGATGCCCCTCGACATGCCGGTGGACGGCGCATTCCTCACCATCGGCGTGCTGAGCAAGCCGGAAGCCGACGAGACCGAGACCGAGGTTGTGTTCCTCATCAACAACGGCCTGCACGACGAAGTCGAGCTCGAGTAAACGACAAAGGAAAGGCGGCCTCTTCTCGAGGTCGCCTTTTTTTGTGCCATGGAACTAAACGCAACTCAGATGCATCAGACTTCGAGTCTGATCAAGGCCTCCCACCTCGGGGCAACCGGTCGACTTGCGCGCACCGACACGGACATCGTGCTGGTCGAGCGAACACTCGATACAGCTGTGCTTGCAGAAGCCGAGCATCGGTGCCGAAGGGGACCGGTGTTTCGATACGTCCAGGAGGTCCCCATCGGAAAGGGGCACGACGTTTTCGAAGGGTTTCCTGCCGGCGTGCTTCGGGACCAGCTTCGCCGCGACGTGCCGCGCCTCGTGGCGGCCTGGGCGTCGCTTACCGGTCGAATGCAAGCGCGTGTTGGCCTCGCCCTGGTGGACTCCGACGAGTGCCGAAAGCTCCATCGCGACTACATCGATCTTCGGATCGTGTGCACCTACTGGGGACCTGGAACATGGCTTGCGCCGGAGGAGGTCCTCGACCGAAGCGCGCTCGGGGCAGTGTTCGAATGCGTGAACGAAGCCAACCGGCGAATCTGCTCCGACCCGTCGCGCCTCGTGCAAGCGGGCGCCGGCGACTTTGCGTTTCTCAAAGGCGCGCGTTGGAAGGGTCGCTCTCGCGGGGCGATCCATCGGTCCCCTGCGATCGAGGCCGCACGCGCGCGCCGCATCGTGCTGAAGGTCGACGGCGGCGTTCACCAATAGCCCGTCGAAATGACAAAGAGCGCCTCGTTCGCGGGGCGCTTTTTTTGTTCCCTCGCGCGACATCCCTCGCCGCTGGGGAGTCACTCGACCGACCCCGAGCATCAGGGGAGCAGTCGATCGCTCTCAGCTGAAATCGACCTCGCCCCGCCCATCTCAAAAATACCGTCCACGAATGGGCAGGCTCGTAGACTGGCTGCCACCGATCGACTG
>JBCDAA010000328.1:0-10268 GCA_039186435.1 Myxococcota bacterium | reverse complement strand
CTCACGCTCAAAAATGCTCGGCATTTCCTCGACTCGCAGATGCGCTGGCTCACGCCCCCGAGCCACGGATCGACTGACGGTATTTTTGAGATGTGCTCTAACGCTTCTTCGCGAGCGCCACGATCTCGGGAAGCGGAACGCGCGCACGTCGGACTCGGTGTTGCACGCTCTCTGGCAGGCGCGCGAGCACGTCCGCGTAGTACGCCTGATCGTCCTCCGACCACGAGTCGCCCCATTGGGCGAACGCATAGTCCGCGCGAACGATCGCTCGAAACCCCATCGCCCGCGCCGCGTCCTCATCCACAAATCCGCGTGAGCTACGCACCTGGTAGGTCGGGGCGAGGAGGGCGTTGATTCGGGCGCGCTCCTCTTCGGAGAGACGCGCTTCCCACGTCTCCTCGAGGACCAGACCGTAGACGCCGCGCCGCTTGGCCCATCGAAGAACGTTTGCAAGCTGCCGGCATGCGCGCTCACCCCCCGCGAGATGCCTCATCCACACAAGCCCTGCCGGAAGCGAGAGTCGTGGTCGGCGAAAACGGCCTGCTCGCTTGATGACGAAATGCTCGATCGCCCCCGCAAGGTCCGGATAGCGCGCGAGCCAGCGGTCGTGAGGAACGCCGTCCTCGCATTCCGCGGCTCGGCGATAGGCTCGGCGGTGCTCATCGCAAACCACATGAAGGACGCACCCGCGCAGAAGGTGACGAAGCGCAGGACGATGACGCCACAGTTCTGCGGCCTGTCGTCGCGCGGCGAGCGAGACCTCGAGGTCGAAACGCCACCAGCCCCCGACGCTCTCGAGATAGCGACGGATCACGCGCGGAGGATCGGCATGATCGAGTGCTGCGAGCGCGAGAGAGAGGCGGCGCGTCAACGGAAGACGGTCCAGCCTTCGGTCCACTCGGGGACGTCCGGGTCGGGATCGATCGCGCCGGAGTAGTCCGTCGGGTCAACACTGTCCGGCAGTGCACCCTGCACTGTCGTCGCCGCAGTTCCCCCCGGACGCCAGCTTGGAGAACGACCCAGGATCTCGTCGGTGCCGGTGCTGGGGAGCATCGGATCGGTCGCCTCGTTGCCGTTCATGGGCGGCGCGAATGCGCGGTCCACTTCGGCGTTGTCGAAGTACTCGTCGAGTCGCGGCGAAATGATGTTGTTGCGAACGTCGACGTCGATGAGACCAAACTCGCGCGTGTGTCGATCCTCGCGCTCCATGATCTCGTTGTAGCCAACGAAGATCGAGTTTCCGAGCAGCAGCGCCGAGCCGTTGAGATTCACGGCGTGGTCGTTGGACGTCGATCCAATTGTCGTCATGTTCGCGACCACCACGTTCGAACGGCGCACCGACGAGTCGATGGGGCTCTCCGCCTGGAGGGCCGACTCCGAGGTCGCCGTCATGTGCGCGACGACGTACTGGAGGGTCCCGTTCCAGCCGAGATCCCACTGAACGCCATCTTCCCGGCCCAGCGAGAGAACCACATGGCGCACCGCAAACCCGCCTCCGTTGATTTGAATCGCATCGTGTCGCGACTGATCGACGTGAACGAAGTCGATCTCCGTCGCATCGCCGCACCCGCCAAGAAAGAGGGACTCCGCTTCCGCGCCCCCAGCAGCTTCGCTTCCGTTTTCAATTCGAACGTAGTTGAGCGTGCCGCAGTCGTGGCTGGGATCGGTTCCGCCGTACTCCGCGCGGTCTTGCTGAAGCCGCTCCACGCGGTCGGTCGTTTCGCCCTCGCCGACGGACACCGGCGCGCGGCCGAGGAGATAGAGTCCACGCCATCGCGCGCTCGTCTCAGAACGCATGACGATGGGCGCTTCGGCCGTCCCGAGAGCCTCCACGCGAGCGTCCGCCGTCGCGACAAGAGCGGCCCCTGCGGTCCCCTCGATGATCGTTCCAGGGCGAATCGTGATCACCGTATCGCCTTCGAGGTACGTCTCCCCGTCGAGCACATAGAGGTTGTCGCAGGTCCATTGGGCGTTGAGATTGACGACGCGGCCCCCCACGAGGTCGTTGAAGACCCCCACGACCACGCGCTCTCGCAAACAAAGCGGTGGACACTCTCCGATCGGCGGGTCGGTGCAGCCTGCATCGAATGCGTCGAAGCCCGCATCTCCCGCATCGAACGTGTCGACCCCGACGTCCTCGAGCTCGTCGCGCGGCGCAAACTCGGTGCACGCGGCGACGAGGAGAAACCCGACGAACGCGCGCTTCAGTACCGTGTCCATCCCGCCGTCCAGTCCTCACCGTTGGGGTCGATGGCACCGATGTAAGTTGTGGGCTCAAGCTCCGAAGGCAACTCCGCTGCCGGCGCCGCTCCTTCGTTCGCCGCACTAAGCGGCGAGGGCTGAAAGTTGGGATTAACCAAATCGTCGACCAGGAGAGCCCTCGAGAGGCCGGGATCGGCGGATCGATTTCCTCGATTGGGCGGGTCGACCCGTTCGCCGACATCGGAGTCGGCGGTAAAGGGAACGTCGTCGTCGACGATGCTGTACTCGAGCGTGAAAAACTCTCGGTTAAAAAACCCCGGGTTTCCCCGCGTGCTCGAAAACACTGTCAGTCCAAAACTGCTCCCGTACGAAAGCATGTTGTAGGCGCGCATCCCCGAGCCTGCCGTCAGGTACATCGCACCCTGCGTGCCGCCGCGAAAGGGGATCACCATGGTGACGTTCGCAACCGCCGGCCCAAGATCCGGAAAGGGAAACGCGGCGATACGCCCCTCGACGGCATTGCCATTCGCGTCCGCAAAGGCCAGGTGTGCCACCGCGTACTGAAGGGACCCCGTCCAGCCGCGATTCCACTGGAGCGCATCGCTTCGTGCCTCCGACGTCACGATGTGGCGAACCGGAAAGCCGCCACCGATGAAGTTGGTCGCTTCGTCGCGCGACGCGTGGACCTGGACATAGTCGAGCCGCGTCTTGTCGCCGCACCCCGCGAGCGTGAGGCCCGGAATCTCCTCGGGAATGAAAAAGCGATTGAGCGCCCCGGCGTACTCAATCCGCGTGTAGCGAAGCGAACCGCAGTCGTGGCCGGGATCGTCGCCGCCAAAGGACGCGCGCTCGTTCGGATCCGCTTCGCTCCCGCCGAGGGGGTCGAGGAGCATCGACCCGTTCTCCCCCGGAAAGGAGTCGCCGGTGGAAACCAGCGCGCGGCCCAGCATCACGACGCCAGCCCAGGACCCGGCCTCCTCGTTCAAACTCGTGAACACGACAGGCTCCTCCGCGGTTCCTTCGGCCACAAGCCGGCCCCCCGCTTGCACGACCAGCGCGCCCATCGTCCGCGCTTGAACGACCACCCCCGGTTGAATCGTCAGCGTCGCGCCGGGCTCGACGTAGGTGATCGTGCCGAGATCGTAGAGATGCTCGCAATCGAGCACGACCTCACCAACGATGATTCGCTCCCGCGTTTCGAGCGGCGCACCGAGGGTCACGCTCTCCCGTGCACAGAGAGGCGGACAGCCCTCTGGTGGGACAATGCAATCGCTCGCGTCCACCACATCGACTCCCGCGTCCGCAGGTGCGTCCTCCCCTGCGTCCGCCGCATCCACCGCCGCGTCCGCACGCTCGTTCGGATCGGCAAACTCGGTGCAGGCTGCGAGCCCGAGGATGAGAAATCCGAGGCGCATCTTAGAAACGCGCACCGCAGCTCACCCCCAGCTCGCCGGGTCCAGGTCCGCAGGGCATCGCGGCGTCCTCGGAGTCTTCCGAGCCGGAGCCGAGGATGAAGAGCACGATGCCGGTGATCGCTGAAGCGCCCGCCCCCGCAAGCATCACGGCGGATGCGCGCTCCGCTCGTTTCGCGCGGTCGTATTCACTCCGGCAGTTTTGAATTCGCGTCATCGTCGGACCCAAACACCCGTCCGAGTTGAACGTGTCGACGTTGTTCTCGCGCACGAGGTACATCGTCAGCGCCAGCGCGCCAAAGAGCGCCGACGCACCGAGGGCCACGCCGCCGCCGGTTCGAAGACCGTTCGAGGTTTCGCGCTCGGGCGGAGGATCCGGCGTCACCACCGGTTCGGGCTCATCCGGCTGCACGACCACCGGAGGCTCCGGCTCCGCGGGCTCGGGCGCGAGTTCGGCGCTTTCGCGCGCCCGGGTCTCGACGCGAATCTCGACGTTTCGCCGAAGGTCGTAGTAGCCCTCCGCACGAACCTCGAGACGAACCACCCCCGCGAGCAAACGAAGGGGCGCTTCCAGGGGGAGCGTCCCGACGCGACGTCCGTCCACGAAGACCTCCGCGCCTTCGGGCGATCCGAGCACCTCCAAGGAACCGATTCGTCGACCGATGCGACCCGCTTCCGATTCGAGCACCGCGCGGCGGGGCTCGAGCCACTCGTCGCCGTCGCTCGCAAGCGCCTCCCGCAAATGCTGATCGGCGGCAAGCCACCGCCCGAGGGCCGCCTCCGCGAGCGCGATTTGCGTCAGCGTTCGAACCGAAGGCTCCGCTGCTTGGGAGCGCTCAAAGAGCGCGAGGGCCTCGGCGTCCTGACCGGCCTCTCGCAGCGCAATGCCTCGTTCCACCAGGGACGCCGCCGACTCGTCCCCGGGCGGCGCTTCCGCCTCGTCCTGGGCGTAGGCTGCGATTGAACACACGAAGCAACAAGCAAGGACCAACCACCGCACTAGCGGAGTGTCGCTGCGGGATCGGCGACGTTCAAGTCCGCGTCACCGAATAATCAACGAGTCGTTGGCTCCGCGCATCGCCTCGTTCATCTCGGCGGCCATCTCCGTTGCCATGGCAGCGCTTTCGGCAGCCTCGCGAGCACGACGTTCTCGGCGCTCCTGACGACGCCGACGACGTGCTTCACGCTCCGCCGCGGACTCGATCGCAACCGCGACCATCGCCTCTTCTGGTTCCGGCGCAGGCGCGACTTCCACCTCGACTTCTTCCGGTTCGGGCGCTGACGGAACAATCTCTTCCACAGGTTCAACTTCGGTCCGCGTCGGTTGGGCTGCGATCGCGGTCGTCACCGGCGGGGCGGCGGCTTCCGGTGGCGCGGAATCGTCCCGGAGCATCAGCGCGGCGCCTCCTGCGAGCGCGAGGGTCACGCCGGCAAGCAGCACCGCCCCGACCATCTTGCGCGACGGTCCGGTCGCGGACGGCGCCACCGGGCGCTCACTCCACGGCTCGGTCACCTCGGAGGGATCGTCGAACGTCGCCCTCGGGTTCTCCACGAGACCGGCCGGCTTCGGCGTTTGCAGGGCGCGCGTCGCCGGACCGGGCGTCGTCTTCTTCTTCCGTTCACTGACCGTGGCGGAGTGTGCGCGGGTGGTCCGCGGCCGGTCCGGAAAATCCGAAGGACGGGGCAGCACCGTCGGGCGCTGGATCGCCATGCCGCACTCGTCCGCCGCATCGAGAAGCGCCTGCGTAAACGCTCTCATCGTGGGAAAACGAATGCTCCGATCCTCGATGAGCGCGCGGTCGATCGTCATCACCAGCGGCCCCGGAAGCTCGGGGTTCATGGCGCCCACCGACGGTGGTTTCTCGGTCAGGATCTCCGCGAGGACCGCAGTCGGCGTGTCCGACTCGAAGGGCAAGCGGCCGCTCATTGCTTCGTAGAGCACGATGCCCATCGACCAGACGTCCGCCGCCGGACCGACGTCGGGCAACGCGCGCACCTGCTCGGGCGCCATGTACTGCGGTGTGCCGATCACCGCGCCCGTTTGCGTTGATAGGTTGCTATCGCCCTTCACAACTTTCGCGATCCCAAAGTCCAGAAGCTTGGGAATGCGTTTTCCTTTGGCGTTGCGGCTAATGAAGATGTTGTCCGGCTTGAGGTCGCGATGAACGATGCCGGCTTCGTGCGCCATTGAAAGCGCGTCCATCACAGGCAGGAGAAGCTCGAGGGTCTCCTCCACTTCGAGGACCTCCTCGCGCTCCAAGCGATCCGCGAGCGATTCGCCTTCGAGCATTTCGAGGACGAGAAAGACGGTGCCCGAACTGTCGCGGCCCATGTCGAGCACATCGACGACATTCGGATGCTCGATCTGGGCTGCGGTACGCGCTTCCTGAAGAAAGCGGCGCGCGATGCCGTCGTCTTGGGCGTAGTCGTGAAAGAGGATCTTGAGAGCGACCTCTCGCTCCGTCCAAAGGTGGCGCCCCTGAAAGACCACCCCCATGCCCCCCTTCCCGAGGATCCGCTCGATGCGGTATTTCTCAGCGAGGTCGGTACCGACTCGCTCTTCCGGGGTGAGAATGGGCACTCCTGCGAGAGAGTACCGGATTCAACCGCCGGTTGCTCGCGTTCAGGAGGGTTCGGGCGCGGTCTCTGAGCCTGATTCTGCAGTGGGTTCCAGCGGTGACTCGACTGCGGGTTCGGAAACCGGTTCGGCGGCCGGTTCAGGCGCAGCGTCGCGAAGCGATCCGTCCGGCCGAAAGTAGCCCTCGAGCTCTTCGCCCGCCGCGTCCTCACCCTCGATCTCCCAAAGAAGCGTGTCGCCCTCGACCACAACCTCCGCCTGGGTGAGCGTTGCACCCGGCCACTGTGCCGCGGCAGCCTCCCGGACAGCTTCCGGAGCCATCGCGAAGGGCACCAAGAACTCCACCTTCGTGATCGCGCCCGACGCATCCTGCTCGATTTCCATCGGAACGGCGATGGTGCTCTCCCACTCTTCTTCGCCGTCGTCGTCGGTTTCACGCTCGACCTCAAGAGCCGCCACGGGGCCGAAGATGCGCGTGAGCTCAGCGCGCACCGGCTCGGGAGCGTCGACGTCTGCAATCGTCGTTTGCGTAACCTGGGCGCCGCCGCAGGCAAGACAGAAGGCGAGGAGAAGAAGCCGCGTCATGGGCGACGTCGTAGCGCAGTCCTGTCCAAAAGAACACCGGTCGCCTTTCGACCGCAGGGACGCGCGCTGAGCGTTCTATTTGCAACGAGCTCCTGCGACCTGCGCACGGAATCAACAGCGGTCATCCGCAGGGAGGTTTTGTGCAAGGAACACTTCGAGGAGTTTGTGTCGCAATGGCGATGCTCGTGGCCTGTGGCGACGACGACGGAGGCGCGCGTGACAGCGGCATCGACGGCAGCGTCGACGGCGGAGAGGTGGGCGCCGGAACGTGCGAGGACCCCATCGTGCTCGTCGCCGAGAGTGAAGTTTCGCCCGGTATTTTTCGTCTCGAGGGAACGACCGAGGGCGCGCAAAACCGCGAAGAAGGCAGCTGCTCCGAGAATCGAGCGCCCGAGGTGGTCTTCCGCTGGACCGCGCCCGCCGAGGGATTTGTGCGCGCGGATCTCTCCGGTCCAGACCCGGTTCTCTATGTCCGCGAAGGCTGCGCGGAGGACACCGAAGTCGCGTGCAATGACGATGTGAACGACGACGTCCTCAACAGCCGGGTGATCTTTCGCGCGCAAGCGGGGGTCACTTACTCGTTCGTTGCGGATAGCTTTGACGGAGAGGAAGCCGGCGCGTTTGTCCTCGACATCGACACGACCTACGAGCCCTCGATCACGATCCCGAATGGAACCTGGGTATCCCGCGGGTACGGGCTGATCCTCGACGCCAGCGACGAGAGCGTTGCCCTCTACGAGGAAACCTCAATCAGCTGCATTCGTGTACTCGATGGCTCCATCGCCGACCTGGATGCGCTCATCGCCGAGGTCGTCCAGGACGGGGAGCTGCTGCGTGTTCGTCCACGCGGGACGCTAGCCCCCTACACCTTCGATCGCGCGCCGCTTCCGGAGCGATGTCAGGACGGAGGCACGCCGGTGTTCGGCTCGCCAGGATACGAGCGCGACGCGCTCCAGCTTTGGGACATCATGAGCGCGACCTTCGACGAGCACTACGCACATTTTGCGCGACGCGGCGTGGACTGGAGTGCGCGAAGCGCGTCCCTTCGAAGCACTCTCGACGCCGAGAGCAGCGACCTCCGCCTCTTTGACGCCATGAGCGAGATCTTCGGCGAGCTCCGCGACGGTCACGTCTCCCTCGAGGCGGGCGAGAGCGAGTTCGCGTCGGACGAGTTTCCGATCGTGGCTCGGCTGCGCGAGGAGCACACGATGTTTGGCAGTGGCATGGCCTTCGACGCGTACCTAGGCGAAGCGTTCCAGGCGTACCTCGCGAACACCAACGATGCGCTCGTCGACGGCGTGGACAACGACACCGACGAAATCTCCTGGGGGCGTCTGGCAAGCGACGTTGGCTACCTCCGCCTGCTCGGCATCGAAACGGACGACGAAGAAGCCTTCGCCTCGACGCTCGATTCTCGCCTCGCCGCACTGTCGGATACGCACACCTTGGTGATCGACCTCCGCATCAACACCGGCGGATCGGACAGCACCAGTCTCATCCTCGCCTCGCGCTTTGCAGCCGAGCGCACGCTTGCGTTGACCAAAGCGGCACGCGATGGCGAAGGCACGACCGATCCGTTCGAGGTGTGGGTGGAGCCGGCCGGAACGCGCTACGAGGGACGCGTCCTCGTGCTCACCAGCGAGAGTACGGTCAGTGCGGCGGAAATCTTGGTGCTGATGCTTCGCGAGCTTCCGCAGGTCGTCGTGCTGGGGCAGCCCACCAACGGTGAGCTCTCCGACATCTTCGGACGCACGCTTCCGAATGGGTGGTCCTTCGGTCTTTCCAACGAGATCTACACGGCTGCCGATGGCGAAGTGTACGAGGCGATCGGAATTCCGGTCGACGTTCCGATCGAAGAGGACTTCTTTGCGCGAGCGGATCGCCTGGCAGGGGTCGACCGAGGCCTTGCGGAAGTCGTGCGGTGGCTCTCGGAAAATCCACCCGAGTAGGTTGCGCTGCGTGGGCGTCGCAACAGTGCGGCGCCCGGCCGACGTGTTCACGCTGTGGTATCTCCGTAACGTGCTGACGGTGCGCCACCTGAGCTGCGGGACGATGTGTCCGCTAAGTCGACGGTTGATCAACGGCGAGGGCAGTCACTTCAAGGCAGGCGAAATGGTGTGTCACTGCCTGCTCATCGAAACCCGCGAGGGGCTCGTCCTCGTCGATACCGGCTTTGGCACGCACGACGTCGCGTCTCCCAAAGCGCGTCTCGGTCCGCTTCGCTGGCTCCTTCAGGCGAAGTTTCAACTCGCCGACACCGCGCTGCATCAGCTCCGGGCGCTCGGCTATGCGCCTGAAGACGTCCGGCATATTGTGCTCACACACCTGGACGTCGATCACGCGGGCGGTCTCTCCGACTTTCCGAACGCGACGGTTCATCTTCTTCAGCGTGAAAAGGAGGCCGCCGTCGATGCGCCCGACCTTCTCGCGCGACAGCGATTTCGCGCCGTGCAGTGGGCGCACCAGCCGCGATGGGAAAGCTACGAGCCCGAAGGCGAGGCGTGGCACGGCTTTCCCTGCGTTCGATCGCTTCGCGGGCTTCCTCCCGAAATCCTCCTCGTCCCGTTGCACGGCCACACGCGCGGCCACAGCTGCGTCGCGGTTCACAGTCACGATGGGTGGCTCCTTCACTGTGGCGACGCCTACTACCACCGCGCGAGCGTCACCCCCGGACAGCATCCACCGGCGGGGATCCGGCTTTTTCAGCGCTTCTCGGCAGTGAACCACCCGCAGCTTCTCGCCAACCAAGCGCGTCTCGCGGAACTCGGAACGCAGCGCGACGTTCGCCTCTTTTGCGCGCACGACCCGGTGGAACTCGCCGCGCTTCGACTGCACTGAGGGTTCGAGCGCTTAGGGGTCAAGCGCTTAGGGGTCGAGCGCTTAGGGGTCGAGCGTTTAGGGGTCGAGCGCTCAGGGTGCGCTGAGGGTGCGCTGAGGGTTCAAGCGCTTAGGGGTCGAGCGCTTAGGGGTCGAGCGCTTAGGGTGCGCTGAGGGTGCGCTGAGGGTTCAAGCGCTTAGGGGTCGAGCGCTTGGAGTGCACGACCCGAGCTCGCGCCCGAATGAGGTTCGTGGTCGTTGGCCTTTCGCGGCTCGCTCCGGTGCGGTGGAGGCCTTCCATCGCTCGACGCAACGGCGCAGAACTCAATCGTTGCGCCCGACTTGGCGGCCCGCTGCCCTCAGACTTCGACTTCGGTCTTGGCTTCGGCTTTGGCCTCTGAGTCGCTCAAGGCCGCAGAGTCAGCTGAGGTGTCAGCGTCGCTGAGGTCGAGGTCGCTCTCGGCGGGCACGACTTGGCGGAGGACCGCGCCGGTTACCCGGACCCCTTGAGTTGAGGACGCCGGGGTTCGTCGCCCTCAGGGAGCGGTGAGCGCCTTCGCCAACCGTATACCCCGCATCCAAGCCTTGCCCTGACCGTCCGCAAACGAGTCGATGGCGTCCAGGGTTCCCAGCACGCTCACAGACTTTAGGCCGTGACGTTTCATCATCGCGAT
>JBCDAA010000327.1:0-10314 GCA_039186435.1 Myxococcota bacterium | reverse complement strand
GCCGATCACCCTCGAAGCGCATCCGCACATCGGCAAGCTCACGCAGCTGCCCGCGCTCCTTTCGTTTTCCGGCGGCGACGCGTGGCCCCATCCCCTCGGGATTCCGGAGGGCGATCGCATGGAGCTTCGTCGCTACGCGCCGGGCGATCCCGCGCGCTTCATTCATTGGAAGGCGTTTGCGCGAACGAAGAAGCTGGTCGTGCGAACGCCCGAGCGGGCGCTCAGTCGCGTGCAGCGCGTCGCGGCCTATCTCGTGGCAGGTCCCGACGACGAAGCCAGCGCAGCTGCGGCACGCGTTGCCATCACCTCGCAGGCGCTTGGCGATGACTGGTCCTTCGGGGCGGACGGTGCCCCTGACGGAACGAGCGATGCTCTCGCCGCCCTCGACGCGATCGTGCGGTCGGCGGAACATCGCGAATCCGGGGCGGAGGGGCTCGAAGGATTCGTCCGCCGCGAGGAGCGTCGCGGTCCGGCTTCGCTCGTGATCTTTGTGCCTGTCCGATCGGGGCCGTGGCTTTCGAAGGTGGTTGCGGTTCTGCAGGCGCGGCCGGGGCGCTCTCGCGTGGTGGTCGGGGTGGACGGTCTCACCCGACCGCGCTCACGAGGTTGGTTTCGGCGACTCACCACGCGTCGCCGCGTCGTGGATCAGTCGTCGGTGGTGGATCTCGACGCAACGCTCCGGGCCCTTGCCGCGACTCGTGCTGAGGTGGTGGTCATCGATCGCAAAACCGGGCGCGTCATCGGCGAAGGTCATCGCCGCGCCGTCTTCGAGAGGAAAGCCGCGTGAAGCGCGAGCCTCTGCTCTCGCTCGTCTTGCGCGCGCTGGTGCATGGCATCGCGGCGGCCGTGTTTACGTGGCCGCTTTCGCGGGGCGCGGGCGTTCTCGCGGCAGCGTTCGGTGCGATTGCCGGGGCGGTGCTGGGCCCGAGGATCGCGCGAACGGAGCTTCGAACCCCTGTCCTCGTCGGCGCTGCCCTCGCGGCGGGAACGCTCCTCAGCTTCTTTGTGCGCTTTCTCTTTCTCGACACCTCGCTCTTTGCGGGGTGGCTCGGTCCCGCGACGGCGCTTCGCACCGGGGACGCCGCGTTCTTTTTCTGCCTCGCGCTGATGCTGAGCACCGTGCTTCGGGCGCTCTCTGCGCGGCGGCGCTCCTACGGCGTGCTGGAGGTTGCTGCGGTTGGCCTAGCGTTCGCGCAGCTCGTGGTTGCCCATCGGCACGGCGCGATCAACCGACCCTTCGAACTTGCCGACCCAATTTTGGCCGCGGGGGGCGATCCCTCGCAGGTCTTCATGGTGCTCGGCGCCGCGGCGACGGCGGTGGTGGTGCTTTTGCTCCTCAGCGAACAGCGGCCGCTTCGAACACTTTTTCACCTGGCGGCGGTCGCCCTCTTGCTCGTTCTTTTTCTCGGGACCTCAAGCGTCATCAAGATGCCGGAGCCGCCTCCCCCCGAAGACGGCCTCGGACTCCGGCAGCAGGAACGCGAAGAGGAAGAGCAGGACAGCTCGCAGGGCGCGGGGGGCGGCAACCGGCAGAACGAAGACGAGCTCGAGTTTCGCGATCAACTCGACACCTCCAACAGCCGCTTTCCGGTGGGCGTCGTGCTTTTTCACGACGACTACTCGCCCCCCTACGGCGTCTACTACTTTCGGCAGGGTGCCTTCAGTCAGTACAACGGACGACGTCTCGTCGCCGCCGTTGGATCGGACCTCGACCGCGACATCGGGCGCGAGTTTCCGACCTCGCCCTACGACGTGAGCGGCGCACCGGCGGTGAACGCGAACCGCGCCACCATCGACACGACGGTTGCGCTCCTCGCGGATCACACGCGGCCTTTTGGCTTGGAAGCACCGATTCGTTTTGAACCCGCCCCCAACCCCAACCCCAACCGCTTTCGCCGAACCTATCGCGTATCCTCAGCGGTGCTGACCGCTGACTTTGCCTCGATGATCGGCGCGCGGGCAGGAAGCATCGCGTGGGGGCAAGAGACCTGGAATCACTACGTGCGGGCGCCGGAGGACCCGCGCTATGCCGAGCTCGCCGAGCGTATTTTGCGGGAGCGTCTCAGCACGAGCGACCTCGACAGCGATCCGGCGGCGCGTGTTGCGGCGATCACCTCGTGGCTCGGCGAAGTCGGCATTTATTCGCTTCAAAGTCGCCACGCTGGCGCGGAGGATCCCACCGCCGACTTTCTCTTTGGAGATCGCACCGGCTACTGCGTGCACTTCGCACATGCGGCGACGTATTTGCTTCGCGCCTCAGGTGTTCCCGCTCGTGTGGCAACCGGCTACGCGATCGAGGAGTCGGCGCGGCAGGGCGGGTCGGCGCTCCTCGTGAGCGGCGAGGCCTCGCACGCATGGCCCGAGGTGTATTTCGAGGGCTACGGCTGGGTCGTCGCGGACGTTTCGCCGCAGACGATTATTTCGCCGCCCCCGTCGCCGCCCGATCCGGATCTTCAACGCCTGCTCGGTGAGCTCGCCCGCGGCCTCGAACCGGTGCCGCCGGATCCGGACTCGCCGGTCTCCGAAGCGATCGATTGGATTCGCACCTTCTTCGTGGTGCTCGGCTACACGCTGCTCGCGCTCATTCCTCTCGCCCTTCTTTTCCTCGGTGTCGTCAAGGTCTGGCGCGCGGTTGCCTGGCGCTTTGCGCCCCCGCGCGATCAGCCGCGGGTCGTTTATCGCGCGGCCCTCGATCGACTCAGCGAACTCCAGCTGCGACGGGATCGCGGGGAGAGTCGCGAGGCGTTTGCGCGCCGCGTTCGCAGCGTTGCTCCCTCCTTTGAAGAACTGACGGCCACCCATGTCGGCGCGGCGTTCGGAAGTCGCATGGCGCTCGGAAAGGCCGACGGAATGCCAAGGATTTTTGAGCAACTTCGTTCTGAGCTGGCGCGGGCGACGCCTCCCCATCGCCGGGTTCTTGGACTTCTTGCCCCTTGGAGTTGGCTGACTTCGCGCTAGGGTCCGCCGAACCACCATGACCGAAACAGCCCACTCGACTCCCCAAGCCGCAACCGCGCCGCCCCGCAGTGGTCTTGAAGCCGCGCACGCGATCGCGACGCGCGTCCGCCAGCGGTTGGAAGCCGCGGTTCTCGGCCGCAACGATGTGGTCGAGCTGGTCGTGATCGCGCTGATCGCGGACGGGCATGTCCTCCTCGAGGACTATCCGGGAAGCGGCAAGACCACCCTCGCGCGGGCGCTTGGCGAAGCGATCGCCAAAGACGGCGGTGACGCGTCGATTCAGCCCTTTCGGCGTATTCAATTTACGCCGGACCTTCTGCCGAGCGACATCACCGGCACCAACGTCTTCGACGTGGAGGCGAGCCGCTTTGAGTTTCGGCAGGGGCCGCTCTTCGCGCACGTGGTCGTCGCGGATGAAATCAACCGCACGTCGCCCAAGGTGCAGGCGGCGATGCTTGAGGCGATGGCCGAAAAGCAGGTGACCATCGACGACCGCTCGCATCCGCTCGACGAACTCTTCTTTGTGATCGCGACGCAAAACCCGCTCGACCTGGCGGGCACCTATCCGCTTCCGACGCCGCAGCTCGATCGCTTTCTTTTCAAAGTCGAGATGCACCACATCGCGCGTGACGCGGAGCTTGCCGTTCTCGACAGCTATCCGACCCCGACCCTCAAAGCCGCAGCGGAGCTTCCCGGGGTGACCCGCGGCGAAGTTCTCGCGGCGCGTCAGGCGGTGCGAGAAGGCGTGTTTCTTGCGCCGCTCGTCAAAGAGGCGCTCGTCGATTCGGCGCGGGCGCTCCGAGAGGACCCGCGGGTGCTGCAGGGCGCATCCACCCGCTCCCTCGTACTTGCGATGCCGGCGCTGCAGGCGCGCGCGGTACTTCACGGCCGCGACTACGTTGCCCCCGACGACCTGCAGCATCTCGCGCCGCGAATCTTTTCGCACCGTCTTGAGCTCGCGCCAGGCGTGGACGACCCGCTCGATGCGGTTCGTGATGCGATCGCCCCGAACCTCGAGCGTCTAGCGCGCGCGAGTCTGAAACGGTGAACCTTTCCCCCGGGCGGGTGCTGGCGCTTTCGCTGGCCACCGGTTCGCTCTTTGCGACGACCTTCGGAGGCGCGCAGGGGGATGCGCCCGATGCCGCGGATGCGCTGACGCGTGCGCTCGCTACGGCAGAGCCCGGCGCTCCCGGGGAACCGGACGAACTCGAAGCCTGGGGCTATGTGCGAACGGGAAAGTTGATCCGGGCGCGCGAGGCGGCGGCGGCGATCGTTGCGCGCCGACCGAGTTCCTACATCGCGCACTTCGTTCTCGGCTACGCGCACCACTACGCGGAAGCGAACTTTCCGCGCGCGCTCTTTCACCAGAACGAGTCGCTACGCCTCTTCGAGGCGCGCTTTGGTCCGGAGCCGACGCCGTCCCAGCCATGGCGCTGGCACGCCCGACTTCTGCGGGAGATCGCGGCGACCCATGGGGACCTGGAGCACTACGAGGATCGCCTCGCGTATCTGAGTCGCTACAACCGTCTCTACGATCCGGACGTCGTCGCGGAGCAGGCCTGGGCGCTGATGAAGCTGGGGCGCTTCGACGACGCGCGGGCGGTTGCCCGAGAGGGGCTCGAAAGCGGCGACGCGCGCGAGCTCGAGGTTGCTCTGAACGCCCTTTGCGCGATCGAGTTTGAAGCGGGCAACGACGGGTCGAGCTATACGGCGTGCCGCGCGGCTCTCGACTACGCACGGAGCACCGCCGGGGATCCCAACGCCGTGGATCTCACCAACTTTGCCGAAGCCGCGCGCGCCGCGTTTAAGCTGGCGGAGGCCGAGCGCGTGCTTGTCGAAGCCACGACCGCCCGGGCTGCGTGGTACGGCAACCCGTGGCTCGAGCTCGCAGAACTCTACTCGCGAGGTGCTCGTTTTCCTGAGGCGCTCGCGTCACTTCGGCGCGTGCCGGCCTATCGATCGCAGCGACCGCCCCACGTCCGCGACGCCGATCGCAACGAGAGCCGTCGTGCGCTTGCGGCGTTCTACCTTGTCGTGGGTAGGCCGGAAGAGTCGATGCGCATTACCGAAAAAGCGCTCGTGATGCCAGACCGCCGCGCGCACAACAGCCGCGATCCGGCGCAGGATCGAGCGGTGATTGCGCTTCTCGATCGTCGCGCGCGCTTCTCCGTTGCGGAAATGGGTCAGGAGCAGAGCGCCGCGCTCTCGCTTCCGACGCGTCTTCGTGCGCGCTTTGACGCGTGGCGTCTTCGCTTCGACGGATGGCTCAGTGGACGACAGGCCGCGCGTCTCCTTGCCGACGATGAACGCTTGGTGGGAACGTTTCGAATCGGCACCTCACGCGCTGCGATCGTGCCTCCGTGGATCGTCGGGGAGCTCGTCGACATTACCGGGGCGGGGGTCATCGGTGAGGCGGTTGGTCGCGCGCGCGCCGTTGACGCGCGAGAGGGCGCGGACGCGTACTACAACGCGTTTCAGGCGGAGGCTGCACTCGCTCGGGGAGACGAAGAGCGCGCCATCGAGCTTTCTGAGCGAGCTCGCGCGAGTTTGGGCGAAGGTGAGGCGCTCCTTCGTGCACGCGCCGCTGCGGTACAAGCGGAAGCGCGTTATCGCCAAGAGGGCGCGGAAGCAGCAACGCCGGCCTACGAAGCCGCGCTCCAACGCGACCCAGGCGTGTTTCGTCGACTTGGGTGGAGCGTACCCATCCGGGTGAGCCACGGCGGCGATGAAGTGGCGTCCGCAATCGCGGACGGGATCGAACGTTCACCCCGCTTTGAGATCGACGGCGAAGGTCTCCGCGTCGAGATTCGTGGGGACGGAACCAGTGCGGAGGTTTGCCTCAAGGGCGAAAACAGCAGTGTGCTTGGATGCGGAACCGCCCGTCGCGAGGCCGCCCAGACGACCGAGGACTTTGCGCAGGCCGTCCTCGATGCCTTTCATGAGGCGGTGTTTTCTCCACGAATCGACCTCAGCCAAGCTGACATTGGCTCCCTCGATGGCTCCAATCGAGTGGCCCGCGACCCCATGGACGGAATTCCGGTGCCGTAAGCCCGGAGGAATGTTCGGTTTTTGCATCTACCTCGTTCGGGGGATGGTGATCGTCCGCTCTTTTTGTCAGCCTAGGGGGGATGACGCACGCAGATGGGGGCCAAGCCGAAGGGCCAGGCGATGAACCGGACGCGTCCGGAATTCACATTTCGAGAGAGCCAACCTCGGAGGTGGGGTGGCGCGAGATTCTCTCGGTGGATGGGCGCGCGCTCGAGCCGCCAGTGGAAGCGCTCCTCACGGCTTACTTGCGTCTGAAACGAAGTCATCGCGCGCTCGTCCGTTCAGCGGAGGCACTCGCGGTCGCGCTCGAGCGCGTTCCTCTTGGGCTCGTGGTGCTCGTGGGTCGCCGCGTCACCGTGGCCAACCGAGAGGCCTATCGCCTGATCGACGGAAGCGGGCTTCATCGAACGATCGAGGACGAGCTCGAAGCGCGCGATCCAGCGATTCAGCGTCAGCTCGAAGATGCGTTCTTTGCAATCGAATCGCGGAAGCGAGAGCGCGTCGTGATGAACGTGCCGCAAACGAAGGGCGCCCTCCAGGTCGTGCTCACGCTTGCCGGTCCGGATCTTCCTGACGGCATCGTCATGGCTCTCG
The DNA here is from genome assembly GCA_039186435.1 of Myxococcota bacterium. Taxonomy (GTDB): domain Bacteria; phylum Myxococcota_A; class Polyangia; order Polyangiales; family Houyiibacteriaceae; genus JALVDI01. The sequence continues at coordinate 3,714 of JBCDAA010000327.1, read as the reverse complement.
CCGATCCGCACACGATGCCGGCCACGGATCCGGAGAGCTATCGCGAGCTCTATGGGCTCACGCCGACAGAGTGTCGAGTTGTGGTGCAGCTGGTCATGGGTCGCTCGTCCCGGGAGATTGCGCGGGATCTCGGCGTCGGCGTGGAAACAACGCGAACTCACGTGAAGCACATCCTTCACAAGATGGGCTGCCACCGACAGGTCGACGTGGTCCGACGGCTCGTGACCGGACCGACCTCGCTTCGTTAGACGCACAGCTAGGCCACGCCGTCAGTGCGGTAACAGCACGAGGACATACACGATCGCCAGAAGAATGTGGGCGATGGCGAAGGGAAACGCGGCGCGGACAAAGCCGCCGAAGCTGAGCTCGAGCTTGTATTTGTGCATGAGGGTGACGGCGACCACCGTGCTCGCCGAGCCGATGGGTGTGAGGTTCCCGCCGAGGTTCGCGCCGAAGACGACGCTCCACCAGAGCCGCCCGTCGCCGAGCGGTTCCATCCCCTGAAGGATCTTGGCGAGCATCGCGGCGAGGGGAATGTTGTCGGTCACCGCGCTGAAGCCGGCGGAGGCGACGAGGGTTGCTCCGGTTCCGGCGCCGTCGGCGAGATCGTTGAGGGCGATCACGTGGCCGAGACCGTCGCCGATCAGCGTAAGGACGTGCGCGTGCTCCATCACGTTGATGACGATGAAGAGGAACGCGAAGAAGAGAAGGAGGTCCCAATCGAGGGCGCGGTAGAAGCGATCGACCGTGCCCTTGTAGCGGACGAGCATCACGATGCCGAAGGCCATCGCGACGAAGCCCATACCGAGCGGGTACTCAAAGACGCTCGTGAGCGCGATGCCGCTGATGAACGCGACGAGCATGCCCGCAGAGAACCAGAAGAAGCCGCGCGAATCGATGCCGTCGTTTTCGTCGAAGCTTGAAACAAGCTGGGCGGCCCGCTCCTTGTTGTCGTCTCCTTTGATGCGGCCGATTCCGTAGCGCTTCGCACCGAGGGCGACCGTTGCGATCGTAGCGACGGCGACATAGGGCGCGGCGGCGAGGAAGAAGTCGACAAAACTGATGCCCGCTGCGTTGCCGACGATGATGTTGGGCACCGAGCTGATGAGCGTCAGCAGTCCGCCGATATTCGTCAGCAGCCCTTCGATCAGGAGGAACCCAAGGAGCTTTTCGCGCTGACCTAGTTTTTCGAGCGATACCGCCGTCAGGGAGCCGACGATGATCATCGCGGTCACGTTGTTGAGGAGCGCGCTGAAGATGACGGTCATCCCGCCGTAGGAGATCAGCAAGAGCATCGGGTCGCCGCGGGATGCTTTGGTGAGCTTGATGGCGATCCAGGTGAAGAGACCGGACTTGCTCGTGACGTCGACGAAGAGGCTTGAGCCGAGGATGATCGTGATGACGCCCCAGTCGATGCCTTGAATGTAGACGGGCAGGTCGAGGCTTTCGCCGAACTGGTTGATGACCGGACCAAAGGGAAGGATCCCGAGGACGTGGCCGAGGGCGAGGCTCACGACGGCGTAGAAGCCAGTGATCAGGGATTTCTTTGCGTGGAGGCGCTCTTCAAAGGCGAGGGTGAGCACCATGGCGAAGAGAACCCCGGCGAAGACGAGGGTGACCCAGAGCTCGGGAGCGTGGTGGTGGGTGGCGATTTCGTGGGGGTCCATCGCGGTGAGGCCTGCCCCTCGGGGACCGAGAGGGCGTGAGAAGTGAAGAGCTAGTGCCTAGACCATCAGGAGGGGCGTGTTGACCATCTCTCGTGCGAGCGAGCTGGCGACGCCGTGAAGCGCTGGCCGGTCTTCTTCCAGGGTTGGAAAGACGAGGACGTCGACTTCGTGTTCGGTGGCGAGCGCGCGATAGTCCGAGACGCGATGACCGATCGAAACGTGCTTTTCGACGCGTAGTTTGAGGCCCGCCTCCGCGAGGATCTTGGTTGCGGATTCGATGTACTCGCGCGGCTCCTTCAGAAGGTGCTTCATGATCGTTTCACGCGCAGTCTCGGTGTCGATCTCAGGGATCTTCGAGATCGCGTCGATGTAGCGATCAAAGATCTCGTCGTGCTCCATGTGCGTCAGGTGAAGCACGCCGTCTTCCCGGGTTACGCAGGCGCCCCAGCTGACGAGGCTGTCGTCGCCGGTGAGGCTGTCGTTGATCACCATTACGCTGTCGGTGCGCGAGTGTTGCCAGCTCATGGCCGGGCGCGCTTGCGGGTGGGGTGTGACGAGAACAGGGACTGTGGTGCCGCGGGTGAGCGCGTTGAGGTAGACGCCGAGGCTGTAGGCCCACTTCCACGCGTCGGAGTTGAGGTTGCGATAGCTGACGATGAGGTCGGGCTCATGTTCCTGGACGGCCTGGAGAACGCCGGTCACGCCGGACCAGCTACCGCCTCCGCGAACGATCCACTCCGCGTCCGCCTCGAGTCGTACGAGCAGGCGGCGCACCGCGTCGACCCAATCATCGAGCTCGGTTCCTTCGAGATCGGCGATCGCGAGGATTCGCTTCACGTTGGGCGGGAGGTAGTGGAAGTTCTTCTTGTCGGCGGCGCGGAACACGCTTTCGAACTCGTCCACATTCAGCATCGGCGGGAGGATACAATGTCGGCATGCTTCCGTGCCGCAATGCTGAAGACGTGGACGCCGCTGCCGCGCGCATGTTTGGTCCAGCGAGCGCGTTTTCCGGGGTTTCTCACGTCACGGCCCTCTGGGCGGCCCCTGGGGGTGCCCTCGTTACCTTGGCGATCGGCCCCCACTCGCCGAAGAGCGCGCATGATTTCTTCTCGCTGCAGTATTCGAGAGCGCGGGCGGATGCGATCGTCGTGACCGGAAAGATCCTTCGCGACGAACCCTCGCTTCGCTATGAGTTTCAAGGCGAGTCCAAAGATGCTCTCGCGAGCTGGCGCACGCAGAACGTGTCGGATGAGCCGCCGATGTTGGTGATCCTGACCTCCGGGCGGGGCCTCGACGGATCGCATCCGGCGTTTCACGGCTGGGCCCGACCGGTGGTGCTGACCGGTGCCGATGCGCGCCTTGGAGAGCTGCCCGCGCACGTGTCGGTCGTGAGGCACTCCGCGCCGAGCATCGAGAGTGCAGTGAAGTGGCTCCGTGAAGACCAGGGCGCGCGAATCGTGTCGATCGAAGCGGGTCCCTCGACGACCGGGGAGCTCTACGAAGCCGGCCTCGTCGATGAACTGCGCCTGTCGGTCTTTCGGGGCCCGTACGTTCCGCCGCAAGCCCGCGCCCAAGGGAGCGCAGGTACGGACGCGGGAACGGACGCGGGTACGGACGCGGGAACGGACGCGGGAACGGACGCGGGAACGGACGCGGGAACGGACGCGGGTAGGTCGCGGGGGTGGGCGAGCGAACTTCGGGAGACGACCCTCGTCGAGCGCTTCCTACCCAGCGCTGCTCCTTACGTCGCTGACGAGCCCAGCGGCCCCTGGACCTTCCAGCGCTACACGCCCCGCTAGTCGCCGCCCCGCTAGTCGCTGCCCCGCTAGTCGCTGCCCCGCAACCAAGGGTTGTAGTCACTATGACAACCAAATTTGTGGACATCACCTGAAAACCCGGCTAGGGATTGGGCATGCCTCAAGCGCGCGCAGAATCCTTGGATGTAGACACGACGGCCTACTACCACTGCATTTCACGGTGCGTTCGGCGGGCGTTTCTGTGCGGGAAAGACCCGTACACCGGGCGCGACTTCGACTACCGGAAGGAG
>JBCDAA010000326.1:0-10329 GCA_039186435.1 Myxococcota bacterium | reverse complement strand
GCGCCGGCGAGCAGGGCGCCTACACGCTGCAGGTGTCCCCGCGTTAGCAAGGCGATCAGGGGAAGGGCTCGGTGCTGCTCTAGGATCCGCGTCGGGTCCGACGAAGCGCCCCGTGCCCATGCCCGTGCCCATGCCCGTGCCCGTGCCCGGCGTTAGGGAAGGGCTCGGTGCTGCTCTAGGATCCGCTTCGGGTCCGACGAAGCGCCCCGTGCCCATGCCCGTGCCCGTGCCCGTGCCCGACGTTAGGAGTCGCCAGTGTGCGTCCGCGGCGACTGTGAGCGATTTCGGGCACGGGCACGGGCATGGGCACGATCGCGCGTGTTTCGATCGACGAGCGGGCGCCGTGGTCCGTCGGCGGCGAGAGGCACGGGGCATGGGCGCGATCGCGCGTTGTGCTCCGACTAACGAGCAGGCATTGCCGCTGATGCGCGCCGATCCAGTTGGGTTGGCAAGTCGCGGTCGCGGCTCGACCGAAAGGCGAGGCTGCTCGGTCGTTCCGCGTGGCGCGGCACCGGCTTCTGTGTGAGGTTTCTTTCGTGCCCATGACGTTTCTTCGCTTGGGGGTCGCGTTCATGTTGCTCGCCGTCCTCGGTCCGACGGCCGCGTCGGCGCATGGGCGCTTTCCGGAGTCTCAGCAGTTTCTCCAGCACCCCACGGATCCGAACATCATGGCGGTGGCGACGACCTTTGGCATCGTCCTCAGTCGCGACCGCGGCGAGACGTGGCACTGGGTGTGCCGGCTCGCGACCGAGGCCGGGGTCACCGAGGATCCGGTGTTCGAACTCGCCGCCGACGGCGCGCTTCTTGGCGCGATCTTCGACGGGTTGATCCGCAGTCCGACCGGATGCGGGTGGTCCTACCCGGCTCCGGCGCTCGAAGACCGGGTGGTGTTCGACATCGTGCCTCATCCGACGGAGGTCGGCAGCTACTTCGCCCTCACGAGCGACGGGGGAAACGTTCCCAACCTGCTCTTTCGAAGCGATGACAACGGACAGTCGTGGACGCCGACCTCGGACCCGATCGAGGCGCTCCTCTTCGAGCGCGTGCGCGTCGCCCCCTCGAACCCCGACCGCATCTATCTGAGCGGTGCGTTTGCACGGACCTTCGAGGAGCCGCGGCGCCCGTTCGTCTACCGTTCGAGCGATGGAGGGAGCACCTGGGCAATGCTGCCCTTTTCCTTCGTCTCCGTGGAAACCGAGAAGAACCTGCGGCTCCTGGCCGTCGATCCCAACGATCCGGACACCGTCTACATGCGGGTCGTGAAGACCGCCGACGCGGACAGCGAGCGTCTCGTGCGGAGTCGCGACGCGGGCGAAACCTGGGAGACGATCCTCAACGTGCCCGAGCTCACCTCCCTTTTGATCGATCCGCGAGGGCGGATCTGGGTCGGCGGCCGGAACCCCGGAACGCCTGAGGTCGTCCTCGACGGAGGCATCGGTCTCGACGGCGGCGCACCGATGTTTGGGCGCCACGGACTCTGGCGTTCGGACGATGGCGGCGAGAGCTTCGAGCTCGTTCGAGGTGATCTTTCGATCGGCTGTCTCGCGTGGCGTGATGGCGAGCTGTGGGCGTGCGGGGCGAACTTTCGCGACGGGTTTGCGCTCGGACGATCGTCCAATGGCGGCGAGTCTTTTGAACCAGTGCTTCGTTACCAGGAGATGTCCGGGCCGATCACGTGCGCCGAGGGCGACTCGACCCCGACCGCCTGCATGATGATGTTCGGGGGCGATACCGACATCGAGGTGGACCTGAATGTGGTGGGACCACAATCGTCCGGCGGAGGCGGATGTGCGACCGCCACCGGTTCGAGCGTGGGTGTCCTCACGGCCTGCGCGCTGCTCTGGATCCGTCGTCGGCGCTCGCATTGACGGCTCCCAAAGCCGCTTCCTATCCTGGGTCGTTATCTTCGAAGGAATGGTTTTGGAATGATCGGTCGGCTTGCTTCGAGAACCTTGGGCGTGGTGTTCGTGGGGGTCATCCTCAGCGTCAGCGGTGCCGCGACGGCGCAGACCGATGCGGAGCGAGCGCAGGCGCGTGCCTCCTTTCAATCGGGGGTTGAGTCCTACGAGGGCGGCCGCTATCAGGTCGCGCTCGAGGCCTTTCAGGAGGCCTATCGCATCGCCCCCCACCCTTCCGTGCGCGTCAACATGGCGAACTGCTACGAGCAGCTTGGACGCCCGGTCGAAGCCATCTTTCACTTCGAACGCTTCCTGGTGGAAGCCGAGAACGTTTCCGACGATCAGAATCGCGAGGTTCGAAGCGCGCTGACGCGCCTGCGCCGTCAGGTCGGCGAGGTGTTCTTTCGGGTCACCCCAGAAGGCGCGAACGTCACCATCGACAACAGCGACACCCGACGGGCGCCCATCTTGGATGCGGTGCGTCTTCCCGTCGGCGTGCACCAGGTGGTCGTCGCCCACGATGGTTATCAAACGGTTCGCCGCGAGGTGAACGTTGCCAGCGGCGCGCGCACCGAAGTTCGCGTGAGTTTGGTTGTTGGAGAGGTCGCGCCAGGAGAGCCCACGGAGAATCCCGATCCCGTGACGGATCCCGTCGCTCCCGATCCAGCGCAGACCGCCGCAGAGGCGCCGGTCGAGGAAGGCCCGAGGCGGAACTACCTGAACACCCCTGCGCTCATCGCGGGAGGCGCGACCATCGCTGTCGGACTCACGGCCCTTGCGCTTGGGGTGTCGGCGATTCGCCAGAACAGCGATTTCGACGACGCCGTTGCCGACTCGAACGATCCGAGCCTCTCGGCGGCAGAGCAAGCCGCCGCGCGACGGCGTGGGGTCGACGCCAAGGACAAAGCGGATCGACGGGCCCTTACCGCGGACATTCTCGGCTTCACCGCGCTGGCCGGGGCGGGTGTGACCGCGTACTTCCTCTTCTTCTACGACGATGGCTCGTCCGATCGAGCTTCGGCGGAATCACAGGTTCGTGCTGCACCGGCGCTTGGCCCCGGGGGAGCGGGTCTGGTGCTGGAGGGCACGTTCTAGTTCGAGAGGGGTGGGATGGTGCGTTGGCTTTGCTTGGGTGTAGCGGTCGCGATCGGCGGCTGTAGTGCGTTGATCGACCCGGATTCCTCCCGCCTCGGTGGTGGCGTCGACGCCGGACGGGATGCCGGGGAAGACCCTTGTCCCGGAGGCTGCGACGACGGGATCGCGTGCACGGATGACGTCTGTGAAGCGACCGGTTGTGTGTCGACACCCAACCCGACTCGCTGCGGCGAGGACGAACGCTGCGCCGCGTCGCTCGGTTGTGTTCCGCTCCGCTGTTCCTCCGACGCGGAGTGCAGTGACGGACGTCCCTGCAACGGCGAAGAGGTCTGCGACGGGAGCGACCCCACGACGGGATGCGGGCCTGGTGATCCGCTGGAATGCGACGACGGTATCGACTGCACGGTCGATGCGTGTGCGAACGGCGCCGGCGGGTGCGTGTTCGAAGCGCGTGACACCGCCTGCGACGATGACGTGGACTGCACAACCGACCGCTGCATTCTCGGCGAGGGCTGCCAAAACGAGGTGGACGACCTCTTCTGCGACGGCGCCTGCAACATGGGGGGCGTATGTGACCCGGAGCGCGGCTGCGTGGGTTCGGTGGCGCGCGACTGTCGCGATAGCAACCCCTGCACGAGCGATTCGTGTGACCCCGCGTCCGGCTGCGTCAACGAACCGCGCGACGACGATGGCGACGGCTTCACGATCAGCGCGATCGGCGGCCGGATGTGCGGCGGCGACGACTGCAACGACGGCGATGGCGCGATCAACCCGGATGCGACGGAGCGGTGCAACGGGATTGACGACGACTGCGACGACCGTGTCGACGAGGAGGGCTGCGACACCCTCCCGGATACCTGCGACACGGCGGAGACCCTGACCCTTACGGGCGGAAGCGCTGACGTTCGAGGACGCTTCGACGGGCTTCGCAACGATTTCAGTCCGCCGGAGTGCAACGCGCCGGGTCCGGATGCCGTCTACATCCTCACTCTTCCTCGAGGCACCTTCGACGTGACCATCGATACGATCGGAAGCGAGGAGGACACAGTTCTCGCCGTCAGCACAGCCTGTGGTGACTGGGATTTCGCCGGCCGCGGCTGCAACGACGACATCGCGGGCACAGAGCTGGACAGCCGTATTTGGGTTCACCGCGTCGGTAGCCTTTTGAGCGAAACGCGCCTCTTCATCCTGGTCGACTCGTTTTCGTCGACGGCCACCGACGACTACCGCCTAAACGTCAGCATTGAGACTGCGCGCAGCGACGATTGCTCGCGACCTCTCGACATTAGTGGCGGCGGGTCCGTGATCGGCTTTCCTCCCTCGCTTGCCGGCATCGGCGGTCAACGAGGGAGCTGTCAGTCGGCCGATGCGTTCATCGCTGGCGAGGGCGTGTTCGCGTTCACCAACAGTGGCGAGTCGAACTTCCGCGCCTGGGCGACCGGCTTTCGCCCTGCGCTCTACGCGCGTGTGCGGTGCAACTCCGCGGACTCCGAGCTCGCCTGCCAGGCCGGGACCACACCGGAGATCACCGTCGACGATGACGGCTTCGTTTTCGTCGACGGCATGATGGGCATGGGGAATCGCTACACCCTCGAGTTCGATCCCTGATCCCGAAGGAGTCTCGGATCGCGGATCCGAGACTCCTCTTGAACCTGGGTGAGACCTCGAGCGTCAGACCTCGAAGACCTCAGACCTCGAAGACCTCAGACCTCGAAGTCGCCGGCTTCCAGAATCTCGCTGACCCGGTAGAGAAAGCCGTTGGCGTGGACGCCGTCGACGACGCGGTGGTCGTACGTCAGCGCCATGTACATCACCGGGTGGATGGCGATGAGGTCCTCGCCGTCCTTTTCGACGACGACCGGCCGCTTCTTGATGGTCCCCACGCGAAGGATGCCGACGTTCGGCTGCGAGATGATCGCGCCGCCGACGAGGTTGCCCTTCCGGCCGGGGTTCGAAATCGTGAACGTCTTGTTGGAGAGGTCGTCCGGCGTGAGCTTCCCGTCGCGACCACGCGTGGCGAGGTCGACGATAGCGCGCGCGAGTCCCCGAATGGAGAGCTCGTCCGCATCACGAATCACCGGGACCACGAGTCCCTGCGGCGTGTCGACCGCAATCCCGAGGTTAAGGCGCCTCAGTTTGACGTACGAGTCGTCGAGGACGCGCGCGTTGAGCTCGGGAAACTCGCGAAGCGCGCGGGCGGTCGCGTGTGCGATGAACGCCATGAAGGTGAGGCTGACGCCGTCCTTTTTGTAGGTCGCTTTGTGCTGGTTTCGAAGCTTGGAGGTGCGGTCGAGGTCACACTCCGCGAACGTGACGACTTCCGGCGCCACGTGCTTCGAAAAGACCATGTGGTCCGCGATGATTCGGCGACGCCGGCTGAAGGGGATGACTTCGTCGCCCGCGAAGGGGACGTAGGGAGGCATGCGAAACGCTCCGGAAGGAGACGCGGGGGCGGCCCGTCGTGCAGGAGCGGGCGCCGCGGCAGGAGGAGGCGTTGCGGGGCGAGGCGCGCTCGCGCTTTTGGAGGCAGCGCTCAGGACGTCCTCGCGCGTGACCCGGCCGCTTTCCCCGGTGCCGGTGACCTTTGCGAGGTCGACGTCGTGTTCGCGCGCGAGCTTGCGAACGGAAGGGGAAGCTCCGCCCTCGTCCGAACTGGGCGCGCTCACGGCTTCGGGAGCCGCAGGCGTCGGTGCCGCCGCACTGGCGGATGCGTTTTCGTCGATCTCGCAAAGCACGCCGCCCACTTCGACGATGTCGTCCACGCCCGCAAAGAGAGTGACCACGACGCCGGCGACCGGCGACGGAACTTCGCTGTCGGCTTTGTCCGTTAAGATCTCTACAAGCGGTTGGTCCTTTTCGACGCGTTCGCCCTGACTCACGAGCCATCGGCCCACGGTGCCTTCAACCACGCTCTCGCCAAGTTGCGGCATGGTCACTTTGGTCGTCATCCCTCTGCTCTCCTCGTCGGCTTGTCGGGTGCCGACCTTAACACGGGCATCGTTGTCTTTTTCGCCTTAAATCGCGCCACGCAACCGCCTTGTTTGCAGGCCAAGGGGACGCCAAACTCTCGGTGTGGAGGAACGTGAGGCGGCTCTGGATCGTGCCGATGCCCCCGATCTTGAGGAGGCGGCAGCAGCGCTACAGAAGCGTGACCGCGCGTTTCTCTTCCGCTTCCTCTTGCGAGTGGGGGTCGCGCTCCTGCTGGGCGTTTGGCTCTTTCTCTTCGTCCTCGAGCAGGACGTCGGTTCCTGCGCGGCGCGCGGCTTCACCACCGTCACCGAACCCTAGAGCTCTAGAGCACAAGCGTAGACCTCTCGAAAAAACCCGCGTAGAGTTCGCTCCATGAAGACCCTGGACCGGGAAGATCGCCTTCGCCTGATGAAGTTCATTTGCTCCTTCGCCTGGGCGGATCTTGAGATTCAGGACGAGGAGCGCAGTTTCGTGCAGAAGCTCGTTCGCGAGCTTGAGCTCGACGAAGACGAACAAGCCCAAGTCGAGCAGTGGCTCACGGTGCCGCCGCCGGCCGAAGAGCTTGATCCGGCTGAAATTCCCCGGGAACACCGGCAGCTCTTCCTTGATACAGCGCGTGCGATGATCGTTGCGGACGGCAAGATCGATCCGGATGAGGCGGAGAACTTCGCGCTTCTCGAAGCGCTGATGCGCTGAGCCGACTCGCGACACCACTGTAACGTGGGCGGTCCCCTACAGATCGTTGCCACGTGGCGGCGACGTGTCCGTTCTCAACACGCTGACGACTCGCGAAGTTCTTTCTTTTCCATCTGGCCGGAGTTTTGCTAAGCGCCAGGAGGTCGCGTAGCGCGGCGTGGAGAATGCGAGGAAGAATGCGAAACCTGGTACGAGTTCTGGTCGCGGCCATGATGATGAGTTCGGTTGCCCTGGCGCAGGACGCGCCCGAGCAGTTGACCGAGCGGGTCAATGAGGATCGTCCCGAAGAGGACACCATCGACTGGGCGATCAGCGCCGGCGCGGTGGTGAACACCGGCAACACGCGGTCGTGGAACGCGAACGCCGGAACCAACTTTCGACTGGTTCACGGGCGCCATGCCCTCGGCCTCGACTGGGCCTTCAACTTTGGTCGTGCGGACCTTCCCGACGACGGATCGAGTGATTTCGAGGACACGGTCCGAAACTCGAACGCGCGCATCCGCTACGACCTCTACTTGACGGACCTCGACGCGCTCTTTGCGGCGGTCGCTCATCGCTGGGACACCTTTGCGGGTCTCGACACCCGCCTTCAGTTCCAGCTTGGCTACCTTCGAAACTTCTTCAAGGAAGAGAACCACCGGCTTTGGGGCGAAATCGGTTTCGACATCACCTACGACAACTTCGATCCCGAGACGATTCAGGACCCGGCGACCATCGACGACCCAGCCTGTGACCCGACGATTCCTCTCGCGATGCGTCCGGACATGTGCCGCACCGACAACGGAACGCAGGTCGTCTACGCGGCGCGCGGGTTTGTCGGTTACGAAAACGCGCTCAACGAAAACGTTCGCTTCCTCACCGGTCTCGAGGCGCTCTTGAACCTCGAGGAGCCGGAAGACCTTCGTCTTAACTTTGACGCCGCGCTTCGCAGCACGGTCGCCGGAGCGTTGCAGGTCGAGCTCAAGTTCAAGCTCCTCTACGACAACGTTCCCGCCCTCGACGCCAACGGCGTGGCGCGTGAAAAGGTCGACACGACCACAACCATCAGTCTCATCTACACGTTCATTTGATCGGAGGACCTATGGAGATTCGAAGAAAAGCAATCGCGGGGGTCGCGATGTCCCTGGGCCTTCCGGGCCTCGCGCTCGCCCAAGACGGGGAGAGCAGCGGCTTCAGTACCGAGACCATCATGGAGACCCTGAGCGAGCAGGTTGCTCCTTGGGGGGCAAAGATCGTCGGCGCACTGGTCGCACTCTTCATTGCGTGGATCGTCGCTGGCGCGGTCGGTCGCACCGTCCGAAAGGGCGGTGAGAAGCGAAAGCTCGATGTCACGCTCACCCGCTTCTTCGCGGGCATGGCGCGCAACCTGGTGTTGATCGCAGCGGTCGTCGCCATTCTCGGTGTCTTCGGAATCGAGACCTCGAGCTTTGCAGCGATCATCGGTGCAGCTGGTTTGGCCGTGGGTCTCGCTTTTCAGGGCACCCTCGGCAGCTTCGCGTCCGGCGTGCTTCTTCTGGTCTTCCGGCCCTTCAAGGTGGGAGACGTGGTTGAGGCGGGCGGCGTCGTTGGCGTGGTGGAGGAGATCGAACTCTTCACTACCGTCATCAAGACCCTCGACAACCAGAAGCTGATCGTTCCGAACTCGAAGGTCGCGGGCGATACGATTCGCAACGCGGTCGCCTACGACACGCGCCGCGTCGATATCGATGTGGGTTGTGACTACAACGCGAGCATCGACGACTGCCGCGCGGCCCTCGAGGAGAGCATTCAGCTCGTCGACAAAGCCCTCAAGGATCCCGAACCGCAGGTCTTTCTCGCGGCCCTCGGTGGGTCGAGCGTCGACTGGCAGGTTCGTATCTGGTGCAAGACCGAAGACTACTGGGATGTGCACCAGGCCACGGTTCGCGCGATCCACGTGAAGCTCGCGGAGAAGGGCATCGGCATCCCGTACCCGACGATGGATGTGAACTTCAACGAAGACATTTTGAAGGCTCTAGGAAAGAGCTGAGGAGGACCCATGAAAGACATGATCATTCAGCAGCTCAAGGAGCGCGTCGGACTGAGCGAGGAACAGGCGAAAAACGCCATGGAGGTCGTCGCCGAGATTCTCGAAGGCAACGGCGTCACCCTCGTCGAGGGCATCAAAGATAAGCTTGGGGGTGCCGGGGAAGCCCTTGGCGGCTTGATCGGCAAGAAGTAACCAAGCACCGTTTCCGTGAAGAAGGGAGGGCCTCGGTCCTCCCTTTTTCTTGAGAGTGAGCGAAAGGGCGGGGGATGATGCGCTGGATGACCAAGAGAGCAGCACCGTGGATAGCGCTAGGGGCGCTCGCGTTCGCGACGACGGCCCACGCCGACAGCGGGCGCTTTCACCTCCACCTCGAAGTCGGAGCAGGTGCGCCGATCGCCGGCGAAGCCCGTCCTGGCGCGGGCAATCACACCAACGACAGTGCTGCCGGCGGGGTGGCCTACCTCGGCGCGGACTATCAGCTCGTCGCTCCCCTCGCGGTCGAGATCCTCTTCGGCGCGGGCGGTTTTGGTCGTCCCTTTCCGACCTCCCGAGAGACCGGCGCGCGCTATGCGACCGTCGCGGCCGGCGTACGCCTCCGTCTGGCGGACGATCAGAGCGGGTATGCGACGGAGGAGCGCGGAAACGCCCACAGTCATCTCTGGACCTCGCTTCACGTCGGATTTCACCGCTTCGACGACACCCAGTTCGGTCTCGACGCAGCGATCGGCTACGCCCTCTCTGTCGTGCGTCCATTGCAAATCGGCTTCTTCGTTCGAACAGCGCTGATGTTCGGCGGCGACAACGACGGGGTCGACATGATCCTGGTGGGTGGCTTGACCATCTCCCTGGAAGTACTGGGGCGTCGCTCGGCGGCGGACTCCGACAACGACGGCCTCGACGACGCGCGTGAAATCGAGCTCGGCACGGATCCCAACGACACGGACACCGACAACGATGGTCTCGACGATCGTCTGGAGGTCGAAACCGGGACGGACCCGCGCGAGCGTGATAGCGACGGGGACGGCCTCAACGACGGGCGCGAAGACCGCAATCGCAACGGTGTGCTCGACGACGACGAGACGGATCCCCGGAACGCAGACACCGATGGTGGCGGCCTCGCGGATGGGGAAGAGGTTTCCGATCCGTCTCAAGACCCGCGCTACGCCGGAGACGACGACCACGACGGGGACGGAGTGCCCAATCCCTTCGACGAGTGCCCCAACACCGAGCAGGGCGCCGAGGTCGACGGAGCCGGCTGTCCGCCCATGCAGGAGCGGATGACCCTCGAAGGCGTGAACTTCCGAACCAATCGCGCGGACATCCTGCCGGAGAGCGAGCCGGTTCTGGAGCGGGCGCTTCAGATGCTTCGCCGAAACGCGAGCATGCGCATCGAGATCGGCGGGCACACCGACGACCGCGGAAACGCGCGTCGCAACCAGCGGCTGAGTCTGCAGCGTGCGGAGGCCGTTCGCGACTGGCTGGTTTCCCACGGGCTCGATCGCGGGCGCTTTGAGGTTCGTGGCTACGGATCGGAGCAACCTGCCGAGAGCAACGCTGCAGACTCAGCCGCTGGTTGCGACGCGCGTTTCCGCGGTCGTCGGTGTGCCCGCCGATCTCGATGCGCATGCTCGCGTTTCGGCGAAGCATCTGAAGCGCCCGCTC